>CAYPDV010000036.1:0-24832 GCA_964409525.1 uncultured Gemmatimonadaceae bacterium
TGGCGCAGTGGAACTTGAGCTCCACCATCTCGCTGGGCGTGGTGTGGCGGTGGCGTCGGAGGTAGCGGACCAGCCCCCGGGTGGCCGAGGTCTTCCGGGTGCCGTAGCCGTAGCTCACCCGGGCGGCGCGCTCGACGTCGGCGTCGGTGCCCATGTAGTCGACGAGGGCCACGAAGCCGTGATCGAGGACGGGAAAGTAGCCCCCGAGGATCTCCTCGGCGGCGGCGACCACGGGCCTCTTCGTCTCGGTACGCTCCAACCGTCTCCTCCTGTCCTTTCACGGGAATCCGGGGGGATGCCGCGGCGCTCCGACGGCCGGGCCGACCGCCCGGGACCCCATCGTAGGCCCGCCGGCGGCGCCGGGCAAAGAGGTCGGGCTCGTCCGGCGCGGGAAGGCCGGAGGTACGATTCTTCCCTGCGGGAGATGCGGGGGCGGGCCCACCGCCTGGCGGTCCCTCGCGACCGCCCGGAAGTCGCCCGACCTTCCGACCGATTCCCCACCCCGAGGGAGGAGCCGATGCATTTCCGCAAGATCCCCCTGGGCACGCTGCGCGACCTGGCCGAGGAGATGGTGACCGTGGCCGCCGCCGTCGAGGCCGGCGTCCTCGAGGCGCTCGCGGGCGACGGGGCCACCCTGGACGAGCTGGTCGAGCGCACCGGGCTGGACCGCCGCGCCGTGGCCATCCTCCTTCCCGTCCTGGAGGAGCTGGACGTGGTCCAGTGCCGGAAGCGAAAGCGCTTCCGGCTCACCGCCCTCGGACGTCGGGCCGGCGACCCGTCGAGCGACGAGTACGAGGGGGGCGGGCTACCGCTCTGGCTGGAGAACCTCCGCGCCTGGACGCGCCTCGGCGAGGCGCTCCGGACCGGGGGGCCGCTCGAGGAGGAGACCGTCGACGCGGGACCGGCGGCGGCCGCCGAGCCGGAGGGCGGGGCCGGGGCCGAGCCCGATCCCGAGGCCGAGCGCGCGTCCCTCGCCCGCTTCATGGCCGCGATGGCAGCCGCGCCGGCGTCGCGGGTACAGGCGGCCGCCCGCGACTGCCTGGAGCGGAACCCGGCGGCCCGGTCGGTCCTCGATCTGGGGGGCGGTCCGGGTCACTACGCCCGTGCCTTCGCCTCCGAGGGGCTCGAGGTCACGCTCCTCGACCGTCCCGAGACGGTGGACTTCGTGGCGGAGGAGTACGGGCTCCGCGACGAGCCCGGCATCCGTCTGGTCGGCGCCGACTTCCTGGAGGACGAGCTCCCGGCCGGGCCCTTCGACATCGTGCTCCTCAGCAACGTGCTCCACATCTACCCGCCGGCGACCGGCCGCGAGCTGCTCCGGAAGGTCGCGCGGGTGACGAGCCCCGGCGGCCTGGTGGCCATCGGAGAGATGGTGCGCGGCGAGAGCCCGCGGGCGGCCCGCTTCGGGCTGGTCATGCTGCTGCGCACCGAGGGGGGCGACACCTACACCGCCGAGGAGTACGCGGCGTGGCTCACCGCGGCGGGATTCGACGACTGCGAGATCGAGGACCTGGAGCCGGACCGCCAGCTCATCACCGCGGTACGGCGCTGGGAGGTGCCGGCGGAGTGACCGGAGCGGAGGAGCGCGGCGGCGCGGCGGCGCGCCACCCGCCGATCGTGTGGTCGCCCGCCTACGAGGTGGACATCGGTCCGCACGTCTTTCCCACCCGGAAGTACCGGCGGGTGTACGAGCGCCTGGTCGAGGAGGGCCTCCTCGCGGAGGACGGGCACCTGGAGCCGACCCCCGCCCCCGCGGACGACCTCGCCCGGGTGCACACGGAGGGGTACCTCCGGAAGGTCGGGGATGGATCCTTCGATCCGGTGGAGGAGCTCCGCCTGGAGGTCCCCTTCTCGCCCGAGCTCCGGGAGGCGATGGTGCTGTGCTGCGGGGGCACGACGCTCGCGGTCCGACGGGCGCTCGGGGCCGGGGCGGCCGTCCACCTGGGAGGGGGGTTCCATCACGCCTTCCCGGACCACGGCGAGGGCTTCTGCCTGCTGAACGACGTCGCGGTCGCCGCCGGGGCCGTCCGGGCGGCGGGCGAGGCGGAGCGCGTGGCCGTCGTCGACCTCGACGTGCACCACGGAAACGGCACCGCCGCCGTCTTCAGGGACGAGCCCGCGGTCTTCACCTTCTCCATGCACCAGGAGGCGAACTATCCGGCCCTCAAGCCGCCCGGCGACCTCGACGTCGGTCTGCCCGACGGCACGGACGACACCGCCTACCTGGAGCGGCTGGAGCGCCACCTTCCCCAGGTGCTGGACGGCTTCGAGCCGGACGTCGTCCTCTATCTGGCGGGGGCGGACCCGTACCGCGAGGACCGGCTGGGCGGGCTGTCGCTGAGCCGGGAGGGGCTCCGCGAACGGGACCGGACGGTCCTGCAGGGGTGCCGGGCGCGGGGGATCCCCGTCGCGGCCACGCTCGCCGGCGGATACGCGTTCCGCGAGGAGGACACGGTCGAGATCCACGTCTCCACCGTGCGGGAGACCGCGGCGCTCCTCGCCTGAGGCCGGATCGGCGGTCCCGTGGGCGGGGTCGGCCTCGTCCGTTCAGTCGGTCGCTTCGTCCGCGCCGCGGTCGTCGTCCACTCCGGTGCCCGTGGGGAGGGCGTCGGCGGGTGCCTCCTCGTCGGCCACACGCTCGAACGCCTCGGCGTACTCGCGCGCCCTCTCCGGATCGGCGGAGACCTCCCGTACCCGCGCGGCGAAGGTCTCCCGGTCGAGGTCCGCCTCCTGGAGGATCGACTCGGCCTGCTCCGGCTCGAGGTAGATCCTGCCGCCCATCTCTCCGAGGCGTTCGGCGTCGACCGTGTCTGCAGCGACTTCCGCGTCACCGTCCGCATCGCCGCACGCGACCACCGGAAGAGCGAGCCCGAAGACGAGCAGCACGGAGAGCACGGGTCGCATCGACGCTCGGCGGATCATGATGTCCCTCCAGGTCGTGGGTCTTGGGTCGGCGGCCCTCCGCGTCCTTCGGGAGGTCCCTGCCGGCCCTCGGGTGGGCCCTGCCGGCCTTCCGGTGGGCCCTCTCGATCGTCCGGCGGCCCCTGTCCGTCCTCGGGAGGGCCTCGGCGGTCGGCCTCTCCGCGATCGGCGGGAGGACCTCTGCGGTCGGCCTCTCCGCGGTCGGCGGGGGGGCCTCGGCGGTCGGCCTCTCCGCGGTCGGCGGGGGGGCCGCCGCGGCCGACACCCGGGGCGATGCTCCGGCCCCGGCGGGCATCGTCGTCGGCTTCGAAGAGGAAGCCCCGCTCCAGGACGCCCCTGCGCTCGGCGGGCACCCGGGCGGGCTGTCCGCGGCCGTCCGCGCCTCCGGCGGGAATGCCCCGCCGGTTCAGCTCACGGTGGATCGCCTCGGCGAGCTCCTGTCCGCGGAGCCCCCGGTCGTGGAGGGCCTGCACGTAGGAGCCCATCCCGCGGGAGCCCCGCGCGGATTCACCCTGTACGCTCCTGCGGAACTCGTCGTCGTCGATCCCGAAGGCGATGTCCCGGCCCTCCACGGCCGGGAGGAAGCGCACCGTCTCCAGGATCTCGGACGGAGGCACCCCCGCCTCGAAGAGGGTGGGGACGAGCATGCGGAGGTCGGCCAACGGCACCCCGGCGGCCTCGACGCGGGCGACCGCCACCGGGAGCTGCACCAGGGGCAGGAGCTCGACGTCGAGATCGAAGTCCACGTCCTGCGCGGCGAGCGGCGACGCGGAACCGGACACGAGCAGGAGCAGGGCGAGTACGGCGGCCGACAGAGGGTCGGACGTGCGGGTCATGGATCGCTCCATCGAAGGGTTCACGCCCTCGAAAGTGCAGATCCCGTGCCGTCATCCCCCGGAGGCGGCGGCCTCCTCCTCGATCCACGTCCTCACCCGCCGCTCCAGGGCGTCGAGCGGGAGCGCTCCCGCCCCGAGCACGGTGTCGTGGAAGGCGCGCACGTCGAAGTCGGCTCCGAGCGTCCGCTCGGCGTGCTCCCTCAGCTCCTCGATGCGCAGTTTGCCCAGCATGTAGGCGAGCGCCTGGCCCGGCCAGACGATGTAGCGGTCGATCTCGACCGTCACGTCGTGCTCGGGCTTGCTCGAGTTCTCCAGGAAGTAGTCGATCGCCCGGCTCCGGCTCCACCCCATGGCGTGGATCCCGGTGTCCACGACCAGCCGGACCGCGCGCCACATCTGGTAGGTCAGTGCGCCGAAGCGCGCGTAGGGGTCCCGGTAGAAGCCGAGGTCCGGCCCCAGCGTCTCGGCGTACAGCGCCCACCCCTCCACGAAGGCCGTCGGGCCGGAGTTGCGACGGAACTCCGGAAGCCCCTCCAGCTCCTGGGCGATCGCGATCTGGAGGTGGTGACCCGGCACGGCCTCGTGGAGGGTCAGCGCCTCCATCTCCCAGCGGGGCCGGCTCGAGAGGTCGTAGGTGTTGGCCAGGAAGGTGCCGGCACGGCCGGCCTCCAGGCTGCCCCGACGGTAGCGGGCGGTGGTCTCGGAGCGCTCGGCGTACGCCGGCACCGGCTCGACGCCGTAGCGGAGCCTTGGCAGGTGGCCGAAGAGGCGCACCAGACCGGGGTCCGCCCGCTTCGCGATGTCGCGGTACTCGGCCAGCAGCGCCTCGGCGCTCTCGTGATAGAAGCGGGGGTCGGTGCGGAGAAAGTCCAGGAACTCCTCGAAGGTGCCCTCGAAGCCGGTCTCCTCGACGATGGCCTCCATCTCCGCCCGGATGCGGGCTACCTCGTCCAGCCCGATCCGGTGGATCTCCTCCGGCGAGAGATCCGTCGTGGTGAGCCGGCGGATCCGGTGGCGGTACCACGCCTCGCCGTCGGGCACCGCGCTCCAGCCGACCTCGTCGGTGCGCGCCGCCGGAAGGTACTCCTCGACCAGGAAGCGGCGGAGCCGGAGGTACGCCGGTCGCGCCGCCTCGCGGTACGCCTCCTCCGCCCGCCCGCGGAGCGCCTCCCACTCCGCCGGATCCATCGCGCGGGGCCGCTCGGAGAACCCGGTCAGGAGCGGGCTCTCGTGCGGATCCTCGGGGGCGAGGACGTCGATCTGGGCGGGCACGTCGCGCAGGGGCAGGCGGGCGTGGACCACGCCCCGCTCGACGCCCCGCTCGAGGAGGGCCACGCTCTGATCCAGGAGGGTCTCGACCCCCCGCAGGCGGGCCACGTGGTTCTCGAGGTGCTCCGTGCGCGACGCCGGCATGGCCTGGAAGACGGCGGCGATCGTCTTCTGGACGCCGTCCATCTGGTCGACCGGGAGAAGCTCCCCGGGAAAGCGGGCGCCCTCCACCTCCAGCTCCAGCTCACCGAGGATCAGGTCCAGGTTCAGGCGGTCCTCGGCGGAGAGGCCGGCCCGGTCGACCTCCCGGAACGACTCGAGCTGCCGCCGCCGCGCGGCCTGCCGCTCCCGGACGGCCGCGGCCGTCCAGTCCGTCCAGCGGTCGTCGTGGTCGGTGCGGCCGAGGAACGTCGCCCGCTCGGGATGATTCGCGAGCCGCCACTCCCACTCCTGCTCGAGCAGGCGGTGGAGTCGCTCGGCCTGGGCCCGGGCGGGAGCGGCGGTCCACAGGAGCGCCGGAAGGACGAGGAGGACCGGGAGCACGAGGAGGGCACGAATCACGGCGGAGTCCCGGAAGGAGGAGTGGCCCCGGACGGAGGGGCGGAAGGCGAGGAGCGCTCGGGCTCCGGGAGCTGGACGGTGATTCCGCGGAGGCTCCCGGCGCCGGCGCTCCCGGGGTAGCGGGCGTCTCCGACGCGGACGAGGGATCCGCCCGGGGCGGCCGTGACCTCCACGACGGGAAAGCGGGCCCACTCGAGGTAGTTCGCCACGTCCGGGCGGCGGAGCGCCCCCTCCGGAACCTCGTCCTCGGGGGCCGCACGGAGGAAGCCAGGGTCGATGTCGAATCCCCGGGCCACCCGGTCCTCTCCGTAGTGGTACCCCCCCGCCGACGCGATCACGAGCTGCCGGCGGAGCGGATCGGCGGGTCGGGGCGACGCGAGGACCTCCCTGGGAGCCGTGCCCGTGCTCTCCACGAGCGCTTCCGTGACCCTCGCCTCGGTGCGGGCGGAGAGGAAGATCATGAGCCCGACGTACACGGTCGCGAGCGCCAGCCCCACGCGGGGCGGCCACCCCGACGGCCCCTCCGCCGGCGGAGGGGCGAGCTCGCCCGGCAGGGCCGCCGGTGTCCGGGCGCGGTCCCGCTCCACGCGGAGGCGCCTCGTCCGCTTCCGCAGGGCGCGCCGCATCCAGAGGAGCCCGAGCCCGCCGCCGAGCCAGACGACCACGCCCCAGGCGGGCACCGGCGGCGAGGTCCACCAGAGGAGCGCGCCGGCCGCGGCCCAGAAGAGGATCCACCCGACGGCCCGGGTCCGCCCCGGCGCACTCCCGACGAAGAGACCCCCCGCCAGGAGCAGCCACAGCCACGGGTCCACGATGAAGAGCGCGTCTCCGTAGAACCACCGGTCGTCGAACGGCATCAGGAGGCGGATGCCGTAGGTGTTCAGCCAGTCGAGGAGGGGATGGGTCAGCACCCCGAGCGTGGCCACGGCCAGCAACGGCCCCGCCCGGACCGGATCGGCCGCCGGCCTCCGCCATCGGCGCAGCGTGCGGTCGAAGAGGAGGACCGCCGCCCATACGAGGACCGGCAGGACGACCCAGGCCAGGACCCCGTGCGTCCACCCCCGCCGGAAGGCGAGCGCGACGTATTCCCCCTCGAGGTAGGCGAGGGCGTCCACGTCGGGGGCGTTCGCGGCGATCACGAGGGTGGCCACGGCGAGCGGGCTCACGTGCCGGAGGCCCGCGCGGCCGAGGCTCCAGCCGGCCAGGGTGTGGGTCACGGGGTCCACGGCGACTCCTCCTCCGGCGGGGCCGGAGCGCCCAGGCGGCGGCGGGCCTCGCCCACCGCGGCGCGCGCGCCGTCCGCGTCGAGGTGCGCGAGCGACTGGTTCGTCCAGCGCGGCTCGTCGGTCACCTCGGGACCGAGCTCGAGGCCCGGCGGGGGGTCGGGAAGCGGCTCGTCCTCGCGCTCGAGCTCGACCTCGGCCGCCACGAGCCCCGCGAGCGGGCCGCCGAAGACGTCGATCTCCCAGCGCCCCAGGCGGTGGCGCACCTTCCGGAGCGTTCGCCCCCCGGCCATCCGGAGCAGCGCCTCGCCGTCGTCGTCGCCGACCTCGGCCTCCACCTCCTCCCGCACCCGGCCCGCTCCGGACTTCACCGTGAGGATCCAGCGGGCGGCGCCCTCCGGCCCCACGGCCCGGCGGACCCGCACGGCCGGGTCACCGCGAGTGATGTAGCCCTGTACGATCTCGGTCCGCCGGCCGCCTTCGAGGGTCTCCGGGTCGGGGGCCGGACAGAGGAACTGGCGCTCGATCTCTCGCATGCGGGAAGAGGGCCCCCGGCGGCCTCCCTGCGCAAGACCGGCGAGGTGACCGGCGGGCTCGGCCTAGGGCCGGGCGCGGCCCCCCTCTTCGACGTGGACGTGCTCCGCGGGAATGGTGAAGGAGAAGGTGCTCCCCTCACCGGGCCGGCTCTCGACGCGGACGATGCCCCCCATGTGCGCCACCGCCTCGCGGACGATCGCGAGGCCGAGCCCGAAGCCGTCCTGCGGGCCCTCGCCGCGGCGGTAGAAGCGGTCGAAGATCCGCTCCTGGTCCTCCTCGGGGATCCCGATCCCGTTGTCCTCCACCCGGATCCGCCATGCCCCCCCGTCGGTCGGCTCGAAGCCGATCCGGACCCGGCGCCGGGGCTTTCCGGGATCGGCGTACTTGACGGCGTTCCGCACGAGGTTGTGCAGCACGAGCTGGACGGGATCCCGGGGCACGAGGATCGGCGGCGGCTCGCTCTCGAGCACGACCTCCACGCCATCCGGCCCGGCCGCCTGGATCTCGGCGAGCGTGCGTCCGACGAGCGTCGGAAGGAGGTCCACGCCCCCCGTCTCGGCCTCGGGACGGCGGCCGCGGAGCGTGAGCGAGCGGATGGAGTCGATGAGCACGTTGACCCGCGTGAGGCCGTTCTCGATCCGGACGAGAAGGGTCTGCCGGCGCTCCTCCGTGCCCGGATCGTCCCCGAGCGCCTGCACGGTCTGGACGCCGGTGAGCGCCGCTCCGAGCGGATCGCGGAGCTCGTGCACCAGGGTGTTCGCGAAGGACTCCAGGCGGCGTCCCTCCTGGTCCCGGTGCGCTCCGACCGCGACCGACTGGAGGATCCCGACGCCGGCACTGAGGCGACCCCCGATCCGGGCCACCTCGGCTGCCGGGGTGCCGGGGGCCAGCCGCTCCATCTCCCGGGCGAGGGCGTCGAAGAGGAGCCCGCCGAGCGCCTGGAGGTGCATGAGCACCTCCTCCAGCGAGCGGCCCGACCGCTCGTGATAGCGCACGAGATCGGCGATCGCGGCCTCGGCGCCGGCCGCGACCGGGTCCACCCGCGCCACCGATCCCGCCAGCCAGCGGACGACCGCGGCCATCTCGTCGGGGGGCTCGGTCGGAAGCGCCTGGCGGGGGCGGAGCCAGTCCATCTCGGCGAGCCGCTCCCACCAGCGCGCGGTGAGGGCCGGCACCCTCCGGCCCAGCGCGTCGCCGATCCGCCGCGCGAGGGGGACGCTCCCTTCCCGAGCGGCGGGGGAGTCCGGGGAGAGGGGACCCCGGGAATCTTGCACCTCGGTCGGCCGGGAGGGTCCGGACGGGGCGTCTCGTCTCTCCCGCTCCTCCGAGCGTATCGGAAAGCTCGTCATGCGCGTGCGATGGTGAGGTACCCCGGCCCTTCGGTTTCACCGAAGGGAAGGACGACGAACCGAATCGATCTGGATGGACTAATCTGGACGGACGCGCGGACCGGTCAAGACGTGCGCCCGACGGGGCTCACCGCTCCTGCGCTTCGGCCCGGTAGATCTGCTCGTAGGAGAGCGGCTCCCGAAGCTGATCGGAGGTCACGGTGACCTCCATCGTCAGCGTCCGGCCGTCGCCGCTCAGCCGGTAGACGTTCGTGCGGGCGCCCTCCTCACCCTGGAAGCGCTGTCGGAGCGAGCCGTCCGGCAGCCGGGTGGCCGTGACGTCGACGAGATCGCCGTCCGCCCGCTCCCAGCCCTGGATCCCGCCCTCGTACGGAACCACGAGGTCCCACTGATCCGTCACCACGCGGGTCCCTTCGTCGTCGAGCTCGATCCGGATCCACTCGTACGGCACGTTCGTCTCGCGGATGCGGCTCCGGGCGAACTGGCGCTTGAGCCAGCTCCGGACCAGGCTCACGCCCTCGTCCACGACCTCCTCCATCCGGTCTCCGGCCGTGGGATCGTGGCTGTAGGTGCCCTCGAAGCGATTCGACTGGGCCGAGGCGGGGGAGGGAAGGAGCACGCTCAGCGCGACTGCGACGGCGGCGGCGGAGAGGATCGTCGGGTGTGCGGACATCGGCTCACCTGCTCCCGGGGGAGTCCTGCTCGGGGGGAATGCTGCGCGCAGAAATGTTGCGCGGATGCTGGGAAGGGTACACCTCCGAGTACCCGCCACGCCACGCTTCGGTCCCCGCCGGGCGGGCCCCCCGGGCGCGGCGGCCCGCATGCTGCATCGGCACGGTCGGACGTGACCGATCTTCCCCACAGACGACCGTGATCCGGAGCCTCCTCGTCCTCGCGGGGGCCGTGGCCGCGGGCCTCCTGGCGCGCGCCTTCCTGATCCTCGTGGTGCGCCGCACGATCGCGCGGGCCGACGCCGCCCTCCGCGATTCCCTGATCCGGCGTCTGAGCCGCCCCACCGGCTTCACCCTGGTGGTGCTCGCCCTCTACTGGGCGCATCCGGCCGCCCCCCTCGAGCCGGAGTGGGCGGATCGACTCGACCACCTGCTCAGGATCCTCCTGGTGGTCGGAGTCGCGTGGCTCCTCGTGGGAGGAGCCGCCGTCCTCGAGGACGCGGTCGAGCGCGAATATCGGCTCGACGTCGCCGACAACCTCCGCGCCCGCCGCATCCAGACGAAGGTGCGCCTGCTCCGCCGGATCGTGGTGGTCCTCATCGGGGTGGTGGCGTTCAGCCTGATCCTCATGACATTTCCCGGCATCCGCCAGCTCGGGATCAGCCTCTTCGCCTCCGCCGGTGCGGCGGGCCTCGTCCTCGGCATCGCGGCGCGGCCGGCCCTCTCGAACCTGATCGCCGGCGTGCAGGTGGCCCTGACCGAGCCCATCCGGCTCGACGACGTGGTGATCGTCGAGGGCGAGTGGGGGCGCATCGAGGAGATCCGCACCACCTACGTGGTGATCCGCATCTGGGACCTGCGGAGGCTGATGGTGCCGATCTCCTACTTCATCGAGCAGCCCTTCCAGAACTGGACCCGCACCTCCGCACAGATCATCGGCAGCGTCTTCCTCTTCACCGACTACCGGGTGCCGGTCGACGAGATCCGGGCCGAGCTCGGCCGTATCCTGGAGGGCACGGACCTCTGGGACGGCGAGGTGTCGAACGTCCAGGTGGTCGACACGACCGAGACCACCGTGAAGGTGCGGATCCTCGTGACCGCGGCCGACTCGCCCCGGGCGTGGGACCTCCGCTGCCTGGTGCGCGAGCGGCTGGTCGACTTCCTGAAGGAGCGCTATCCGGAGAGCCTGCCCCGGACGCGGGTCGAGCTGGAGGGTCAGATGGGGCGCCCGTCGGAGGAGGGGGGCTAGCTCCGACCGCTGGTCCGGGAATTGCGCTTCGGTGTGCGCACCATGAGCCCCGACCCCCAGAGCCCGGACGCAGGAGAGGGGGGGAACGGATCCGGTCCCGGGAGCGGAGCCCCCGCTCCCGGGGGCCTTCCGTCGCCCCACGACCTGACCGACGCCGAGGCCCAGTCCGTCACCACCGAGGACTTCCGCGTCCCGGACGAGCTCGCGCCCCACTACGGAGACGCGCTCCGGGCGCTGAACGAGGCGGACGTGCTCTACGCCGTGGGCGGCCTCTACGCGCTGCACGCCTACACCGGCCTCCACCGCGAGACGAAGGACCTCGACCTCCTCCTCCCGGCCGACGAGGTCCTCCACGCCGCCGAGGTCCTGGCGGACACCGGCTTCCGGCTCTCGCTGCACAACCGCCACTGGCTGGCGAAGGCGGCCCGGGACGGCGCGTCGCTCGATCTCGTCTACGGCCTGGCCAACGGGCTCTACCTGGTCGATCCGGGCTCGCTCGAGCGGGCTCCCTGGGGGTGGTTCCTGGGAGAGCCCGTGCGGATCGACCCGCCCGAGGACCTGATCCTCCACCGCCTCTTCATCCTGGAGCGGCACCGCAACGACCTGTCCGACATCGCCCACCTCCTGCTCCACCGGGGCCGTCAGCTCGACTGGGAATGGCTCGTCGAGCGGGTGGGTCAGAACTGGCGGCTGCTGACCGCCCAGGTCCTGCTCTTCGACTTCATCTACCCCGACTGCCACGACTGCATTCCGAGCGACGTCCGGGAAGACCTGCTGAAGTGCGCCCTGGTCGAGGCGACCCGGGATCGGAGCGCTGAGCCGGAGAAGGTCGAGAGCCCCGCGGAGGGGGAGCTCCCCACCGCCGCGACCCGGCGGGACGGCGCGGTGTGTCAAGGTCCGCTGATCTCCCGCTTCTCCTTCGCCGTGGACGTGAACGAGTGGGGCTTCCGCGACTACCGGAAGGAGTCGGTGCAGGCCACCCGGGAGCTTCCCCGGATCCTGGAGATCGCCGGAAGCGACGTGTGGGACGCCGTGGAGGAGGAACGATGACGCGCATCGCCGCTCTCGCGGATCTGCACTTCGATCCCGCGAACCGCTCGGACCTGGTCCGGATGCTCGAGGAAGCCGAGGAGGATGCGGACGTGATCGCCATCGCGGGCGACCTGACCACCCACGGCCAGCCCGACCAGGTCCGCGCCGTGGCCGAGATCCTCGGGGGCGAGCTGGAGATCCCGGTGGTCGTGGTGCTCGGCAACCACGACCACGAGTCGGGCCGCGCCGACGACGTCGAGGAGATCCTCTCCGACCACGGGGTCCACGTCCTGGAGGGAAGCGCGGTCGTGATCGACGGGATCGGCTTCGCCGGGACGAAGGGCTTCTGCGGCGGCTTCGGCCGGGGCGCCATGGCCGCATTCGGCGAGCGGATCACCAAGGCGTTCGTGCAGGAGGCGCTCGACGCGGCGCTCGAGCTCGAGAACGCGCTCCGGCAGCTCCACACCGACGTGAAGGTCGTGCTGCTGCACTACGCCCCGGTCCAGGGCACGGTGGAGGGCGAGCCGGAGATCATCTGGCCGTTCCTCGGCTCGTCCAGGCTCGCTCCGCCGCTCGACGAGTACGAGGTCGACGTCTGCTTCCACGGCCATGCCCACACCGGGAGCGCCGAGGGCCGCACGGCCGGCGGGGTGCCGGTCTACAACGTCGCGCTGCCGCTGCTCCGGACGGAGGGGCTCCGGTACCGGATCTGGGAGGTGGAGGCCGAGGCCCCCGAGCGGGCGAGCTCGCCGGAGACGGCGGAGGTTTCGACCCGTGGGCGCGAATCGAACGGGGAAGCGGGCGAGGAGCCGGAGGAGCCCCCGGAGCCGGTGGCGCGGGAGCGCTGACCTCCGGGATCGAAGATCCCCCTACTCCTCCGGCACCACCTCGCGGGCGTTCGCCGCCCGCACCCGCCCCTCCTCCTGCGCCTCGAGGTCGAACTCGATCACGGCGTTCCGCTCGCGCAGTCGGCTGAACTCCTCGTTCGTGACCGGCTCGCCCCGGCGACCCGTGAAGTCGTTGATGTGGAGGAAGACGTCGTCGCGGAGCTCGTGCGGCTCGTAGCCGGTGCGCACCGTGACGAAGCCGTAGCCCTTGTCCTCCTGGACGGCGTGTACGACCCCGCGGCGCAGGTCGGGCCGGTCGGGGTCCTCCGGCAGGATTCCGGGCCAGAGGAAGCCGTCGAAGTGGAAGTCGACCTCCCGCCTGAGCGCCCCGGAGGTGTTGTGGAAGGAGAGGAGGTCGACCCGCCTGCCCTTCATCTGGAGCGCGCGGACCAGGCGCAGGAAGTCGCCGTCGCCCGTGCCGAGCATCACGTAGTCCAGGTTCTCGGACTGGAGCAGGCAGTCGATGGCCATGTCCATGTCGGCATTGGCCTTCATCACCGTGCCGCCCTCGCCGTCCGGATAGCGTCGCACCTCCGTGAGGCCGACCCGGTAGCCCGCGCGTCGCACCGCCTCCCGGTAGCCCGCCTTCTTGCGGCGGTACTCCGGGTCGGCCTGCTCGGTGTCGCGGTCGACCGCCATGTAGGCGTTGGCCCGCACCACGACGGTGCCCTGCGCCCGCGCGAGCTCCCGGACGGCCTCGAAGCGCATCCCGTAGCCGCCGTTGTGGACCAGGTTGTCGACGTCGACGAAGATGCCGGCCTTCAGCATGGCGCCGCCGGAGGCCCGCCGGCCGCCGGGGCGCGGGCGCCCTCTACAGGCTGAAGGGCCACGCCTCACCCGCGTAGTAGAGGATCAGGAGCGCCGCCCCGGCCATGCTCACGTTCTTCATGAACATCGCCATCTCGGTCTGCTGCGCCTGTGGGTCCTCCTCCTTCCAGAAGGCGTGCATGAGGAACGCGGTCGGCACCAGGAAGAGGAAGATCAATAGCGCGCCCCACGCGGGCTGCCATCCCAGGAGCACCATCAGGCCCCCGACGACCAGGACGGCGCCCGAGAGCGGCACCATGAGGCCGGCGCCGGGGACGCCCTTCGCTCGGGCGTAGCCGGCCATGTCCGTGCGTTTCACGAAGTGGTTGATCCCGCTCGTGATGAAGATGGCCGAGAAGAGGACGCGGCCGAGCAGGTGGACCCAGCCAGGGACGTCTTCGAGCATGATGCCTTCCGTCGTTCGGGGAGCGTGGATCCGGGAGATACGCGGATCGGACCACGCATGCTTCCCCCTGAGTGAGCGGGAAGTTCATACGACTCCCTCCTCGCGCAGCCACGAGGCGGTGCGCTCCATCCCCCCGGCCACGCCGACCCGGGGCGTCCATCCGAGCCGCTCGCGGAGCCGGTCGGCGGAGTAGACGTGGCGGCGGGTGGCCATGGCGTACCGGACACGGTCGATGGGCAGGTGGACGCCGGGGACGGCCGAGAGCGCGGCCAGCGCGCGGGCCAGCCAGCGGGGCACCGCCTTCGGCTCCACTCCGCAGAGCGCGCCGTAGTGGCCGGCGTACTCGCGCCAGGTGAGCGGCTCGTCCGTAACGTTGAAGGCGCCGCCGGGGACCGCCTCCGGGGGCACCGCACCCGGGTGGGTCGCGGCCAGGAGCAGGGCGTCCACGACGTTGTCGACGTAGGCGGCGTGGAAGTGGCCGGAGCCGTCGCCCACCAGGATCGGCTTCCCCGCGCAGACGATGCCCGCCACCCGGAGGCTCCACCCCGAGGATCCGGGCCCCCAGACCATGCCGGGCCTGAGCACGACCAGGTCGATGCCGAGCTCGGCGGCCGCCTCGCGGGCCCGGACCTCTCCCAGGGCCTTGGTGCGGGCGTACGTCGAAACCGGCCCGCCGCCGGCCGGCCCGGTCACGAGCGGCCACTCCTCGGTGACAACGGTGCGATCGCCGGGAATCCCGTAGACGGAGATCGAGCTCACGTGCACGAATCGGCCGACGCCGGCCTCCGCCGCGCTCCGTACGAGCGCCTCGGTGGCGCCCACGTTGACCGGCACCGCCTTCTCCTCGTCGCCACCGAGCCAGGCGGCGCAGTGGAAGACGACGTCCCGGCCCTCCACCAGCTCGCGCATCCGATCCCCGTCGAGCAGGTCCGCATGCGCCAGCTCCACCCCGCCGCGCTCGAGCCCGCCGACCTTCGAGAGATCGCGGCCCGTGCCGGTCACCGCCCAGCCGTCCGCGGCGAGGCGGCGGGCGAGGTGGGATCCGATGAAGCCGCTGGCACCGGTGACGAGAGCGTTCATCGTATAAAAAGACAACAGCCGCCCTGGCCAGGCCAGGACGGCTGCTGCTCACTCGAGCGGAAGAGGTCGGTCAGACCTTCCGCACGTTCTCCGCTGCCGGACCCTTCGGGCCCTGCACGACGTCGAACTCGACCTGGTCACCCTCGTCCAGGCTCTTGAATCCCTCGGCCTGAATCGAGGAGTGGTGGACGAAGCAGTCCTTGCCGCCGTCCTCCGGGGTGATGAAGCCGAAGCCCTTGTCGTCGTTGAACCACTTCACGGTTCCTTTGGTACTCATGATACCGTCACTCCGTACTGTTGTGTGCTGGTGCTCCCGGGGTGCGGCATCTCCGTACCTCGCGAACTGCACCTGTGATTGGCGACGCGTAAACGCGGAAGCAAAAACGGGGCCGAGCGAGAGAGCCCGTACCCCGTGTCGCCCGTCTCCGGCACTGTACCGGAGCTTCTCGCCGCACCAAGGGTCGCGGTAGCGGAGGCGCGCGTCAAGGGGGGCGGGGGACACCGGCCCGGATCTGCCGGTTGGGCGCCCGGTGGGCGTCGACCCAGTAGCCCCACGGCACGAAGAGCCAGAGCGCGAGCGCGCCGAGCGCGACCGCCCGCTCGGAGGGAGGCGGCTGGACCAGGGAGCCGAGAAAGAGGAGGAGGAGCGCGGCGACGCCCGCCCAGAGGCCCCAGCGGCCCCTCCGGTCCAGGGCCCGGGTGCACCCGAGGTAGACGGCCACCCCCACGGCGAGCAGGGCGAGCTCGACGAGCAGCGTCGCCGGGAGCGCGTCCCAGAGCCCGCCGCCCATCACCGCGTCCGAGCCGGGCCGGAGGGGCAGGTCCTGGCGGTGCATCGGCAGGTCGAGGAACCAGTGGCTGAGCACGAGCCCGGCCACCAGCCACGCGCCCCGCCCCCAGCGGGAGATCGCCAGGTAGATCAGCGCCGCCGCCAGCGCCCATCCCGCCGCCGCCAGAAGGCTGTGGGTCCACGGGTAGTGGACGAAGTCGAGGTCGCTCGCCGCCATCAGGCCGGGCTCGATACGCACCCGCTCGACGCCGAGCAGGAGGAGGATCGGCCAGACGAGATCCAGGAGCTGCGCGTACAGGACCAACGTGCCCAGGGACATGCGCGGGCCCGCCTTCTTCGCGGCGAGCGCCACGCCGTAGTGGCCCAGGAACACGTCAGCGGTGCCCGTTCAGGAGGGGGTCGTGCTCCCGGAGGAAGCGGCTCACGGCGCGCGCTCCAGTCCCACCCGCGCCAGCACCCCGTCGAACCGCGGATCGGCGCGTACCGGGCCGGCCGGCCAGCCCAGGATCATGTAGCCCTGGTGGAGCAGGCGGATCCGCCCGAGCTCCTCGAATGCGCGGTCGACGTCACCGATCAGCTCCCAGGCGCGGGCGCGGAAGAGGGCGTCCCACCGCGACGGGTGCAGCTCGATCCGATCGAGCGTGGAGCGGGCCTCCTCGTCCTTCCCGAGCCCCGCGAGACCGATCGCCCGGACGGAGCCGGAGTACGGGTCCGTCTCGTCGTGGGCGGCCATCGAGTCGAAGACGGCCGGCTCCCCGGCGGCGAGCGCGCGGGCGAGCTCGGAGACGAAGATCGCGGTGAGGAAGGTGGGGTCGATGGCCAGGATCCGTGCAATCTCCGCCCGGGCGCGGTCGAAGTCGCCGCCGACCAGGTGGTGCTGGGCCACGCCGGCCCGTATCTGGAGCGCGAGCGGGTCCAGCTCCGCCGCCCGTCGAGCCTCTTCGCGGGCCTCCGCGCGACGTCCCGTCATCTGCAGCGTCTGGGAAAGCCAGAAGCGCGCCCACGGATCGGAGGGGTTCAGCTCCAGCGCCCTCCGGAACGATCGCTCCACCTCCTCGAAGGGAATGGGTCCGGCGTCGGTCGAGGCGTCCAGGAGGACGAGCCCTCGCGCCCGGTGGGCCACGGCGAGATCGGGGGCCAGCTCGAGCGCGCGGTGGACGGCCTCCCGCGCCGGGACCACGGTCCGGTCGTAGTCGAGAAGGAGCCCGTTGCCGTATCCCACCGCGTACGCCTCGGCCAGCGCCGCCCACGCCTCGGCGTACTCCGGGTCCAGCTCGAGCGCCGCCTGGAAGTGGTCGATGGCCTCGACGATCCCCTCCTCGTTTCGCGTGGCCCACGCCTCGCGTCCCTTCAGGAAGCGATCGTACGCCGCGAGGCTCCCGGTCCCGCCCACGGCCCGACCGCCGCCCCGCAGCTCTCCCCGGAGCCGCTCCGAGATCTGCCGGGCGATGTCGTCCTGGACGGCGAAGACGTCCTCCGAGAACGTGCGGTCGTACGTCTCGGACCAGAGGTGGATCTGGTCCGACGTGCGGATGAGCTGCGCGGTGACGCGGATGCGGTCGCCGGAGCGGCGGATGCTCCCCTCCAGGATGGTCTCGACGCCCAGCGCGCGCCCGATCTCGCCGAGATCCCGGTCCGAGTCGCGGAAGGAGAAGGAGGAGGTGCGCCCGACCACCTCGAGCTCGGGGTTGCCCGCGAGCACGTTCAGGATCTCCTCGGCCATGCCGTCGCCGAAGTACACCATGTCGCCCCCGGCGCTCATGTCGGCGAAGGGGAGGACCGCGATCGAGGCGGGCCCGTCCACGGCAGCGCCGGCCCCCGCGCCGTCGAGCTCGTCCGCATCGCCTCCGAGCCCGCCGCCCGCCCACCACCCGATCGTGCCGCCGAGGGTCACGAGGGCGCCGACGGTGAGGAGAGCGCCGCCCGAGATCCAGCGGGAGGCGCCCTGCCCCGCCGCGAAGCTCGGCCCCACGCGCCGCACCCCTTCGGGCGTCACGTCGAAGGCCCAGGCGAGGGCGAGGGCGACCGGGAAGAAGACGGCGGCGATCACGAAGAGGAAGGTGATCGTCCACTCCGGCAGGCCCAGCGGCTCGACTGCGATGTCCGCGACCTCGATCGCGGCGAAGGCGGTGGCCAGGTAGACGAGTCCCACGCGCACGACCTTCCGGCTCTTGAGCTGCTCGAGAAAGGAGGGATCTGGGGACACGGGAGCCGAGTGCGGGAAATGCGGAGCGCGACAAGTGAAGTGTAACATCGGGTGCCGGCGCCGTGCACGGGCGAGGCGTGCGGGCTTCCGGCACCGGGAGCGCCGGATCGCACACGGGTGAGCGCCCGATCGCGCGCCGGACCGGTCGCCCCCGGCGGTCCTGGCGTGTGGCGTGCAGCCGGATCCGGGCGGATCGGCCCGGTCGTACGTCGGCCGGCCCGGCGAGCCACGCATTCACATCTCCGCAGGAGGAGCCGTGCCACACCCCACTGCATCGCGACGGTTTCGGGCGTGCGGCCCGATCACGCTCCCTTCCCTGCTTCTCCTGGCGGCGTGCGCGACGGGCGGCCCCCAGGCGCCGGCGGAGCCGCCCCCGGCCGACCTCCCCGGAGATCCGCCTTCGGCCGAGCCGCCCCGGACGCCCGAGCCGCCGGCGGCGCGCGAGCCGCCACCCCCGGCTCCCTGGTCGGCCGAGCCCCTGCGCCCCACGCGGGCGCCCCGGGCCTTTCTCCAGGCGTGGGCGGAGGCCGAGAACCGCGAGAGCTGCGCCCTGCTGGCTCCAGCCGACGTCTCGCCTGCCGGGGCCGAGCCCCGGCGCGCCCACTTCGGCGGGGGGTGGGGCGTGGCCTACGACCTTCCCGACCAGCGGAGCGCCTTCGGGGTGGCGGGCACCGGGGTGGAGCCCGACGCGGACACCTACGACGAGTGGCCGCATACGATCCGCTGGGCCGACGGCAGCCGGGCCGGCTACGGTCCGGAGGGCGGGACGGGGCCGAACCAGCTCGCCTACCTGCGGGTCGAGGGCCAGGCCTGCCTCTACAACGTCTGGTCGCGGCTCGGGGTGGAGCACCTCGAGGCACTCCTGGCGGAGCTCAGATTCGTGGAGAGCCGGTTCGTGGAGTCGCCGTGAGAATTTAGTTGACCGGGTCAAGCGTCATCCGTATCGTGGGGCATGAACGGACCCGTGACGATGCCAACGACCGACGGCCCGCCCTCCGCCGCTCCCCGGATCGAAGCGGTCCGGCGCTTCAACCGGTTCTACACCCGCCAGATCGGGCTCCTCCAGGAGGGGCTGCTCGAGAGCCCCTACTCGCTGACCGAGGCGCGCGTCGTCTACGAGCTCGCCCACCACGAGCGGACCACGGCCACCCACCTGGCCGAGGAGCTCGATCTGGATCCCGGCTACCTCAGCCGGATCCTGGCCCGCTTCCACGAGCTGGGGCTGGTGGAGAAGGAGCCGTCGGAGAGGGATCGCCGGAGGAACCTGCTCTCGCTCACCCACGAGGGGCGGGAGGCGTTCTCCCGCCTGAACCACGCCTCCCGCTCCGAGATCGAGGCCATGCTCGTCGGCCTCTCCGACGGCGAGCAGCGGAGCCTCGTGGAGTCCATGTCGACGATCGAGCGCCTCCTCGGCGCCGCGGCCGAGCACCGGGCGCCCTACATCCTCCGGCCGCCCCAGGCAGGCGACATGGGGTGGGTGGTCCACCGACACGGGGTGCTGTACGGCCGTGAGTACGGCTGGAACGCCTCCTTCGAGGCGCTGGTGGCGGAGGTCGTCGCCGGATTCGTGCGCGACTTCGACCCCGATCGGGAGCGGTGCTGGATCGCGGAGAAGGACGGTGAGAACGTCGGCTCGGTCTTCGTCACCCGGCACCCGGAGCGGGACGGGGTCGCCCGGCTCCGCCTGCTCCTCGTCGAGCCGGCGGCACGTGGCCTCGGCATCGGCACCCGGCTGGTCGAGGAGTGCACCCGCTTCGCGCGCGCCGCCGGCTACCGGACGCTCACCCTCTGGACCAACAGCGTGCTCGAGTCCGCCCGCCGGCTCTACCGGCGCGAGGGCTACCGGCGGGTCCGCGAGGAGCCCCACCACAGCTTCGGCGAGGACCTCGTGGGCGAGACGTGGGAGATGGAGCTGTGACCCCCTTGAAGCACTACCTGCTCTTCTACGACATCGTCGACGACTACGTCGAGCGGCGGGCTCCGCTCCGCGCCGTCCACCTCGAGCATGCGTGGCGGGCGCAACGGCGGGGCGAGCTCGTGCTGGCCGGGGCGCTCGCCGATCCGGTGGACGGCGTGGCCCTCCTCTTCCGGAGCGAAGGGCCGGAAGCGGCCGAGGCCTTCGCCGAGGAGGATCCGTACGTGCGGGAGGGCCTGGTGAGCGCCTGGCGCGTGCGCGAATGGACCACCGTCGTGGGCGAGGACGCCGCCACCCCCGTGACGCCCGAAGCCTGCTGAGCCCCCCGCCCTCCGAGGCCGCCGAATGGAGATCCCCGCGATCGAGCCCTTCCTCGACTACTACGGGAAGCTGCGCGGCCGCACGATGCGGGTCGTGGAGCGGATCCCCCCCGAGCGGCTGGAGTGGGCGCCCGCGTCCGGGGCCTTCACCTTCGGCGACGTCCTGCGGCACGTGGCGGGGATCGAGCGGTGGGTCTTCACCGAGAACGCGCACCTCCGGCCCCCCCGCTACCCGGGACATCGTCGGGAGCTGGCGGACGGCCACCCGGCCGTGCTCGCCTACGTCGAGCGGCTGCACGCGGAGAGCCTGGAGGTCCTCTCGACCCTGACCCCGGGGGATCTCCGGGAGCGGTGCACCACCCCCGGCGGCACCCTCATCAGCGCCTGGAAGTGGCTGCGCGCCCTGGCCGAGCACGAGGTCCATCACCGGGGCCAGCTCTACCTGATGCTCCGGATGCTGGAGGTGACGACCCCGCCCCTCTTCGGGCTCACGGCCGAGGAGGTGCAGGCGAGGAGCCGGTCGCCGGAACGCGGGGCGGATGCCGATGGGTCGCAGTGACCGCCGCGGAGCCGCGGAGCGCCCCGGTGACCGCCGCGGAGTCGTCGTGACCGCCGACGAGCCGCGCTTCCCGGACCACTTCTCGCCGGTGGCGGACGAATACGCCCGCCGGCGTCCCGGCTACCCCGGCGCCGTAGCCGACCTCCTGGCCGACCTCGCGCCCTCCGACGGGCTCGCCTGGGATGCCGGGTGCGGCTCCGGGCAGCTCTCGGGGGTGCTCGCCCGCCGCTTCCGTCGGGTGGTGGCCACCGACGCCAGCGCCGAGCAGCTCGCCCGCGCGTCGCCCCACCCCCGGGTGGAGTACCGCCGGGGGCCCGCCGATCGGAGCGGCCTCTCGGCCGGAAGCGTCGACCTGGCGGCGGCCGCGCAGGCGGCGCACTGGTTCGAGCTCGACACCTACTACGCCGAGGTGCGGCGGGTCGGCCGGCCCGGCTCGATCGTGGCGCTGCTCACCTACGGCGGGGTCACGGTGGGCCCGGAGATCGACCCCGTGATCCGGCGCTTCCAGCACGAGGTCCTCGCGCCCCACTGGCCCCCGGAGCGGCGGCACGTGGACGCGGCGTACCGGACCCTTCCTTTCCCCTTCGAGGAGATCCCGATCGAAGAGCTCGAGTCGCGCCCCCTCGAGCTCCGCGCCCGCTGGACGCTGGACGAGCTGCTCGGATACGTGGGAACCTGGTCCGCGGTCGGCGCGCTGAAGCGGGCCGGGGAGGTCGCCGCCCTCGACATGTTCCGCTCGGAGATGACGGAAGCCTGGAGGGCCGGCGGAGCCCGGGAGGGTGCGGCCGCCCCCGGCGAGCCCCGCGAGGTGCGGTGGCCCCTGACCCTCAGGGTGGGATCGCTGCCGTCCATCTGAGTCGGCTAAACATTCCGGAGGTCGGATGCGTACCATGGAGGGACGGGCGCCCCGCCGCACCGCGCCCGATCCATCCCCCACCCGGACCCGGAATCCGTCCGATGAAGATCGCACCCGTTCCCGCACCCCGCTCCGCGCTCCGCACCGCGATCCGGTCCGCGCTCCGGTCCGCGCTCCGGTCCGCGCCCGCTTCCGCGATCGCGACCGCGTCCACGATCGCCACCGCTCTCGCGCTGACCCTCGCGCTCGCCGTCGGGCCGGCCTCCGCCCACGCGCAGGACTCGCAGGTCGCGGCGAGCGACGCGGCCGCGGCCGACACCGCGCCGGTCGTCGCGATCGCCGTCGGCGGCGCCCACGCGGACTCGCTGCCCTCCGACGGGGTGCACCGCTATGCGCTCGACCTCGAGGGCGGCTGGTTCGTGCACGGGCGGGCCGAGCAGGAGACGGTCGACGTCGTGGTCACGGTCCGCGGTCCGGACGGGCGGATCCTCCACCGCGTCGACGGCCCCTCCCGGGGAGCCGAGCACTTCCACTTCGACACCGAGCGGGCGGGCGAGCACCGGATCGAGATCACCCCGTTCGAAGAGGCGACCGGCCGCTACACCCTCCGGGTGGAGCGCGCCGAGCCGAGGGCGGACGAGCCGGCGGCGCGGGTCGATCAGCTCATGGCCCGCTTCTCGGATCGGGACGTGCCCGGCGGAGTCGTCGGCGTCGTGCGGGGCGGCGAGCTCGTCTTCGCACGGGGCTACGGAGCGGCGAACCTGACCCACGGGATCCCGTTCACCCCGGAGACGCGCACCAACATCGGCTCCACCTCCAAGCAGTTCACCGCCTTCGCGGTCGCGCTCCTGGCCGAGCGGGGAGAGCTCTCGCTGGACGACGACGTCCGCGAGCACATCCCCGAGCTTCCGCAGTTCGACGACACCGTGCGTGTCCGCCACCTCCTGACGCATACGAGCGGCTACCGCGAGTTCCTGAACACGCTGGGCATGACCGGCCGCCGGATCGACCGGGGCGACCACATCGACCGCTCCGAGCTGATCGGGATCGTCGAGCGCCAGCCGGAGCTGCAGAACGAGCCCGGCGCGGAGTGGAACTACAACAACACCGGATACGGGCTCCTGACCCTGGTCGTGGAGCGGGTCACGGGCCGGGATTTCCCCGACTGGATGCGGGAGAACGTCTTCGAGCCGCTGGGCATGCGGAGCACCGTCGTGCGCGCCGATCCCTCGCACATCGTGCCGGACCGGGCGCAGGGCTACAGCCCGACCGACGAGGGCGGCTGGCGGAACGCGCCGGACCTGGGCGGCGCCATGGGCGCGGGGGGCATCTACACGACCGTCGCGGACCTGGCGCGGTGGATCCGGAACCTGGAGACCGGCGAGCTGGGCGGCGAGGTCGTGGTCCGCGAGATGACCACCCCCTACGTCCTCGCCGGCGGCGACACGACCGACTACGGGCTCGGCCTCTTCATCGACGAGGAGCGGGGGCTCCGGCGCATCCAGCACGGCGGCGCCGACCTCGCGCACCGCTCGATGCTGGCGTACTACCCGGAGATCGGCGGCGCGGTGATCGCGCTGAGCAACAACGCGACCTTCCCGGGGAGCATCGCCCAGGGAGTGGCCGAGGCCTTCTTCGGTGACGCGATGGACGACGATGGCCGGGGGGATACCGAGGTCGACCCGGCCGACCCGGTCGACCCGGCCGACCCGGCGGATCCGGTCGACGCGGCGGATCCCACGGACTTCGATCCCGCGACCCTCGACGACTACACCGGCCGCTTCGAGCTGGAGGCCGCTCCCGGCTTCGTGCTCACGATCACCCGCGAGGAGGACGATCTCTTCGCACAGGCCACCGGGCAGCCGAAGGTCGAGCTCGTGCCGACGTCGGACTCCACGTTCTCGATCACCGTGGTCGACGCGAGCCTGACCTTCCACCGCGACGAGAACGGGGAGGTCAGCACGCTGACGCTCCATCAGAACGGCGACCACCTCGCGCACCGGCTCGAGGAGGAGGAGTGGGCGCCGTCCGAGGCGGACCTGGCCGCGTACGCGGGCCGGTACTACAGCGAGGAGCTGGAGACCTTCTACACGGTCGAGATCGACGAGGGCGCTCCGGCCGTCGATCACCGGCGCTTTCCCGAGCCGGCCACCCTCGCCGCCACCGGAGAGGACCGCTTCCGCGGCAACTTCCCGGTGGCCGAGGTCGTCTTCGAGCGGGACGACGAGGGGCGGGTGACGGGGCTGTCCGTGTCGAACGGCCGGACGCGGGGCGTGCGGTTCGAGAAGATCGGTCAGGGAGTGGATTGAGGGCGGATCACCCCGCCGCCTCCAGCGCCTCGATCGCGCTCCCGAGAAGCTCCAGGGGGATGTCGCTCTCGCGCTTCCACCCGGCCGACGCGGTGTGCCAGTCGGGATCGACGCCCCTGCTACGCCCCTCCCGCACCAGCGCCCCCGCCGGATCGTCCCGCGCGTCTTCGGGCAGCGTGAGCGGGTGCGGCATCGCCGGGAGCGGCACCCCCCGCGGGTCGTAGAAGTTCAGGCACCCGGTCGGCCCCACGTGCAGCCGGAATCCCTCCTGGTGCACCGCCCGGTGATGCCGGCGGCAGAGGAGCACGAGGTTGCCCGGCCGGGTCTCGCCGCCGTCCGCCCAGTGGCGGATGTGGTGCGCGTCGGTGAAGCGGAGCCCGCAGCCGGGAAAGCGGCAGCCGCCGTCCCGGATGTCGAGGGCGCGCCGGAGCGCCGGGGGCACGGTGCGGGTCTTACGCCCGACGTCGAGCACGGAGCCGTCGGAGCCGCGCACCGCCCGCACCACGCCCGCGTCGCACGCCAGCCGCCTGGACGTTTCCGCGGAAACGCGGGTGCCGTCGTCGAGGTGGGAGCGGACGGGCTCGGCGTCGTAGCGCTCGGAGCCGCCGGGTGCGGAGCCACCGGGCGCATCATCCTTCCGCCGGGAGCCGGGATCCTCCCGCCGGCCGCGCATGGCCGCGGGCTCCCACGGATCCGTCCCGGGCGTGGCGCCGTCGAGCGTCGCCTCGTCCACGTGCACCACGACCTGGTAGCGCTCGGCGCGGCTGCCGCTGATCGGCGCTTCGCCGCCCCGGAATCCCGCAGCGAGCGCGCGCTCCGCGAGCAGCCCGACGGCGTCCGCCCGCCGGCGTGCGGCCTCGCGGTCGGTGTCGGTGTCGCTGCCCGTGTCGTGGTCGTGGTCGGTGCCGAGCTCCGGCGCGCGACCCGGCCCGCCATCGATGTCGCGGTCGGTGCCGCAGTCCGCGCCGGCCTCCCCGTCGTCCGCGGCCCCGCGCCCACCCTTCGCCTCCCGGTACAGCGCATCGCTCGCCGCCTCGATCGCACGCAT
>CAYPDV010000037.1:0-24355 GCA_964409525.1 uncultured Gemmatimonadaceae bacterium
AGGCGGTGATGCCCTTGTAGCCGGCGTCCGGGTCGACGGTGGCGAAGACGATGTAGAGGCCCGCCTCCGCTCCGTTGGTGATCCAGAGCTTCTGACCGCTCAGCACCCAGTCGTCGCCGTCCCGGCTGGCGCGGCACGACAGGGCGAAGGCATCGGAGCCGCTCCCGGTCTCCGACAGCGCGTAAGCGCCCACGGTGTCGGCGGCGAGACGGGGGAAGTAGCGCTCCTGCTGCTCCTCGCTGCCCCATCGGGCGAGCGCGTTGATCACCAGCGTGTTCTGTACGTCCACCAGCACGCCGACCGAGGCGTCGACGCGCGAGAGCTCCTCCACCACGAGAACGGAGGTGAAGAACGACGACGCCGCCCCCCCGAAGCGCTCGGGGACCTCGATGCCCATCAGCCCGAGCTCGAAGAGCTGCGGGATCAGGTCCTCGTCCATCTGCTGCGCCTCGTCCATCCTGGACACCCGGGGCGCGATCTCGGATGTGGCGAAGTCGCGCACCGCTTCGCGGAACATCTCCTCCTCGTCCGTGAGGCGGGTGAGGGCGGGACGGGCGGTGTCGGGAAGGACGGTGGCCATGGAGCGAGCCTCGAACGGCGGTGGATCCGGGAGATGGCGGGTGGAGCCGGCGACGGGGCGGGACCGGGCGTGTCGGCCCGGGGGCGCCCGGCCGGCGGGGGCTACAACCCGCGAGGAGGGGGGCGGTTCCTCCGGCAACGGAGCGGCACACCGGGCGGGAGAGCCTTCGCCCCCTCCACCCGGAGCGGCTCCCCCGTGCGGCCGCCCTACTCCTCCGACGGCCTTCTACTCCGGCGCGCGCTCCTCCGCCCACTGCCGGAGCGGCTCGGGAACGGCGAGGCTCTCCCGGAGCGCTCCGACGGCTCCGGGCTCGACGGGTCCCTCCTCGGTCACGATCGACGTGACCCGCTCCACGGGCACGGCCTCGAAGTACCGGTTCCACACCCGCACCCCCGGGGGCGCCTTCCAGACCTCCTCGCCCGGCCGGGCGTCGTCGGTCGGTTGCGGGAATCCGGGGGGCAGCAGCTTGCTCGTGCCCGCGAGCACGTGGACGGGGACGTCCCGGCTCCGCGCGGCGTGGACGACCGCGCAGCTCCCGATCTTGTTCACCACCCCGCCGTCGCCCACCGAGTCGGCGCCGAGGAGTACGACGTCGGCGCCGAGCGACAGACGCCACGCCGCGGCGTCGACGGCGAAGAGCACCCGCGTTCGGCGCGAGGCGAGGCGCTCCGCCAGCCGGCGGCCCTCCTGCATCGGACGGCTCTCGAGACAGATCACCGTCGAGGCGCGGCCCCCCGCCTGCCGGTCCAGGGCCGCGAGCACCGTCGACGAATAGGAGAGCGTGAGGATCGTCGCGCCCTCGTCCAGCAGCCGCGCGGCCTCGCGGGCCACGCCCTCGGCCTCGCGCTGGAGGCGCTCCCGGAACGCGCCGGCGGCTTCCCGTGCCCGCTCCCTCGTCCCTTCGACGGTGTCGGACTCCTCGACCGCCGCCAGGACGGAGCGCCCGAGCGCGACGAGCGGCGCCATCGCGGGCTGGGCGTCGAGGATGCCGCGGGCCAGCCGTCCGAGCAGCTCGCGCAGCTCCTCCGCGCTCTCCGCCTCGCCCTCCGAGGCGACCCGCCCGAACGCCCGCGCCGCCGTACTCGACACCTGCGCGGCGCCGCTCACCACGTCGGCGCGCAGCGGCGCGATCAGCGCGTCCAGGTTCATGCGATCCTCCGGGCCGGATGACCTCCGGTGAATCTACCCGCGTCCGGTCCGTGGAGCACGGAACGGGCCGTCCCGCCCGTGCTTGACGCCCCCCGATCCGGTCGTCTATCGTCCGGCCCCACCGACCGACCCGGAGAGGCCGCCATGTCCGAGATCCCACAGGGACTCCGCTACAGCGAAGAGCACGAGTATCTCAAGCCCACCGGCGAGGACGACGTCTTCCAGGTGGGCATCACCGACTACGCCCAGGGCGAGCTCGGCGACATCGTATTTCTCGAGCTGCCCGCCGAGGGCGACGCCTTCGATCGCGGGGCCGCCTTCGGGACCGTGGAGGCGGTGAAGGCGGTGAGCGACCTCTACTGCCCCGCCGGCGGCGAGGTCGTGGCGGTGAACGACGCGCTGGACGACGATCCCTCGCTGGTGAACTCCGACCCCTACGGCGAGGGCTGGATGATCCGCCTCAGGATCGCCGACGCCTCCGAGGTCGACGGACTGATGGACGCCGCGGCGTACGCGGAGCACGTGGGCGAGGGGTAGGTCCAGACCTCATGCCGCTCGACATCGATCCCGAACGGAGCTTCGTCCGCCGCCACGTCGGCCCCGACGCCGACGAGGTCGAGGAGATGCTGGAGGTCCTCGGCTTCGACTCGCTCGACTCCCTCGTCGACGCCACCATCCCTCCGGACATCCGGCTGGAGCGCGAGCTCGAGCTCCCGGACGCCACCGACGAGCCGCACCTGCTCGGCCGGCTACGGGAGATCTCGGGCCGGAATCGCGTCCTCCGCTCCTACCTCGGCATGGGCTACCACGGCACGGTCACCCCGGGCGTGATCCTCCGGAACATCCTGGAGAACCCCGCCTGGTACACGCAGTACACGCCGTACCAGGCCGAGATCAGCCAGGGAAGGCTGGAGGCGCTGCTCAACTACCAGACGATGGTGATCGATCTGACGGGCCTTCCGCTGGCCAACGCCTCGCTCCTCGACGAGGCGACCGCGGCCGCCGAGGCGATGAGCATGCTCATCGGGATCACGAAGGAGGACCGCGACACCTTCCTGGTGGCCGACGACTGCCATCCGCAGACCGTCGAGGTGCTCCGGACGCGGGCCCGCCCCCTCGGGATCCGGATCGAGGCGGCTCCTCCGGGAGAATTCCGGCTGGAGGAGGACGTCTTCGGGATGCTGCTCCAGTATCCGGCCACCGACGGGGCGGCCGACGACCACCGTGAGCTCGTCGAGCGGGCGCGGGAGCAGGGGATCCGGGTGGCCATGGCGGCCGACCTGCTCGCGCTCACCTTCCTCGCCTCGCCGGGCGAGCTGGGCGCCGACGTCGCCGTCGGGAGCACGCAGCGGTTCGGCGTTCCCATGGGCTACGGCGGGCCCCACTCGGCCTACATGGCCGCCAGCGAGGAGTTCAAGCGCCAGCTCCCGGGCCGGATCATCGGGGTCAGCGTGGACGCCGACGGCGAGCGGGCGCTCCGGATGGCGCTCCAGACCCGCGAGCAGCACATCCGCCGCGAGAAGGCGACCTCGAACATCTGCACCGCGCAGGTCCTGCTGGCCGTGATGGCCGGCATGTACGCGGTCTATCACGGTCCGGAGGGGCTGGCGGGGATCGCCCGCCGGATCCACCACCGGACGGCGACGCTGGCCGAGGGGCTCCGGCGCCTCGGCCACGGGATCGTCCACGACCTCTGGTTCGACACCCTGCGGGTGCGCCCCTCCGGGACGGGGGGCGAGGAGATCGTGGCACGGGCCCGCCGCGCCGGCATCAACCTACGTCTGTTCGAGAACGGCGACGTGGGCGTGGCCCTCGACGAGACGGTGGACCGGAGCGACCTCGCCGACCTGCTGGAGGTCTTCGACCTCGAGGACGAGGGGCTCGACGTCGGTGCGCTCGTCGAGGAGGCGGAGGTGCCCCGCGTGCCGGACGGACTCGTGCGCACGACCCCCTTCCTCGAGCACCCCGTCTTCAACACGCACCACTCCGAGACGGAGATGCTCCGCTACATCCACCGTCTCGGGGCCCGGGACCTGTCGCTCACGACCAGCATGATCCCGCTGGGCTCGTGCACGATGAAGCTGAACGCCACCACCCAGATGGAGCCGGTGACGTGGCCGGGCTTCGCGCACCTGCACCCCTTCGCCCCGCCCGAGCAGGCCGAGGGCTACCTGGAGATCTTCGACGACCTCGAGCGCTGGCTGGGCGAGATCACGGGCCTGCCCGCCGTCACGCTGCAGCCCAACTCCGGCGCCCAGGGCGAGTACACCGGGCTGCTGGTGATCCGGGCCGCCCACGAGGACCGCGGCGAGGACCACCGGGACGTCTGCCTGATCCCCTCCTCCGCCCACGGGACGAACCCGGCGAGTGCGGTCATGGCCGGGATGCGGGTGGTCGTGGTCGCGGTCGACGATCGGGGTAGCATCGACGTCGACGACCTCCGGCGGAAGGCCGCCGAGCACGCCGACCGGCTGGCCGCCCTGATGATCACCTATCCGTCCACGCACGGGGTGTTCGAGCGGCGGATCCGGGAGGTGTGCGAGGTGGTGCACGAGCACGGCGGGCTGGTCTACCTGGACGGCGCGAACCTGAACGCGCAGGTGGGGCTCTGCCGGCCGGGCGACTACGGTGCCGACGTCTGCCACATCAACCTGCACAAGACCTTCGCGATCCCGCACGGGGGCGGGGGGCCGGGCATGGGCCCCGTGTGCGTCACCGAGGAGCTCGGGGCGTACCTGCCGGGCCACCCGGTGGTGCCGGTCGGAGGCGGCAGGGCGATCGGTCCCGTCTCCTCCGCTCCGTGGGGCAGCGCGAGCATCCTCGTCATCTCCTGGGCCTACATCGCGCTCCTCGGCCGGGAGGGGGCGAAGCGGGCCACCGAGGTCGCGCTCCTCTCCGCCAACTACATGGCCCGTCGTCTCGAGGGGCACTTCGACGTCCTCTTCCGGGGCGAGGACGGACGGGTGGCGCACGAGTTCATCCTCGACCTCAGGCCGTTCCGTCAGGGGCCGGGGGTCACCGAGGAGGACGTGGCCAAGCGTCTCATGGACTACGGCTTCCACGCCCCCACGATCTCGTGGCCGGTGCCCGGCACGGTGATGATCGAGCCGACCGAGAGCGAGCCCAAGTCCGAGCTCGACCGCTTCTGCGACGCGCTGATCTCGATCCGGGCGGAGATCCGCGAGGTCGAGACGGGGCTGGCCGACGCTACGGACAACGTGCTGGCCAACGCCCCCCACACGGCGCGCATGGTGACGGCGGACGCCTGGCCCCACCCCTACGGGAGGGAGCGGGCGGCGTTCCCGGCCCCGTGGACGCGGGAGCACAAGTTCTGGCCTCCGGTGCGGCGGGTGAACAACGCCTACGGCGACCGGAACCTCGTCTGCGCGTGCCCGCCGGTCGAGGAGTACGGGGACGCGGTGGGGGCGGCCGGGTAGGCGGAGGTCCGTAGAGGGGGCGCCACCGGGCTCCGGATCCGGAAGGCCGGCGCGCCGGCCGCCCCGGGAGGCATGCGTCCTGCGGCGCTCTCCGGAACCCCGCGGTGTGCCGCCGGTGCGGGCGGCACGTCGAGCGCACGAAGGAAGCGACTCACGGCGACGGAGACGGACATGGCGAGGCTCGACTACCACGGACACTCCACCTTCACCCTCACCACGGACGACGGCACCCGCATCGTCATCGATCCCTGGTTCGACGAGAACCCGCAGTCGGACGTGTCGCTCGACGAGGTGGAGGACGTCGACTACATCCTCTGCACCCACGGCCACTTCGACCACTTCGGCGACGCGATCGAGCTCGCGAAGCGGACGGGCGCCACGCTCGTCTCCACCTTCGAGATCGTGAGCTTCGCCCAGAGCCAGGGGGTCGAGAACGCCCATCCGATGCACATCGGGGGCGGCTACACCTTCCCCTTCGGGTACGTGAAGATGACGCCGGCGCTGCACGGAGGGCAGGTGGCCGGCGACGAGGAGGGCGCCTTCACCACGGTGCCGGGCGGGTTCCTCGTCCGCATGGAGGGAAAGACGCTCTACCACGCGGGCGACACGGCGCTCCTCACCGACATGCAGCTCCTTCGCGACCAGGTCGACGTCGCGCTGCTGCCGATCGGCGACAACTTCACGATGGGGCCCGACGACGCGGTGCGGGCGGTGGAGTTCATCCAGCCGCGGGTGGTCATCCCCATCCACTACGACACCTTCGAGGCCATCGAGCAGGACCCGGAGGTCTTCCGGAAGAAGGTCGCGAACCGTGCGCGGGTCGAGATCGTCCGGCCGGGCGGCTCCCACGAGTTCTGAGGAGCCGCTCTCCGGCCTCCGCTGGAGCGTGCTCCACGACCCTCCCGCCGGGGGGGGGTGGAACATGGCCGCCGACGACGCGCTCGCCCGCACGCTGGTCGAGGGCGAGGCGGTGCTCCGACTCTACGGATGGAGCCGCCCGACCGTCTCCTTCGGGAGGAACGAGGCGGCCCGGGGCCGGTACCGGCGGCGCGCCGCCGACGAGGCGGGAATCGTCTTCGTCCGCAGGCCCACGGGCGGGCGCTCCGTGCTGCACCACCGGGAGCTCACCTATGCCGTGGCGCTGCCCCTTCCCCGCCGCGGGCTCCGGACGGTGTACCGGGCCGTCCACGAAGCGGTGGCGGAGGGGCTCCGCTCCATGGGTCTGGCGGCCCGCCTCGCCACCGGGGCCGGGCCGGCGCTCCGGCCCGACGCGGGCGCCTGCTTCGAGGCGGCGGCGGGGGGCGAGGTCCTCCTCGGCGGTCGCAAGGTGGTCGGGAGCGCGCAGGCCCGCGTGGGCGGCTCGCTCCTCCAGCACGGCTCGGTGCTCCTCGCCGCCGGCCAGGAGCGCCTGGAGGGTCTCCGGCGCCCGGAGACCGGCGCCGTGGCCCGGTCCGCGAACGGGAGGAGCGCCGTGGGCGGACCCGACCCCGTGAGCGGGAGCGAGCCCACGGCGCACCTCGCCGCCGCCCGACCGGCCCCGATCGCCGCGGGGTCGCTGGCCGAGGCGCTCGGGCGGATGCCCGCCGCCGAGGAGGTGGCGCGCGCCCTCACCTACGGCTTCCGCGTCCGCTTCGGGGGTGAATGGCGGGTGGCGGAATGGGACGCCGGCACCCTCGACCTTGCGCAACGGCTCCTCGACCGGTACCGCTCCGGGGAGTGGACCTGGCGGCGCTGAAGCGGCCTTCCAAGGAGACGAGATGACGAGACTTCCCACCGCCGCGGGCCTTCTGGCCCTCACGCTCCTCCTCGCCGCCTGCGGGGACGAGGACGGAGCGCGCGACCGCTCGGCCGCCTCCGGCGAGTTCTGCCGGAATGCCCTGGCCGCCGTCGACTCATTCATGGCCACCGTCGAGGACACCGCCTCGGGCGAGCGGTACGGGGGCACGGCAGTGATCGGCTCCATCGGCGAGATCTCGGACGGGATGAACGGGCTCGTCTCGGCCGACTACTCGGCCAGCCAGCACCAGTCCTTCGTCAACCTGATGACGCTGGTGCGCTTCGACGAGGACCTGCAGCCGATTCCGTACCTCGCGGAGTCGTGGGAGGTGAACTCCGACACCACCGAGCTCACCTTCCACCTCCGGGACGACGTCTACTGGCACGACGGCGAGATCACCGACGCCTACGACGTCGCCTACACCTACCGGATGGCGACGAACCCGGAGACGGGCTTCCCGAACTCGACCTTCTGGGCCTATTACGAGCGCGGCGACGAGGGGGTGGAGGTGGTGGACTCGTTCACCGTCACCTTCCGCATGCGCCGCCACGCCGAGTACATCGATCCGTGGCGGACGACGACGATCATGCCCGAGCATCTCCTGGGCGACGTGGCCCCGGCGGACCTGAAGCAACACCCCTTCGGGTCGGTCTGCCCGGTCGGCAATGGACCCTTCCGCTTCGTCTCGCACCGGCAGGACGCGAGCTGGACGTTCGCCGCGAATCCGGCCTTTCCGGACGGCCTGGGCGGACGCCCGTACCTCGACCGCTACGTCTACCGGATCATCCCGGAGCAGACGACGCTGCTGACCGAGCTCCTGACCGAGAACATCGACGTCTACCTCGCCCCCCGGCCGGACCAGGCGCAACGGATCATCGACGCGCCACACCTCGAGCTGCTCAGCTTTCCCTGGCGCGGCTACGTCTTCGTGGGCTGGAACAGCCGCCAGCCCCAGCTCTCCGACACACGGGTGCGCAGGGCCATCACCCTCGGGCTCGACCGGGAGGAGATGGTCGACGCCCTGCTCCAGGGCTACGGAACGGTCGCGAACACCGGGGTGCCCCCCTTCCACTGGGCGTACGACCCGTCGATCGGCGAGGAGATCACCCACGACCCGGACGAGGCGAGGCGCCTGCTCGAGGAGGCCGGCTGGGTCGATCGGGACGGCGACGGGGTCCGGGAGAACGAGGACGGCCTGCCGCTCGAGATCTCGGTGAAGTACAACCAGGGCAACCAGCAGCGCGCCGACATCGCCGAGATCATGCAGGCCCAGCTCCGGGACGTCGGCGTGCGGGTGCAGCCCCGGGTGGTGGAGTGGTCGACGCTCCTGAGCCAGATCAACGATCCGGAGCGGCGGGACTTCGACGGCGTCATCATCGCCTGGATCGTGGAGTTCAAGCTCGACGACACCGACCTCTTCCACTCCGACAAGGTCGAGGAGGCGTACGGCTGGTCGGGCACCGAGAACGAGGAGATGGACCGGCTGCTGGACAGCATTCCCCTGGTGGCCGACCGGGACCAGGCGCGGGAGCTCTGGAGAGAGTACCAGGAGGTGCTCATCGAGGAGCACCCCTACACCTACCTCTTCTTCCCGGAGCGACTGGACGGAGTCAACCGGCGGCTCCAGGACGTGATCATGGACGTGCGCGGAGAGTGGTTCAACATCAAGGACTGGTGGATCGACCCCTCCGCGCGGACGCGCCGCGGCGGACGGGCGTCGGACCGCTGAGCCTTTCTGAGTGACCGCCTACGTCGTCCGGAGGCTGCTGGGCGCGATCCCCCTCGTCCTCGGGATCGCGACCATCATCTTCTTCATCCTGAACCTGGCGCCGGGCGACCCGAGCCAGCTCTACATCTCGCCCTCCATCTCGTCGGAGGCGATGGCCCAGATCCGGGCCAACATGGGGCTCGACCAGCCGGTGCACGTGCGCTACGTGCGCTGGATGGGCTCGCTCCTGCAGGGCGATTTCGGCCACTCCTTCGCGAAGAACCGTCCGGTGGCCGACGTGGTGCTGGAGATCCTCCCGAACACCCTCGTCCTCTCGCTCGCGGCCTTCTCGCTCGCGTTCGTGCTGGGGATCCTGCTCGGGGTGCTCCAGGCCGTGCGCCAGTACTCGCTGGCCGACTCGGTGGCGAGCGTCGTCGCGCTCTTCTTCTACTCGATGCCGTCGTTCTGGCTGGCGCTGATGCTGATCCTCACGTTCTCGCTCTACGCCAGGAACGTGTGGGAATGGCCGATCTTCTTCCCGGCCTCCGGGATGATCAGCGTCGACTACGAGTTCCTGGGCCCGTGGGACCAGGTGAAGGACCGGCTGAGCCACCTGGCGCTCCCGACGGTGTCGCTCACCCTGGTGCTGGCGGCCGGGATCGCCCGCTACATGCGCGGGAGCATGCTCGAGGTGATCCGCCAGGACTACGTGCGGACCGCGCGGGCCAAGGGGCTGGACGAGCGGAAGGTGATCTTCAAGCACGCGCTCCGGAACGCCCTCGTCCCCATCATCACGCTTCTGGGGCTCTACCTGCCCTTCCTCTTCAGCGGCACCGTCTTCATCGAGTACGTCTTCGCCTGGCCGGGCATGGGAAAGATGATCGTCGACTCGATCATCCAGCGCGACTATCCGGTGGTGATGGCCGGGAGCTTCGTCTTCGCCACGATGGTGGTGGTCGGCAACCTGGTGGCCGACATCCTGTACGCCGTGGTCGACCCCCGCATCCGGTATGACTGAGTCGCCGACGGGCCCGGGCGGGCCGCCGACCGGGATCGCTCCGGCCGCCGGGCGGGGCCCCCACCGGGTGCCCCTGGAGGCCCGGGCGGAGGAGGCGGATCGAGGCCGGGGGCCCCGGACCCGCGGCGGAGCGCTCCTCTCGGCGCTGCTCCCGGGCGCGCCGCAGCTCGCCGCCGGCCGCTGGGGCACCGGCGGCTTCGCGCTCCTCACCTGGCTCGCGTCCTGGGCCGTGCTCCTCCTCCGCTTCGAGCGCGTGGTCGCCGCCGTCGTCGTCGGGGGCACCGACGACCGGGTCGCGCTCGTGACGCTCGTCCTCGCCCTCTTCGGCTCGTGGGCGTGGTCCCTGTGGGACCTCCGGCGGGATCCGGCGGCGGTGCGGGGCGGGGTCAGTCAGTGGGCGCTCGCCACCCGCGCCTTCCGGAAGAACCGGCTGGCGGTCGTAGGGATGATGGTGATCGGCCTCTTCTACCTCGTGGCGCTCCTCACCCCGTTCGTGGCCCCCTTCGACCCCTTCGCGCAGGGCGACCTCCGGCTCGAGCGGCTGGTCGGGCCCTCCCTCGAGCACCCGCTCGGCACCGACCACTTCGCGCGCGACGTCCTCTCCAGGGTGCTCTACGGCGCCCGCATTTCGCTCGCCATCGGATTCGTCGCCATGGCGATCGCGATCGGCATCGGCACCTTCCTCGGCGCCACCTCCGGCTTCCTCGGCGGGAAGTGGGACGGCGCGATCATGCGCTTCGTCGACATGGTGATCTCCTTTCCGCGCCTCGTGCTCCTGATCACGATCATCGCGCTCTTCGAGCCGTCGATCTTCCTGATCATCGCCGTGCTCGGGCTCACGAACTGGCCGGGGACCACGCGGATCGTGAGGGGCGAGGTGCTGAGCCTGAGGGAGCGCGAGTTCGTGCAGGCGGCCGAGGCGCTCGGCTACTCGCGCGCGCGAATCGTGCTCCGGCACCTGATCCCCAACGCCATGGCCCCGGTGATCGTGGCCGCGACGCTGGGCATCGGCAACGTGATCGTGCTCGAGGCGGGCCTCTCCTTCCTCGGGCTCGGCGTGCAGCCGCCGACACCCTCGTGGGGCACCATGGTGGCCGACGGACGGAACTACCTACTGGGCGGGTGGTGGATCAGCACCTTCGCCGGCCTCTCGATCGTCTTCACGGTGCTCTCCTTCAACCTGGTGGGCGACGGGCTCAGGGACGCGCTCGACCCCCGCCTCAGGAGCTGACGTGAGTCCGAGAATGGCGCAGGACGTCGGGATCGCATGAGCCTTCTCGAGGTCACGGACCTGCGCACGTACTTCCACACCGACGCGGGGACGGCGCGCGCGGTGGACGGCGTGTCGTTCCGGGTGGAAGAGGGCGAGACGGTCGGCATCGTGGGCGAATCGGGATGCGGGAAGACCGTGACCTCGCTCTCGGTGCTCGGGCTCGTGCCCCGGCCGCCCGGCGAGATCATGCCCGGCTCCTCGATCCGCTTCGACGGGAGGGAGCTGGTCGGCGCGCCCGAGCGGCGCCTCCGCCGGATCCGCGGCAACGACGTCTCGATGATCTTCCAGGAGCCGATGACGTCGCTGAATCCGGTCTTCACCGTCGGCAGCCAGATCCACGAGGCGCTCCGGCTCCACCGGGGGATGGGGAAGCGGGAGGCGAGGGACGAGGCGGTGCGGTTGCTGCGCGAGGTGGGGATCCCCGAGCCCGTCCAGCGGGTCGACGAATACCCCCACCAGCTCAGCGGGGGGATGCGCCAGCGGGTGATGATCGCGATGGCGCTCTCGTGCGAGCCCCGGCTCCTGATCGCCGACGAGCCCACGACCGCGCTCGACGTCACCATCCAGGCGCAGATCCTCGAGCTCCTGGCCGACATCCGGGAGCGGCGCGGCATGGCCGTGCTCCTCATCACCCACGATCTCGGCGTGGTGGCGGAGGTGGCCGATCGGGTCGTGGTGATGTACGCCGGCCAGGTGGTGGAGACGGGCACCGTCGAGGAGATCTTCACCGAGCCCCGGCATCCGTACACCCGGGGCCTCCTCGCCTCGTTGCCGCACCTGGATGCCGGCGGCGGGCGGCTGAGCCCGATCCCGGGCGTGGTGCCCTCGCCCACGGACTGGCCCCCGGCGTGCCGCTTCCACGACCGCTGCCCGCACGCGTGGGAGCGGTGCCGCACGGAGCCTCCGCCGCTGCTCGAGGTGCCGGGGCGCGAAGGGCGGGGCGCCCGGTGCTGGCTGGTGGAGGAGCCCGAGCGCCGGAGGGAGCCCGTCCCGGTGCCGACGGAGCGGACCGCGCCCCCCGGGGCGGAGGACCGCGGCGCCTCCGGCCGCGGCGCCCGGGAGGAGGACCGGTGAGCGCTCCCGATCGGGGCCCCGTCACGGGCGATCCCTCGGCGGCGGTCGCGCCCCTCGAGGAGGACCGCGAGCTGCCCGAGGACACGCTTCTCGAGGTGCGCGGACTGAAGAAGCACTTCCCGGTCCGCTCCGGCTTCTTCGGGCGCGTGCGGGGGTGGGTGAAGGCGGTGGACGGCGTCTCCTTCCACCTCCGCCGCGGAGAGACCCTCGGCCTGGTGGGCGAGTCGGGGTGCGGCAAGTCCACCACGGGGCGCTGCATCCTCAGGCTCCTCGAGCCGACCGCGGGTCGGATCCGCTACGCCGGCCGCGATCTGATGGACATGGAGCGGGAGGAGCTCCGCGCCTTCCGGCGGAAGGCCCAGATCGTGTTCCAGGATCCCTTCTCCTCGCTGAACCCCCGGATGACGGTGGGGGCGATCCTCGGAGAGGTCCTCCGCGTGCACGGTCTGGGAGGCGACGCCCGGGGCCGCCGGCGCCGGATCCGCGAGCTGCTCGACCTGGTCGGCCTCACGGTGGCCCACGCGGATCGCTACCCCCACGAGTTCAGCGGCGGTCAGCGACAGCGCGTCGGGATCGCGCGGGCGCTCGCGGTCGAGCCCGAGTTCATCGTCTGCGACGAGCCCGTCTCGGCGCTGGACGTCTCGGTCCAGGCCTCGGTGATCAACCTCCTGCAGGACCTGCAGGCCGAGCTGGGGCTGACCTACCTCTTCATCGCTCACGACCTGGCGCTGGTGGAGCACGTCAGCGACCGGGTGGCGGTCATGTACCTGGGACGGGTGGTGGAGACCGCGCGGGCGGTGGACCTCTACCGCCGTCCCCGCCACCCGTACAGCCGGGCCCTCCTCAGCGCGGTGCCCCGCCCCGATCCCGTCGGCCGGGAGGGACGACGGCGGATCGTCCTGCCCGGCGACGTCCCGAGCCCGGTCGATCCTCCGTCCGGATGCCCCTTCCATCCCCGGTGCCCCCATCCGGACAAGGACGAGGAGTGCGCCCGGATCGAGCCCCCGCTGGAACGGAAGGGAGAGAACCAGTATGCGGCCTGCATCAAGGAACCCGCCGCCCCGCCCGGGGGTTGACACTCGCGACGACGCCCGGTCATCTTCCGGGACTTCGCCCGTAGGACATACCCGGTCGGCCGCGGGGGCCCGCCGGAAACCTTCTCGTTCCAGTCTCCTGCCGGGAGGATCACTTGGTCGGTGTGACGCGACTCCATATGGCCCTGCTTCAGCTCCCAGGGGTCGACGCCCCGGACATGACCTTCAGCGAGCAGGTGCAGAGCCTCTGGGCAGACACGGGCTTCATGCGCTGGCCGCTCGCGGCGTGTCTCGTCCTCGGTATCATCGTCATCATCTGGAAGTTCTTCGACCTGATGGCGAAGAGCCGCCGGACGCGACGGATCCTCGACGAGGTCGACGAGCTCCTGAACCAGCACCGGATCCAGGAGGCGCTCGAGGTCACGCGGGAGTCGAACGCCCCCGCCGCCAACATCCTGTACGCCGGGCTCGAGCGGCACGAGGAGGGCACCGAGCGGGTCATGAAGGCCATCGAGAACCAGGGGCTGATCGAGCTGAGCCGGCTCGAGCGCGGGCTCGTGGTGCTCGCCACGCTGACGAACATCGCGCCGCTGCTCGGCTTCCTCGGAACGGTGATCGGGATGATCATCGCCTTCGAGTCGATCGAGCGCGCCGGTGAGGTCGAGGCGACGCTGGTGGCCGGGGGTATCAAGGTGGCGCTGCTCACCACCGCGGCCGGACTCGCGATCGCGATCCCGGTCAGCATCGCGCACAACTACTTCGTCTCCCGGATCGACCGTCTGATCATCGACATGGAGGAGTCGGCTCAGAAGATGATCGACGCCCTCCACGAGATGGAGACGGGCCGCAGCCGCACTCCGGGCACCGCTCCGTAACGGATCGCCGAGCAGCGCGGCCTCCCGGTCGCGCACCGGACGGGAAAGAGGGCGGGGGCCGGCGGCCCCCGCCCTCTTTCGTTGGATTCCTTCTTGCAGAGTCGGAAGGCGCGAACACACCCGCTCACGGTGGCCGCACGGCCGCCCCCGGCCGACTCGGATGTCCCGTAGCGTCACCTACCTGATTCTGGCGACCCTGGCCCTCGTGGGGCTCTCCGCCTCCGCCGAGATGAGCCGGACGCCGGCGTCCGGGGCCGCACTCGGCTCCGCGTTCGCCATGGAGGCGCCCGACGCGCGGGCATCGTGGGGGGACCCCCTTCCGCAGGAGCGCGACTCCGCTCGCGTGGAGCTCGAGCGCGGCCGGTACTGGCACGCCTCGAGGATCCTCGAGCGGCGGGTGCAGGGCGCGGACGAGTCCGACCCGGAGCAGACCCTGCTCCTGGCCCGCGCCCACGCCGGATGGCGGAACTGGGAGGGCGCGCGGGACGTCCTGACGGGAGCGGAGTGGCTGGACGAGATCTCCGGAGGCGAGGGGTGGCGGATCCTGGGACGCGCCCGCGAGGAGCTCGGCGATGCGGCGGGCGCGGCCGAGGCGTACTCCCGCTACCTCGAGCGCGCCCCCGACCTGCCGGACTCGGTGGCCCTCCCGCATCGCGTGCGCCGTGCCCGGATGCTCGCCCGAGCGGAGCGCTGGGACGAGGTGCTCGCGGCCGTAGAGGAGCTGGAGGAGACCGGAGCGGAGGAGCTGGCCGGGTGGACGGCGCTGGCCGCGGCGCGCTTTGCCGCATCCCGCGGCCGGCCCGACGAGGTGCAGGCCCTGCTCGCCGGAGCCGGCGAGGAGCGGCGCCGCCGGGCGACCGAGCTCCGTGCGACCGCGCTTCTGGCGCAGGGCGACACCGCGGCCGCCGAGCACGCCTTCCTGGCCGCGCTCGAGGACCCCGCCCTCACCGGGGCCCGGCGGGCCGAGGTGTGGACCCTCCTCGGCGAGATCCGCATGCGCCCGGGCGAGGAGGCTGAGGAGCCCGCGGCCCGCGAGGCGTTCCACACCTCGCTCGAGACGAGGGACTCGGGGGGCGCCGCGGTGCGGGCGGCCCGGGGGCTCCTCGAGCTGGGCGAGGACGATCCGGCCGTGCTCCGCACGGCGGCGGAGGCGCTCGAATCCGGGGGGGCGACCGACGACGCGCTACGCGCGTGGGATCGATACGTGGAGCGGGTGGAGACGCCGGAGCCGGAGGCCCGTCTGGCCCGGGCCCGGCTCCTTGCGCGGACCTCCGGCCGGGCCGACGAGGCCGTAGCGGAGCTCGGCGCCCTCTCGGCTCCCGGAACGGCGGCGGAGATCGGGGCGCCGGCGCTCGAGGCGTGGGCCGCGCTCCGGGCCAGACAGGGGCGGAGCGCCGACCGGCGGACGCTCCTCGACCGCCTGATCGAGCGCCACCCCTCGAGTGCGGAGGCGGCGAACGCCGCCTTCCTGAGGGCCGACGCGCTCCACGACGAGGGCCGGAGGGACGAGGCCCTCGAGGGGTACCGCGCCACCATGGAGATGAACCCCGGCCTCGATCGCGCGGGCCTGGCCCGGATGCGGGTGGGGCAGATGCACCTCCACCGGGGCGAGCCCCGCGAGGCCGCCGAGGTCTTCGAGGAGTACGTCGAGCACTTTCCCGAGGGACGCCGGTGGCAGCAGGCGACGTTCTGGGCCGCCGTGGCGTGGGCGGAGGCGGGTGAGGAGGAGCGGGCACGCGAGCTCCTGCAGGGGCTGCGGGAGCGGGACCCTCTCGACTACTACGCCCTCCTCGCCGTCCGGGAGCTGGATCAGCCGTTCCCGCCCGACCTGCCGGAGGGGCCGGAGCCCGGTCCGGTGCCCCCGTGGATGGAGCGCGACCTCACCCTCCTCGACCGGCTCGACGCGTCCGGCCTCGCGGAGGGGGCGGACGTGGTCGAGGAGCGGCTCCGGGAGCGTGCGGCGACGCCGGACGAGCGGCTCCTGCTGGCCGCCGCGCTCCACGAGCGAGGCCGGACCATCGCGGGGATCAATCTGGCGTGGGAGGTGCGACGGGAGGGGCGTGAATGGGACCGCCGTCTGCTCGAGGTGATGTACCCGCTCCCCTACCGGGAGCAGCTCCGGGCGGAGGCGGCCGAATGGGACCTCGACCCCCACCTCGTGGCCGCGATCATCCGGCGCGAGTCGGCGTGGGAGGAGGACATCTCCTCGCGGGCCGGGGCGCGCGGGCTCATGCAGGTGATGCCGGAGACGGGCCGGGCCCTCGCCCGCCGCGTGGGGCCCGACGACTTCCACCCCCGCACCCTCGGGACGGCGGAGGTGAACCTGCACCTCGGCTCGGCGTTCCTCGGCGAGCTGCTGGACCGCTACGACGGGACGCTCCCGCTGGTCCTCTCGGCGTACAACGCCGGACCCCACCGGGTGGAGGTGTGGCGCACCTTTCCGGAGCGAGAGGACCTGCTCCGGTTCGGCGAGCGGATCCCCTTCGGCGAGACGCGCGAATACGTGCGCCAGGTGATCCGGAACCGGGAGATGTACGCGTGGCTCCACCCGGAGCTGGCGGAGGCGACGGACCAGTGAGCGCCGTCCGGCTGTGCCCCGGACGACAGTCGCCCCGGAGCGCCCCCGCTGCGGTTGCGGGGGGGCTCACGGGTCGAGTAGGATCGAGAGGGGTGGTGGCACCGCTCGCTTCGGGGCGGCCTTCACCCGGGTTTCACCCCAGAGGGAGGATGTCGGATGCGCGGAACCGTGAAGTGGTTCAACGACTCCAAGGGCTACGGATTCATCCAGCAGCAGGAAGGGGACGACCTCTTCGTCCACTTCTCACAGATCCTGGGTGAGGGATTCCGTACGCTGAAGGAGGGTGACGAGGTCGAGTTCGAGGTGCAGCAGACCGAGCGAGGCCTCCAGGCCGCCAGGGTCCAGCGCAACTGAGCTCGGAGTCGACGGTTCCACGGCCCGGCGGGGAAGCCCCGCCGGGCCTTTTTTTCGTGTGCCTCGCTGGAGCGCTTCCTGCACACCGAACAATTCGGGAGCGTCCGCTTCTTCATCGAGGAGGATCCATGAGCGACGAATGGGACACCGGCCCGGGACCGGGCGAGCAGACGGGAGAAGCGGTGGGCGGGGTGGGAGGCACGCTGGCGGGAGCGGCCATCGGCTCCGCCGCCGGACCGGTGGGCACCCTGATCGGCGGGCTCGCCGGCGCCGTCGGCGGCTGGTGGGCCGGCGAGAAGGTCGGCCGCGCCCTGGAGGACTGGTCCGAGGAGACCGACCGGTACTACCGCCGGCACTTCGTGGCCGATTCCCGCGGCGAGGCGCCGGAGTCGTACGAAGAGGCGAGGATCGGCTACGCCCTCGGGCACATGGCCGGGATCAACCCGGACTATCACGGCCGCACCTTCGAGGCCATCGAGCCGCACCTGCAGGACGCCTGGGCCTACGAGCCCTACGGCTACGACGCCATGCGGCCCTACGTGCGCCACGGCTGGGAGACGACGTCCCGGTCCGTCGAGGAGGAGGAGTAGTAGGGGAGCGCTCTCCGCGGCAGCGCCGGCGCGGCACGACCGCTTCCCGCCCGGGTATCCCCCGGCGCCGCGGGACTCTTCCCGCTACGCGCCTCCCGCTCCGCCCCCCATGGTCGACGTCCCTCCCAAGAAGGCGCCCCGCCTCTTCCTGATCGACGCGTACGCGCTGATCTACCGCGCGTACTACGCCTTCATCAACCGGCCCCTGATCAGCTCACGGGGCGAGAACACCTCCGCCCCCTTCGGCTTCGTCAACTTCCTGATCCAGGTGCGGGAGGAGTACGAGCCCGACTACCTGGCCATCGTCTTCGACGCCGGCATGAGCCAGCGCGAGGAGCTCTACCCGGAGTACAAGGCGACCCGGGAGAAGATGCCGGACGAGCTCGAGGCGTCGCTCCCGCGCGTCCGCGAGCTGGTGGAGGCGTTCCACGACCCGGTGATCGAGCTGGAGGGCTACGAGGCCGACGACGTCATCGGCACGCTGGCCACGCGGGCCGCCGAGGAAGGGCTGGAGGCGGTGATCGTCTCCGGCGACAAGGACTTCTACCAGCTCGTCCGTCCCGGGATCAGCCTCCTGAACCCCGGCCGGGGCGGTCCCACGGGGGTCGCCGCCGAGTGGGTCGACGAGCGGAACGCCGCCGAGAAGTTCGGCGTGCCCCCAGAGCAGGTCGTCGACTACCTGGCCCTGATCGGCGACTCCTCCGACAACGTCCCCGGAGCGCCCGGCATCGGCCCCAAGACGGCGGAGAAGCTGCTGAGCACCTACCGCTCGGTCGAGGAGTGCCTGGAGGCCGCCGGGGAGATCGGCGGGAAGCGGGCGCGCACCGCCCTGACGGAGCACGGCGACGACGTTCGCCTGAGCAAGGAGCTGGTCACGATCCGGCGCGACCTGGACGTGCCGCTGGACCTGGACGCCCTCCGGGTGCGGGAGCCCGACACGGAGCGGCTCCGGGAGCTCTTCATCGCGCTCGAGTTCCGCCAGCTCCTCGAGAAGTACGCCGCCCCCGAGGACACGCTGCCCGGCGCGGGCGAGGCCGTGTACCACCTGGTGGACGAGCCGTCCGAAGTCGCGGCGCTGGTGAAGAGGATCCGGGAGCAGGGGTGGGTGAGCGTCGACACCGAGACCACCTCCCTCGATCCGGTCCGGGCGGAGCTCGTGGGCGTCTCGCTCGCGCTCGAGGCCGGCGAGGGCTTCTACCTGCCCTTCGCGCACCGGCACCCCGAGCGGCTTCCCCTGGAGGGCACCACGGGCGACGAGGAGGAGATCACCAATCTCCCCCCGATCGATACGGACGCCATGCGGCCCCTGCTGGAGGCGCTCGAGGACCCGGAGGTGCGCAAGGTGGGGCAGAACCTGAAGTACGACTGGGTCGTGCTCCGGCGCCACGGGGTGGAGATGGAGGGCGTCTGGTTCGACACGATGGTCGCCTCCTACGTCCTGGATCCCGGCCGGCGACAGCACTCCCTCGACGTCCTGGCCACCGACTTCCTCGCCTACAGCACGACGAGCTACAAGGAGGTGGCCGGCACCGGGAAGAAGGAGGTCTCCTTCGCCGAGGTCGCCCTCGACACGGCCCGCGACTACGCGTGCGAGGACGCCGACTGCGCGCTCCGCCTCTACCGGCGTTTCGAGGCGGACCTCCGGGAGGCCGGCATGGAGGGGCTCTTCCACGAGATGGAGATGCCCCTCGTGCCCGTCCTGGCCCGGATGGAGCTGGACGGGATCAAGGTGGACCCCGGATTCTTCCGGGAGATGTCGGAGCGGCTGAACGAGCAGCTCGACCGGCTCCAGGAGGAGATCTTCGAGGTGGCGGGCCACGAGTTCAACCTGAACTCGACTCCGCAGCTCCGGGAGGTGCTCTTCGAGAAGCGGGACCTGCCGGTGATCAAGCGGACGAAGACCGGACCCTCGACCGACGCGTCCGTGCTGGAGGAGCTCGCCGAGCGGGGCCACGAGATTCCCCGCCTCATGCTCGAGTACCGGGAGCTGGAGAAGCTCCGGGGCACCTACGTCGACGCGATCCCGGCGCTGGTGAACCCGGACACCGGCCGCGTCCACACCTCCTTCAACCAGACGGTGGCCGCGACCGGACGGCTCAGCTCGAGCGATCCGAACCTCCAGAACATCCCGATCCGCACCCCGGTCGGCCGCGAGATCCGGAAGGGCTTCGTCGCCGAGGACGGACACCTCCTGTACGGCGCCGACTACTCGCAGATCGAGCTCAGGATCCTGGCCCATTTCTCGGGGGATCCCGCCTTCGTCCACGCCTTCCGGGAGGGGATGGACGTCCACCGGCGGACGGCGTCGGTCATCTTCGACGTCGACGTGGAGGAGGTCACGCCCGAGCAGCGCGCCCGCGCCAAGACGATCAACTTCGCGACCCTGTACGGCCAGGGGGCCTTCTCGCTCGCGAAGCAGCTCGGCATCGCCCGGGACGAGGCGGAGGCCTTCATCGAGGAGTACTTCCGCCGCTTCAGCGGCGTCCGGGACTTCCTCGACGAGCAGGTGGAACGCGCCAGGGAGCAGGGGTGGGTGGAGACGCTCGCGGGTCGGCGCCGCTTCATCCCGGAGCTCCAGTCCGGGAACTGGAACGTGCGCAGGTTCGGAGAGCGGGTGGCCCAGAACACCCCGATCCAGGGAACCGCCGCCGATCTCATCAAGATCGCCATGATCCGGATCCAGCGGCGGCTCGAGGACGGGGTGCCGGGCCGCATGCTGCTCCAGGTGCACGACGAGCTCCTCTTCGAGGTGCCCGAAGACGGCGTGGAGGCGCTGCGCGAGACGGTGCACGCCGAGATGGAGGGGGCCATCGAGCTGGAGGTGCCGCTGGTGGTGGAGGACGGGGTGGGGCGCTCCTGGTTCGAAGCGAAGGCGTGAGCGCCGGATCGTACCGATGAAGATTGAAGCTGCGGTGCGAAAGAATCGGTCCGGATTCCTCCTCCTCGTAGCTCTGAGCCTGCTCGCGATCCCGCGAGGGGCCGTGGCCCAAGGCGACTCCATCCTCGTCCGCGGTACCGTCACCGACGCGCTGACCGGTGAACCACTCGGGGGCGTAGAGGTCCGTGTAGTGGAAGCGCCCGGGCTCGGGGCCGTGACCGCGTCCGACGGGGTGTTCACCGTCGTCGGCGACGCGGATTTCCCGCTGACGATCCGGTCGGGTCTCCTCGGCTACGAGAACTCCATCCGGCGCGTCCCGGCGCACGGTGCGACCCTCCGGATCGAGCTTGAGCCGGAGCCGTTGCTGCTCGAGGGCCTGGAAGTCGTCGCGGATCGATTTGACCAGCGGCTGCGAGCGATCCCGAGACGGACCCGGGTCCTCCGTCGGGGCCGGATCATCAGCTCGAACGCGGTTCACGGGATACAGGTCATCGAGCAACGCTGGGGCTTCCGCGAAGTACCGTGCTCGCGGCGGCTGTACACCGAGCGGTCCCGGTGTTACTCCGCTCCTCATCATTCCGGGCCATTCGAACTCTGGATCGACGACATGAGAAGACCGGTCGGGGGACTCGAGGAGCTGGCCGCGATCCGCCCGGAAGACATCTGGCGGATCGAGCTGATCGGGAGCCGGGAGATCCGGGTCTACACGGAGGCGTTCGTCGAGCGGCAGGCGCGGCTCGCGCCGATCGTCCGGCCTCCGGAAGGGCTGGCCCCTCCGCCACCCTTCTAGCTCCGGTCCGGGCCTCCCGTGCCATCGGAGTGCCCCTCACGCGGCGGTCCTCTCCATTCTCGCGCCCCGCCCCGTCCCCGATCCTCCGTCCGTACCCGCGCTTCCCGGCACCGCCCGGGAGGGCCGTCGAGATCCCCGGAACGGAGGAGAAGCATGAGCCGCTCGGTGAACAAGATCATCCTGGTCGGCAACATCGGCCGCGACCCGGACGTCCGTCAGACCCAGAACGGCACGAAGGTCGCCCACGTCTCGCTGGCCACGAACCGGCGGGTGCAGCCGAACGGCGGCGAGCCGGAGGAGCGCACCGACTGGCACCGCCTCACCTTCTGGAACCGGCTCGCGCAGTTCGCCGAGGACCACGTGACGAGGGGCGACCGCGTCTACGTGGAGGGGCGCCTGGAGTACGACTCGTACGAGCGCGACGGGGTCACGATCCCGACGGCAGAGGTCACCGTGCGCGAGCTCGTGCTCCTCTCGCCGCGCGAGGCCACCGTCGTCGAGGAGGTGTAGCCGGGCGTCGGTCCCTTCTAGAGAAGCCCACGGAAGCGCCGGTCCACCGAGATCACCCACTCCCAGCCGCCGCCGTCCACTCCCCTCCAGAGGTCGAGGTGGAGGATGTCCCATCCCAGGCCCGCGCCGGCGCCGACGGCGAAGAGGGTGCCGTCGCCCGCGGGCCAGGGCGGGGGCAACGGGTCGTCGAGGGAGGTGCCGCCGAGAGCGGCCTGCAGGCGGCCGGTCACCCACGGGTGCGCGAGCGACCGGGAGCCCTCGGCGCGGGCCAGCCACCACCCCTCTCCCGCGAGCCCGCGATAGCGGTGGCCCGGGACCGTGCCGCGTCCGCCGAGGAGGGCCCGCTCCTGGAGGGGGGCGTCGTCGCCGACCCACCCGCCCCGCAGCCGGAGCGAGAGCCGTCCCGATCCGTCCGGCAGGGGCCCGGTCCAGGCCGCCTCGGCCTCCGTGGAGGGGTAGGTGCGCCCCTCGAACCGGGAGCTGGCGAGGGTGAGCGCCGCTTCCGGCCCACCGGCCGCGGGCACCGGCCGCGCGAGCCGGACCGAGAGTCGGGTGCGGGTCCCCTCCTCGACGGGGAGGACCGGGCGCCAGCCCTCGCCGCCGGACTCGACCACGTTTCTGCCCGAACGGTGCTCCTCGCGGAGCAGGGTGGCGGAGAGCCGGAGGGGCCCGGCGTCCACATCCCCCGAGAGTGCGGCCCCGGTCGCGAAGTACGGATCGGTCCAGTCCTCCTCGGCCACGATCCCGGCGAGCGTGTTCAGAAGCCCCGCGGCTCCCGGGACCGGCCCGACGTCGCCGAGCCGGTCGACGTACGCTTCCACTCCGAGCCGGGGAGCACCGGCGCGGTCGGGAGCCCAGGTGAGGGACGTCTCGACCGAGCCGTCGTCGCGTCCGAAGGCCCAGCCGCCGTGACCGCGCAGGCTCCACGAAGGGACCGGCGTCCACGAGAGCCCGGCACCGATGAACAGACCCTCCGCCCGGTCGTAGCGGAGCGCGTCGGAGAGCGAGGGAACGTGCAGACGGAGGCCGCCCGGTCCGGCGAGGTATCGCTCTCCCACGGCCTCGAGCGCGCCGGCGCGGATCTCCTCCAGCTCCGCAGAGGGCTGGAGCCCCTCCGCCGCGACCTCGTCGAGGAGCCCCTCCTCGAACGGGAAGGCGCGGAGCTCCTCCTCGGGGGCCCACGTGACCCTCGGGCCCCTCATGACGGCGGGAGGGAGCTCGGGGTTCAGCTCGTAGTCGCGGATCTCCCAGCGGCCGCGGATCACGGTCGCGGCCGGGACGTCGAGCTGGGGCAGCTCGCGACGGAGCTCGACCTCCTGCCGGAAGGGGAGCCACCACCGCCCTTCCCAGAGGGCGTTGTCGAGGCGGATGCGGATGTGGTCGAGGTAGGAGTCGACGTAGGACGCGGAGGTGAAGGTGAACGCCATCCGCACGATCGCGCCGCTTTCCCGGTCCAGGAAGACGCTTCCCACCAGGGCGGGGGCCTCCGGGTCGCGCGGCCGGACCTCCACCTCGTAGACCCGCACCTGCTCGAGAGGAGGCTGGACCCGCAGGGTCAGCGAGTCGGCGAGCCGGAAGTCGTAGATCCGCTCCGAGGCGGGTGCGGCCGGGTGGACCACGGATTCCACCTCGTCGCCGTCGCCGATCCGGATCCGGTCACCGAAATCGTCCTGGATCACGGTGAGGTGGTCCAGGTGGTAGCGGATGTTCGTGGGAAGGTCGCGGCGGTCGCGGCGTCCCACGATCCGCTGCCGGCCCCGGTCGGGCGCCTCCCAGAAGAGATCCACTGCCACCTGGTCGGTCCGCACGAGGACCCGCTCGTCGGTGTCCTCCCGCTCCACGAAGAAGTAGACCCGACCTCTCGCCTGCGCGGTGTAGGATCCGAGGACGGAATCGGCCTCCGGAGGTCCCTCGTCGGGCGCGGTGGGGCGGCCCTCCTGTCGCGCCGCCCGGGCCCGCTCGATCAGCTCGAGGGCACGGGGTGCGTTCCACTCGCCCTCCTGCGCCACGAGGGGGGCGCCGGGAAGGAGAGCGAGCAGGAGGAGGAGGAGCGGGAACGTCCGGAGACGACGCGGGGCCCCGCCTCGAGAGAGGCGGGGCCCCGGTCCTGCGGTGGCTGCCGACGCAGTCAGTTGGCGTTCCAGAACCCGGAGAGGGAATCGCCGTCGGGGCTCTCGCGGAGCTTCTCGAAGGCGCGGTTCCGGATCTGGCGGATCCGCTCCCGGGTCACGCCGAGCAGGGAGCCGATCTCCTCGAGCGTCCTCTCCTCGCCGTCGTCGAGCCCGTAGTAGAGATAGAGGATCTTCCGCTCGCGCTCGGTCAGATAGGCGTCGAACATCCGCTCCAGGTACAGGCGCCGTGCCGAGTGCTCGACCGTCTCCTCGATCTCGGTGCCCTCGGCGCCGGCGAAGCGCTCGCCGAAGCTCGAGCTGTCCCGGTCGCCCTTGTCGATCGGTGCGTCGAGGCTGAGCTCGCTCGCCGCGACGCGCCGGAGCGCGCGGATCGTCTCCACGGGCTCCTCCATCGCCTCGGCCAGCTCCTGGTCCGTGGGTGTGCGCCCCAGCTCCTGCGTGAGCGTCGTGTTCGTGCGGGAGAGCTTGGCCAGGTTCGAGTTCTGGTTCAGCGGGATCCGGACCGAGCGGGTCTGCTCGGCGAGTGCCTGGAGCACCGTCTGACGGATCCACCAGACGGCGTAGGAGATGAACTTCACGCCCTTCTCCGGATCGAACT
>CAYPDV010000038.1:0-22870 GCA_964409525.1 uncultured Gemmatimonadaceae bacterium
CTCTCCGGGCGGGAGCCGGCTGGTTCCTCGGCCACGGCCTCGGCAACGACTATCTGGTCTTCACCGAGGCGGAGCCCGGGAACGCGGAGCGTGTCTTCGAGGGCGCCCGCCACGGCTCCGTGGACGAGGGGTGGCCGGTCACGCCGGAGGCGGTCCGGACCGTATGCGACCGGCACCTCGGACCCGGGGCCGACGGCGTCGTCGTGGCGCTCCACCGGGAGGGACCCGACTTCCGGCTGCGCATGTTCAACCCCGACGGATCGGAGTTCGAGCGGAGCGGGAACGGCCTGCGGGTCTTCGCGGCGTGGGCGCGTCTGACCGGCCGGGTGGGCGCGGAGCCCTTCGAGGTGGAGGTGGGCGGCGACACCGTCACCATCCGGGTGCACGACGTGCTGCCGGGGGGCGAGTACGACGTCTCGGTCGACATGGGGCGCGCGCGCGTCGGAGCCGGGGCGGTCGGGTTCGAGCCGGAGGAGACGGGATCGTCCGGACCCGAGGGCTCGCCGAGCCCGGCCGCGCCCGACGACCCCATCCTCCGCATCTCCCTGGGGGATGCCGGGACGGTCGAGGCGACCCCGGTCTCGGTCGGAAACCCCCACTGTGTGGTCTTCCCCGATCGGGTGGACACGGCGGCGCTCGAGCGCCTCGGTCCGGCGCTCGCCACCCACCCCGCATTCCGGGCCGGCGTCAACGTCCAGCTCGCCTCGCCTCTCGGCCCGGGCCGCGTCCGGGCGCTCATCTGGGAGCGCGGGGTCGGGCGCACCACCTCGTCCGGCACCAGCTCGTGCGCCGTCGCGGCGGCGGCCGTCCAGCGCCGCCTGGCGGAGCCCGGCGAGATCGAGGTGGCGATGGAGGGAGGGAGCTTCCGGGTCACTGTGAGCCCGGAGCTGGATCTCCGGCTGCGGGGGCCGGTGCGGGCGGTGGGCCGCGGACGACTCGACGACGGCTACGTCGAGGGCCTCGCTGCGAGCTGACGCCGGTCGACGATCCGCGGCGGGTCACCCCGGAGGGCTCAGGTCCGCACCCGTTGCAGCAGGACGAGCCCGGCGAGCAGGAAGACGATGTTCGGGAGCCACGCCGCCCAGAGGGCGGGCAGGATCCCGGTGTATCCGAACCCGCTCCCGATCACCTTGAAGAGCACCAGGTAGAGGATCGTGGAGGCGAGCGAGACGCCCACGCCGAAGGCGGCGCCGCCCCGCTTGGAGCTCGTCGCGAGTGGGGCGCCGAAGAGGATGATGATCAGCGTCGCCGCCGGAATCGCCAGCCGTTGCTCCTTCTTCGTCAGGAGGCGGTAGGGCGTGCCCCCGGAGCGGCGGATGACGTCCGCCAGCCTTCCCATCTCCCGGTACCCCATCTCGTCCTCCTCCGGCGGCGTCTCCAGCAGATCCTCCGGGCGCTCGGTGAAGCCGGTCGAGAGCATCTCGGTGAACCGGAACGCCGCCTCCGCCCCTCCCGGCATGAGCTGACGGACCTCGCCATCCCGGAGGATCCATCCCCGGTCCGGATCCCAGTCGGCGCGGCGCGCGACGGTGTGGAGCACCCGTCCGTCGTCGTCCGGGCCCGTCTCCATCACCAGGTCCTCGAGGCGTCGCTCCGAGAGCGTGAGGCGCCGGATCGAGATCGTCCGCCCGTCCTCTCCCAGATAGACGAAGTTGCTCCGCCACCCCTGCGGCCGGTCGTCGACGCGGCGGATCTCGCCCGCCTTCCGGTTGAGCCCGGGCACGACGACGGTGAGGGCGAGCGCCACCCCGGTCAGCACGGCGCCACAGAGCAGGATCGGGGCGATGAGCCGAGGGAAGGAGATCCCCCCGGCCTTCGCCGCCACCACCTCGTGGTTCGCCGTCATCGTGTTGACGGTGAAGACGGCGGCGATGAGGGCCGCGATCGGGAAGGACCAGAGGATGTAGTTGGGCAGCATGTAGAGGTAGGAGAGGAGCACCTCGCCCCAGCCCAGGCCCCGCTCGTCGAGGAAGGTGTCCTGGTTCTCGGTGAGGTCGCCCAGGACGAACAGGACGGGCGCGCCGATAACGAAGGCGGTGAAGAGCTTCAGGAAGGACACGGCGACCATCCGGTCGAGGATCCGCATCAGGGCCCCCCTCAAGCGCGCTCCTCCGCCGGACGGCGACGACCCGGAGCGAGGGCGCCGACCCGCCGGAGCCACCGGCCCACCGTGTACCGGAGATCGTCCCACCCGCCGCCCCGGCTGGTGGCCATCTTCCGCCCCATGCCGGCGGCCAGGACGATGCCCGCCGCCAGGAAGACGATGTTCGCGGCCCACATTCCCCAGAAGGGCGAGAGGACGCCCCGGTCGGCCATCTCCTCGCCCATCTTGAGGCCCATGTAGTAGACGGAGAAGATCCCCACCGACGCGACGATCACGAGCCCCACCCCGCCCCTCGGAAAGCGCACCGCGAGCGGAGCGCCCAGGAGCACGAAGACGATGCAGGCGAAGGCGATCGTGAACTTCTTGTGGATCTCGACGAGGTAGCGGTTCTTCGAGAGGCGGAGATTGCGGAGCCGGCTCTCGTGTGTGCCGGCCATGATCGCGGCGGCGGAGACGAGCGGGTCGGACTGCCTGGACTCAGCGCGTGCGCCGGTCCTTCCGACGTCCGCCCGCTGCGCGGAGGGAGCGGCACCGGTCGCCTCCGTCTCCCGCCCCAGCGCCTGCAGCACGACGTTCACCGCCTCGGCCCTGGACTCCTCACGCACCTCGCCGGCGCTCGCGTCCCGCTCGGCCGCCTCGCCGTAGAGCATCGCGACCGTCATCTCCCGGTCTCCCCGATGCTCCTCGTCGGTGCGTCGCAGCTCGTCTCCGACGCCCCTGAGCGGGACGACCTGCTCCTCGAAGAAGGTACGCTGGAACGAGCCGGGCCGGTCCCGCTCGATCTCGCGGACCTCCCCGTCGTAGAGCGTCAGGAAGAGGTCGGTCCGGTCCTCGCTGAAGGCCATCGTGCCCCGCTCCGCGAAGGTGGTCCGCGTCCGGCCTGGCTCGCTGAGGTCGTGGATCACCACCGTGTGCAGCTCGCTCGACGAGCGGTCGATCCGGTCGGCCCTCAGGAAGTAGCGTCCGCGTGCCTCGGCGGTCCGGATCTCGTTGACCACCTGCTCCTGGAGCTGGAGGGTCGGGCTCTTGCGGCCCAGGTCGATGGTGAGATTCTTCAGGCGGTGGTTGGCCTCCGGCAGGATCCGATCGTTGAAGAGATAGACGCCCGTCGCGGCCACGAACCCCGCCATGAGGAGCGGAACGAGAAGTCGGATCGGCTTCACTCCGCCCGCGGCGATGGCCGTGATCTCGTTCTGCGACGTGAGCTGGCTGAAGGTGTAGAGCACCGCCACCAGCACCGCCATCGGGAGGGTGAGAGCGATGGTGTGGGGTAGCGTAAGGAGGATGAACTCCCCGAATACACGCCACCCCAGCCCCTTGCCGACCAGCATGTCCAGCTTCTGGGCGACCGCATTGAGGAAGAGGAGCCCGGTGAGGGTCACCAGGGCGAAGAGGAAGGGCCCCAGGTGGGAACGTAGAATGTACCGGTTCAGGATCCCCATGGCGGGTGCGGTACACCGGCCCTCGCCCGGCGGTCCCCGTGTTTCCGCGCGCTTCTCCATTCCGCCGCCGTCGTGATCCGACGCCTCGTTCCGGCCCTTCTCGCGTCGGGATTCCTCGTCGCCGCCGCGGCGGCGGGGCGGGGGGCGGTCGAGGGCTCCGAGCTCCCGCCGGGGGGCGTCGCCGCCGGAGGACCCCGGAACGCCGGCTCCGCCCCCGATACGCTCCCGTGGCGACGGCTCCTCGGTCTCGATCGGGTGGAGCCGGACACGTCGATCGCGACGCACGCCCCGCTCCGCTTCCGCTCGGACTTCCTGCCGCCGGACGCACCCCCGCTCCCGGCGCCCCCGCTCTTCGCCCGGCTCGACGGTCCCGCAGACGGGCGCGATGCGGCGGAAGCGGATACGGTGCGCGACGCGGAGGGCGCGGCCGCGGCCGCCGGGGACTTCCTCGACGAGGTCATCGATCTCGGCGTGCGCGTGACCGGCCGCACCGAGGTGGGGGGCGACTGGACCCGCTTCACGCCGTGCACGGAGCGCGTCGAGACGACGTGCGAGCCTTCCGCTCTCCCCGTGCTGCGGCCGGATCTCCGCTTCGGCGTCCAGGTCGGGGGCGTGGTGGCCGAGCGGGTCCGAGTGGAGGTCGACTGGGACCAGACACGCGAGTTCAGCGCGTCGAACACCATCCGGATGGCCTACCGGGGCGGCCCCGGCGAGACGCTCCGCAGCGTGGAGGTGGGGGACGTCGCCTTCGGGCTGCCTCCCTCCCGCTTCGTCACCGAGGCGATACCGGCCGGGAACTTCGGGGTCCAGGTCGGCGCGGACGTGGGGCCGGTGGACCTCCGCGCCGTCTGGGCGCAGCAGCGGGGCGACCTCTCCTCGCGGGTCTTCCGGCTGAGCGGCACCGGAGACCGGGGCGGGTTCGTGCAGGAGGACACGCTCCGCCTCGAGGACACCGACTACGCGCGCGGCCAGTTCTTCTTCCTCTTCCACCCGTCGCGGCTGCGCGGCCACCCGCACCTCGACGTGCTCTCGCTCGATCCCTCCCGGGCGCCTCCGGACGTCGCGCCCGGCCCGGAGGCCATCCAGCTCTACCGCTACGAGGTGGACCCCTCCGGACGCCACCAGGTGGAGGGGCTCATCCAGGCGGACGCCGCCGCGGGCCTCGACGGCGACACCGTGGTGGAGTCGGGCTGGTTCCGCTACCTGCGCCCGGGGCACGACTACAACGTCCACTCGAGCGGCCTCTGGGTCGCGCTCCGCGTGCCGCTCAGCCGTGAGGAGATGCTCGCGGTGACCTACGTCACGCTGGCGGGCGACACCGTCGGCGACTACGACCCGGAGCGGATCTACATCGCCGGAGGGCGCCCCCGGCTCCGGCTCCTCCGCGCCTCGGGCGGGGAGCATCAGCCCGGCCGCCCCACCTGGGATACCGAGATGCACCAGGTCTACCGCGTTTCCACCTCCGACGACGTGGAGGCGCGCTCCGTCGGCCTGACGCTCTCGCTCGGCGAGCGGGCGACCGGCCGCACCTTCCGCCGCAGGCCGGACGGCGACGAGGTCACCTTCCTCGCGCTCACGGGCATGGACCGCGAGGCGCCCCTCGACGAGCTGGACGCCGCACGCGTCTGGCAGCCGGGAGCGGAGTCAGTGTCGGACGAGCCCCCCGTCCGGGGCACCTACCTCGTCTTTCCCACCCTCCGGCCCTTCCTCGAGCCGCCCCCGGATCCGGCGAGCGGCCTCGACGCGGAGGAGGCCCGCGCCCTCCTCGGCGACGCCGCCAACGCCCGGATCTACGAGGCCGACGATCCGCTGGTCCGGGAGAACGCCGGGCTCTTCCGCCTCACGATTCCCCATCGGGTGCGTGCGCAGGGGGTCGTCTCCTCCTTCTCTCTCGGGGCGATGGGGATCCGGGAGGGGAGCGAGCGGATCTTCCTCGGCGACCGGCTCCTGGAGCGGGAGCGCGACTACCGGATCGACTACGACGTGGGCCAGGTGACGCTCACCGACCCCGAGGCGCTCTTCCTCACCTCGCGCGACCCGGTGGTCCGTGCCACCTGGGAGCAGCGCGCGCTCTTCCAGCTTTCCCCGGTGTCGATCCTCGGCGTGAACGCGCGTCTCGCCGCCGGGGAGCACGGACGACTCGAGCTGCTGGGGATGTGGCAGGGCGAGGAGGCGGTGGTACGGCGCCCGCAGCTCGGGATCGAGCCGGCGTCGGTCTTCCTCGCGGGGATGAACGGAGAGCTGACTCTCCCGCTCGAGCGACTCGACGGGTGGCTGGACGGCCTCTCCCGGATCCGGAGCGAGCGGAGCTCCTCGATCGCGCTCCGGGGCGAGCTCGCCGCGTCCTTCCCCGACCCCAATACCCAGGGCACGGTCTTCCTCGACGACTTCGACGCCACCGACGCGGTCCGGATCTCGATGCAGGAGCGGGAGTGGCGGCTGGGCTCCGCTCCCGCCTCGGACGAGGGGGCGGAGGGCCTCGTGGAATCGGGGCCGGTTCCGGAGGCCGCCGCCGGGCTCGTCTGGCAGCACCGGTGGGTGGTGCGGGACCCGGCGGGCGACTCGCTCGGAGTCCACGAGGGGTTCTTCCCGAGGGACGAGATCGACCAGCAGATCAACGTCCTGGGCAGCTCCGGCCGCGAGGCCGGCCTGCGCCTCTCGCTCGGGCGCCACCTTCCCTTCCGCTTCGACCGCCGGCGGGCACGCTCCGTCACCACCGTGCTCGCGCCCAACGGCATGGACCTCTCCAGGACGGAGTTCCTCGAGTTCTACGCGACGAGCTCGGACTCGGCGGTCGTCGTCATCGATCTCGGGCGGGTGAGCGAGGACGCCTTCTTCATCGACTCCGCGGGCCGCACCTCGGGCAGCAAGTCCGGCGGCGAGCCGTGGGGGCTCGGGCGGCTCGACCAGGAGGCCGACCCCCGCAGGGGCGAGGTGTGGAGCGACGAGGCCGACCGGCGTGGGGTCTGGGGCGAGGCGTGCGTCGGGGGGCGGGCGCAGGTCTTCGCCGTCGGAGACCCGCGTGCGAACTGCACGCGGGGCAACGGGCGGGCGGACTCCGAGGATCTCGACGGCGACGGAGTCCTCGACGTGACCGAGCGCCATCTCCGCTGGACGGTGTCGCTGGACGGCGACTCCCCGTACCTCGTCCGCGATCGCACCCAGACGGGCACCGGCTTCCGGCTGTACCGGATCCCTGTGCGCGGCCCGGATGCGGTCCGGGTCGGAGGCGATTTCACGGAGGCGGATCGCCGCTCGGTGCGCCACCTCCGGCTCACGCTGACCTCGACCGAGCACGAATCGGTGACCCTCACCCGCATGACGCTCTCCGGCTCGCGATGGGTCAAACGGACGCTCGACGGCGTTGCCCGCGGGCTCGTCGGTGACACCGCCGGGAGCGGAGGGCCGGTGGAGGTCGGCTCCGTCAGCCGACTCACCGAGGGAGCGGCGTACCGGCCGCCGCCCGGAGTGCTTGAGGAGCTCGACGACCCCTCCACCGCGGTGGGTGGGCAGGGCGTCGAGTTCGCCGAGCGCTCGCTCGGCGTCCGGTACCGCGACCTCCCTCCCGGACAGCGTGTGGAGGTCTACAATCGATTTCCGCAGACTCCGAGGGATTTTCTCACCTACCGCGAGATACGGCTGTGGGTGCTCGCCCGGCGGGGGGACTGGGGAGCCGACCGGCCGGTGCACTTCTTCGTCAAGGTCGGGAGCGACGAGGAGAACTTCTACCTCTTCCGGACGCGGCTGGAGCCGGCGGCCGATCCGGGCGCGGTGCTCCAGGACGAGTGGCGTCCCGAGCTGGTGGTGGACGTCGAGCGGTGGCTCGAGCTCCGCCGGCGGGCCGAGGAGGAGCTGGTCCGGCGTTCCCCCTCGCCGGGCGATCCGCCCCTCGAGGTGTGGAGCGCGGACTCGACCTACGCGGTGATCCTCCGGGACCGGGCGCGGGCTCCGAACCTGGCGGCGGTCCGGGAGATCGCCATGGGAGTCTGGAACCGGGACGCGGCTCCGGTCGAGGGGGAGGTCTGGATCGACGAGCTCCGGCTGGGGGGCGCGTTGCGCGACCCCGGGCTCGCCGGACACGTGGACGTCGATCTGGCGGCGGGCGACGTCCTCCTCGCCCGCCTCAGCCACACGAGGCGGGGGGGCTCGTTCCGGCAGCTCGAGACGGGGCCGACCTTCCGTACCGACAGCCGGACCTCGGGACGTGGGACGTTCTTCCTCGATCGGCTCGCGCCCGAGGGGTGGCGTCTGGAGATGCCGGTCACCGTCCACCACGAGCGCACGGCCGAGGAGCCGGACCTCCTCTCGGGGAGCGACCTGCGGGCCCACGGGCTGCAGGGGCTCCGGGCCACCGGCTCCAGCCGGACGCGCGTCGATCTGGCGCTCCGCCGCCGGCCCGCCCAGGGTGGGGCGGAGGGGTGGGCGGGGGTCCTCCTCGACGGGCTCGAGCTTCGGGCCGGATGGTTCCGCTCCCGGGCCGAGAGCGTCGTCCTCGACTCTCGTGCGGACGGCGTGGACGCACGTCTCGGCTGGTATCACCGCCCGGCCGCCCGCACCGTCCCGTTCGTCCCCTCCTTCCTGGGGGGTGTGCTCCGCACGCTGCTTCCCCGGTCCTGGGCGGAGGGGGTCCTCGAGGCGGACGTCCGCTGGAGCCCGGCCAGGATCGGGCTCTCGACCGGGTACGTCGAACAGGAGAACCGCTTCCGCCGCTTCGACGAGGTCCTCCACCTTCCGGGCGACACCCTCCGACCCTTCGTCCGCGCGCCGAACGAGGATCTGGAGACCGAGGCCCGGGTGACCTTCGAGCCCCTCTCGAGCCTCACCGCGGACCTCACCCTACTCTCCTACCGCGACCTCCTCCATTCCGACCAAGTGGTCGACGATCCCGAGCTCCGGCCCCTTTTCGAGGCGGAGCGCCGACGGTTCGCCGGGATCGACCTCGGCTGGGAGACGAACCGGAACCTCCGAACCGACGTCTCGTTCCGGCCGCGACCCTTTCCCTGGCTGGAGACCGACCTCCACTGGGGCACCGCATTCGCCACCGACCGCGATGCGACGTTCGCGGGCGAGCGGGTCGTGCCGGGCGACACGCTCCGGATCCTGGAGCGGAACGTGAGCGGTCGGCGGGACCTCCGCGCGTCGCTCTCGCTGAGCCCCGGAGCGCTCCGGAGCTGGGCCGGACGCATCCGACCCGTGCGGCTCGGCTGGCGGGAGGGGGTGAGCGCCCGCTTCGACCGCGACCCGGTCCGGCCGGGCACGGGGTATCAGCTCGGCTGGGTCGGGGCCTCCTCCCTGCGCGTGCTGGGCTCGGACACCGCCGCGACGCTCACCGACCGGACGAGCCTCTCGGCGGGCTCCGGCCTCGATCTTCCACTGGGAATCGCGCTCGACGTCGCCTACGTCCGCGGGAACTCCTCCACCCTCGACACCCGGAGCGACCGGACCCGCACCGACCGCACCTGGCCGGACGCCCGCCTGACGCTGGGGGGGATCCCCGTGCCCGACGCTCTCACCCCCGTCCTCGAAGGGGTCCGCCTCTCGACCGGATACCGGCGCACGGTGGAGGGGCTCGGGTTCGGCGGTCCGGGAGCCCAGAGCCGTGGGCGGGACGACCGCCGGATCCCGCTCGACGTGAGCCTGTCGTGGGCGGGAGGGATCCGGACGCGGTACCGGGGTGAGCTGCTGGCGGGCGAAGGGACCGATCCGACCGGCGAGACGGAGCGGCGGCACGGCAGCCATCTCCTGAGCGTGACGTCCGAGCTCGATCTCGTCGGAATCACGAGGCTCGAAGAGCCGCTCCACCTCAGCCTGTCGGCGCGCTGGGACGAGGAGGACGAGTGCCGGCGGACGGCCGGCGCGGGAGGGTGTGTCCCCTATATCGACCGGGTGAGTCGCGCGCTGGAGGCCCGTCTCGATACGCGCGTATCGCGTGTGGACGTCGGGCTGCAGGCGGCGTGGACCGAGCGGAAGTCCTACATCGGCATCCGGCCCGGCTCCACCCGGTTCCAGCTCGACCTCTTCGGCCGCTTCCGGATCGATGCGGGAGATCCCGCCCTCCTCCCGGTGCGCACGAGCATTCCAGAGGCCGGCATGTAGAACGTGATCGGGCGGTGCGCGCCACTCCGACGGGGCGCACCTGGCCGCAGCCCCCATTCCCCCGCCCGCCCCGGGTGCGACCTTCCGGCCATGAGCCCCTCGGAGCGGAGAACCGCCGCCCGCGCCGCCCTCCTCCTCCTCCTCGTCTCCACGGCGCGGTGGGGGTGGGAGCGGAGCCGGGCCGAGCCCCTCACACTCCCCGACACCGCCGGCGTACGGGAGCGGCTCCTGGAGCGGGGAAGGGAGGCGCTCGAGGAGCGGGAGCTCCGGGAGCGGCCGCTGGGGGCCGGCGAGCGACTCGATCCGAACCGGGCGTCCGAGGCCGAGCTCGACCGCCTGCCGGGAGTCGGGCCGGCCACCGCTCGCGCGATCGTCGAGGCGCGCGAGCGAACGGGCGGATTCCTCCGCCCCGAGGATCTTCTCGCCGCCCGGGGCGTCGGGCCCGGAACCCTGGAGCGCATGCGAGCGCACCTCGAGATCGGGCCGGCGCCGCCGGGCCTGCGGAGGCCGGGCCGCGCCGCGGATCGGCCTTCCGGACACGCCTCCGGCCCTCTCGACCTGAACCGCGCCGGGGAGGGGGAGCTGCTCCGGCTCCCGGGAGTCGGGCCCGCCCTCGCGGGGCGGATCGTGGCCCTCCGCGAGCGCAGGGGGCGCTTCGACTCCGCGGCCGATCTCCTCGAGGTGCGCGGCATCGGCCCGGCCACCCTGGAGCGGATGCGGCCACTCGTCACGCCGCCCTGATTCTTGACCCGTGCGATCGGCGGCGCCTACTTTGAGGCCGGGCAATGGAGTCGTCCTCCTTCGCTCTGCCCCGCTTCCGACCCGACGAATCGGGGCCGGAGGCCGGTCTCCCCCGATTTCTCCAACGGATCTCCCTGCGCATGGCCACCAAAGTCGCCCAGGACCGCCTCGGCGATCTCTTCGTCCGGGAAGGCCTCATCACGGAGGAGCAGCTCCGGGAGGCGCTCCGTGAGGGGAAGGAGAGCGGCACACGCATCGGCTTCGCCCTGGTGAAGCTCGGTTTCGTGGCCGAGGAGGAGCTCACCCGTATGCTCTCCAAGCAGTACCGGGTGCCGGCGGTCGACCTCTCGAAGGTGAAGGTCGACGAGAAGATCCTGAAGACGGTCACGCCCGCCCAGGCGTACAAGCACCTCGTCCTGCCCCTTCGCAGGGTCGGGCGCCGCCTCACGGTGGCCATGGCCAACCCCGCCGACCTCGGGGCGATCGACGAGCTCAAGTTCATCACCCGCTACGAGATCGAGCCGGTCATCGTCGGTGAGTACACGCTCCGCAAGCACCTGGAGAAGTACTACGGGGCGCCCGACGACTCGAAGATGGCGGAGATCCTCGAGGAGTTCACCGAGGACGACGTGGAGTTCGTCGAGGACAGGGAGGACGACGTCAACATCGCCGCCGCCCAGGACATGGCCGAGGCGGCGCCGGTGGTGAAGTTCATCAACGGGCTCCTGACCGACGCGGTCCAGAAGGGCGTCAGCGACATCCACATCGAGCCGTACGAGCACGAGATCCGCGTCCGCTACCGGATCGACGGCGCGCTCGAGGAGGTGATGAAGCCTCCGCTCAAGATGAAGGCGGCCCTCACCTCCCGCGTGAAGATCCTCGCCGACCTGAACATCGCCGAGCGCCGGGTGCCGCAGGACGGGCGTATCAAGCTGAAGATGAAGAACAAGGTCGTCGATTTCCGGGTCAGCACGCTGCCGGTGATCTTCGGCGAGAAGATCGTGCTCCGGATCCTCGACAAGGGGAACCTGACCTTCGACCTGGCCCAGTTCGGCTTCGAGCCGAAGGCCGAGAAGGACTTCATGAACGCCATCGCCAACCCCTACGGGATGGTGCTGGTGACCGGCCCCACCGGCTCCGGGAAGACCACGACGCTCTACTCGGCGCTGTCCAAGGTGAACACCGAGGAAGTCAACATCATGACGGCCGAGGATCCGGTGGAGTACAACCTCCACGGAATCAACCAGGTCCTGGTCCGCACCCAGATCGGGATGACCTTCGCCGCCGCTCTGAAGGCGTTCCTGTGGCAGGACCCGAACATCATCATGGTCGGTGAGATCCGGGACCTCGAGACGGGGGGCATCGCCATCAAGGCCGCCCTGACCGGACACCTCGTGCTCTCGACGCTGCATACCAACGACGCGCCGTCGACGGTGACGCGGATGATCGACATGGGCCTGGAGCCCTTCAACGTGGCCTCCGCCCTCAACCTCGTCACGGCCCAGCGGCTGCTCCGCCGGATCTGCAAGACGTGCAAGCAGGAGGCGGAGTACTCCGAGGAGTACTTCGAGGCCGCGAAGATCCCCCTCCAGTGGGCCGAGCAGCAGACGTTCTACAAGGGCGAGGGGTGCGACGAGTGCGGCGGGAGCGGATACAAGGGTCGCCAGGGCCTCTACGAGGTGATGGCCATGAGCCCGCGCCTCCGCAAGCTGATCATGAGCGAGGCCGGCACGGACGAGCTCCGGGACGCGGCCCTCGAGGAGGGCATGCTCACGCTGCGGATGGACGGGCTGAAGAAGATCGAGCGTGGGATCACCACCCTCGAAGAAGTGGTGAAGGAAACCGCGGCCCAGGGCTGAGGAAGAGACCATGGCCACCAACCCACAGCAGACGACTCCGGACGCCGAGAAGATCGGGCTGCGCATCCTGCTCGAGGAGATGATCGAGCGGGGCGCCTCCGACCTCCACCTCACCGTCGGCGACAGGCCGAAGGTTCGCATCGACGGCGATCTGACGAACTCCCGCGTCGACAAGGTGCTGGCGCCGAAGGACACGCTCCAGCTCGCCTACTCGATCCTGACCGAGAACCAGAAGAAGCGTTTCGAGACCGAGGACGAGCTCGACTTCTCGTTCGGGGTGCAGAACCTCTCTCGCTTCCGCGGAAACGTGTTCAAGCAGAGGGGGTGCGTGGCCGTGGCCATCCGGCAGATCCCCTACGAGATCCTCGACCTCGACACCCTCGGCCTGCCCTCCGTCGTGGCCAAGCTGGCCGAGCGGCCCCGCGGGCTCGTTCTCGTGACCGGCCCGACCGGCTCCGGGAAATCGACCACCCTGGCCGCGATGCTCGACAAGATCAACCGGGAGCGGAAGGGCCACATCATCACGATCGAGGACCCGATCGAGTTCATCCACCGCCACAAGAACTGCATGGTGAACCAGCGGGAGGTCGGAGCCGACACGCAGAAGTTCTCGGCGGCGCTCAAGTATGCGCTCCGGCAGGACCCCGACGTGATCCTGATCGGGGAGATGCGCGATCTCGAGACGATCGGCGCGGCGCTCACGATCGCCGAGACCGGTCACCTCGTGCTGGCCACGCTCCACACCAACTCGGCCGCGGAGTCGATCAACCGGATCATCGACGCCTTCCCGGCCCACCAGCAGGGGCAGGTACGGGCCCAGCTCGCATTCGTGCTGGAGGGTGTGGTCACGCAGACCCTGCTCCCGAAGTCGAAGGGGTCGGGCCGCGTGCTGGCGGCCGAGGTGATGGTCTGCACCGCCGCGATCCGCGCCGTGATCCGGGACGAGAAGATCCATCAGATCTACTCGCTCATGCAGGCCGGCAAGAAGCACGGCATGCAGACGATGAACGACGCCCTGCAGATGCTCTACATGCAGGGAGAGGTGACGCTGGAAGAGGCGCTGAAGCGCTCCGGCGACCCGAACGAGCTGCTTCGGGCCGTCGGAGAATCGGTTCCGCAGGGCTGACCCGAGCCGAAACCCCAGAGTACGCCCCAGCCGAGAATCCCATGACCACCTTCACCTACAGCGCCCGCCCCGTAGCGGGGGGCGAGATCAAGACCGGCGAGGTCGACGTCACCTCGAAGGACGAGGTGCTCTCCTACCTCCACCGGCAGAAGCTGATCCCCGTCAGCGTCCGCCAGAAGGACACGAGCCTCAACATCCAGATCGGCACGGGGATCACCACCCGCGACATCGTCATCTTCACGCGGCAGTTCGCGACGATGATCAACTCCGGGCTGCCCCTGGTGAAGAGCCTGGACATCCTCGCCGAGCAGACCGAGAACAAGAACCTGCAGAAGCGGATCCAGGACGTGCTCTACGACGTGGAGTCCGGCCACACGCTGGCCGACGCCATGGGCAAGCATCCGAAGGTGTTCACGGAGCTCTACGTGAACATGGTCGCCGCGGGCGAGGCCGGCGGGATCCTGGACACCATCCTGCTCCGGCTGGCGACCTTCCTCGAGAAGAACGACGCGCTGGTCCGGAAGATCAAGGGAGCGATGATCTACCCCGCCGTGATCTTCACGGTGGCGGCGCTCGCGGTCGTGATCCTGCTCCTGTTCGTGATCCCGACCTTCCAGAACATGTTCGATTCGGCGGGAATCCCCCTGCCGCTCCCGACCCGCATCGTGATCGGGATGAGCGCCTTCCTTCAGGCGTACTGGTGGGCGTGCATCATCGGCATGGCCGCGGCCTTCTTCGCCATCCGCTTCGCCTATTCGACCGACGGCGGCAAGCTCTTCATCGACAAGATGATGCTGAAGCTGCCCATCCTGGGCGATCTGCAGCGCAAGGCCGCCGTCGCCCGCTTCACGCGGACGCTCGGCACGCTCGTGAGCTCGGGCGTGAGCATCCTGGAGGGGCTGGAGATCACGGCGAAGACGGCGGGCAACCGCGTGATCCACGACGCGGTGATGGGATCGAGGGCGTCGATCGCCGGCGGGGAGACGATCAGCGGGCCGCTCAAGGAGTCGGGGGTCTTCCCGCCCATGGTGGTCCAGATGATCAACGTCGGCGAGCAGACCGGTGGACTCGACGAGATGCTGACGAAGATCGCCGACTTCTACGACGACGAGGTGGACACGGCGGTCGAGGCGCTGCTCGCGGCCATGGAGCCGATCATGATCGTGGTGCTCGGCGTGATCGTGGGCGGGATGATCGTGGCGATGTACCTGCCGATCTTCGACATGATCAACGCGGTGCAGTAGCGGCCGTCGTCTGTCGGCTCTCGGGCGCTACGCGGGGGGCGGCGGGAAGCCGCGCCGTCAGGCGTCTCCCGGGGCTGGTCGCATGGGTGTCGGGACCTCCCGCCGTCGCGCGCTTCCCGGGGCCGCGAATCCTTCCGGGCGGATCGTGGCCACGGGATTCGCTAAGCGGCGCGACGCATCTTGGCGCTTCGCCCGGCAACCTGCGCGCGCTGCGCCGCGCCGATTGCCCCTGGAATCGCGCGACGGCGGAAGCTCCCTCGTGAACCGCCCGCCCGCCCCGGGAGTTGCCTGACGGCGCGGCCTCCCTCCGGACTCGAGTCAGCCCCCGGATCGACCGACGGCGGCCGCTCGCCTCAGTCGACGCCCTCGATGCTCTCCACCTCGATCGTCGTGCCTTGCTGGCAGAAGGAGACCTCGGCCACGGTGCCGTGGACGTGCACGCGGTCGTCGGGGCCGAACTCGCCGATGTCGCCGGCCAGGGTGTAGAGCTCGCCGTCGTCGCCCCGGAGGGCGGGGCACTCCACACCCTCGCGGGTGAGGATGCCGGTCACCTGGACTTCGCCTTCCCCGTCGTCGGGCTCCCGCCCGTCGGCCGTCACCCGGAACTCGTCGGACAGCGCCTCCACCGAGCGGTCCTCGGTCACGAGGACGAAGACCCACCGCTCGCCCGCGTCGGCGACGTTCGGGACTGGAATGCTCACGTCGACGCGGCCGGAGCGGTCGGCTCGCGTGCGGCCCGTGATGTCGTATTCGGACCGGGCGAGGCCGCTGCCCACGAGCACCTCACCGCCGGCGGGAAAGCCGGTGGCGGTCACCCGCACCTCGGTACCCGAGGGGCCGCTCGTCGGACTGATGCCGGCCTGGGCGCGCCTCGGCTCGCGCGGAGTCGGATCCCGCGGCTCCGGCGTGCCGGCGCCCGGGATCGTGATCACCTGCCCTACGTGGATGACGTCGGGATCGGTGATGGCCGGGTTCGCGCGCTCCAGCGCGGAGATGGTGGTGCCGTAGCGGGCGGCGATCCTCGCGAGCGTCTCACCGGCCGTGACGGTGTGGGTGTCGGCGTCCGGCTGGTCCGGTTGGGGCGTACGGTCCGGCGGGGGCGTGCGGTCCGGCGGGGTCGGATCACGGTCGCCCCCCGGAATCGTGATCTCCTGCCCGACGTGGATGATGTCGGGGTTCGTGATGTCGGGATTGGCGCGCACCAGCGCCCGGACGGTCGTGTCGCAACCGGCCGCGATCTCGTTGAGCGTGTCTCCGAGGGAGACCGTCCAGCTGCTCCCGCACGGCGACTGCGCCGCCAGGCCCCCGGCGCCCATGAGGAGGAACGCGGAGCCCGCGGCCGCGGTCAACCAACTCGTACCGGTGCTCCGGTTTCTGCCACCCATGATGCGCCTCCGTTTCGCGACGTGCGACTCGGTGTTCGATCCGCGTATCGGACCGGCCTTCATGGTTGCAAGCAGTGTGCGCGAAGTAGGGGCGGATCCTCACCGCGCCCCGACCTCCAGCCGCTCGTGCACCTCCCCGAAGGTGAAGCCGGGTCCGGGGCCGCCCGAGATCACGTGGATCGCACCTTCCACCACCGCGGCGCCCAGCCCGTGGCGGGCGGTCGGCATGGACGGCAGCTCGTCCCAGCTCCCGCTGCGGGGGTCGTACCGCTCCGCGGCGTCGAAGGTGGACTGGTTCGGCCGGTCCAGCCGCTCGCCTCCGAAGGCGTAGACGTGCCCTTCGTGCTCCACGACGGCGACGCCGCTCCGGCCCGTCGGCACCGGAGGGCCCTCGGACCAGGTGTCGGTGGCGGGGTCGTAGATCTCGTGGGAGGTGAGCATGTAGTCGTCCTCCGCCCGCCCCAGCACCGCGTGGATCCGGCCTCCCGCGGTCGTGGCGCCGAGATGATTCCTGGGGGTGGGGAGGGGAGCGAGCTCGACCCAGGAATCGGTCGCGGGGTCGTAGGCTTCGTGCACGTTCACCGATCGGTCCTCGAGGATCCGGACACCCGCGCGTCCTTCTACGGCTGCGGCTCCGGCGGCGTTTCCGCCGAGCACGTGGATCCGTCCGTCGAGCACCGCCCACCCGGCCGCGCCCCGGGGGGTCGGCATCGGCACGCCCTCGCTCCACGCGTCCGTGTCGAGGTCGTAGATCCGGACGTTTCCGATCGGATCGAAGCTCGTCTCACGGAACCCCCCCAGGATGTAGAGTCTGCCCTCGTGGTGCTGGAACGGTGCGTGATGGACCCCCTCGGGAATCTCCGTGAGCGCCCGCCACTCGCCGCCGGCCGGATCGAAGCGCCAGAGGGTGCGGGGCGAGGTCGCCCGCTCCTCGCCCTCGGGTGGGCCGAACCCGCCCGCCAGGTAGACGTAGCGGCCGTCCGTGGTCGCGCTGACCTCCGTCCGCCGCTCCGGGAGCGGGACGTCCTCGGCCCACCGGGCCGCGACCCCGCCGGCCCCGCTCGCCGCGGCAGATGCGTCGGCGGTCGTGTCCGCCCCCGAGCAGCCGCCGAGCGCCGCCGTCGCCCCGGCGAGAGCGATGCCGGTGAGCACCCTCCCCACGGCTCGGCTCCCGCTTCGGAGCGGTCTCCCTTCGGCGAATCGATCCATACGGCTGGACCCGCTCACGTGCGCCTCCCCCGTGGGTGCGGAATGGTGTGGAATTGCGGGGTGGCCGGTTGCAAGAAGCGTACGGCCGGCGGGATGCTCGTCTGGCGCGGTCCGTGCCGCGATCCGGCTTCCGGGTACGACGAGCCCTTCGACGGTAGGCGAGCGGGCCTGAATCGGAACGATGTGTCCCATCAGCACCCTGCGGCGCCGTGGGCGCGCAGAAGATGTACCAGGTCGTGCCTGTCCGCCTCCTCCGCGAGGGCGAGCGCGGTTCGGCCGCGGTTGTCGCGCGCGCAGGCGAGGGCGCCGCTCTCGAGGAGGTAGCGCGCCACGGAGTCGTGTGACTCCATCGTCGCAAGGAGGAGCGGGGTGCTTCCGGCCCTATCCCTCGCCTCCAGGTCCGCCCCGTGTACGACCAGTGTCCGCACCGTCTCGAGCCTTCCGTTCATCGCCGCCGCCAGGAGGGCGGTGTGGCCGTTCTCGGACCGGGCGTCCACCGGCATGCCCAGGCGGAGCAGCGATTCGATCAGCTGTCCTCTCCCCTCCGCCGCGGATTCGACGAACCTCGGCCCCGAGAGCCAGCTGTCCGGATCGCGAGCCTCGAGCGGAACGTCGCTCACCGGCTCGCACCCGAAGAGCACGAGGAGCACGACCCAGGCGGTCGAGGCCGTCGGGCTACGCATTCGGACGTCCATCATTCCCTCCCGTCGGTCGGGGAAAAGGGCGACTCAGTCGGCGGCGGCGTGGATCCAGTCGAAGACGCTCCGGGTCGAACGGCTGTCGCGCAGCTGTCTCAGGTGCTCCTCGTCGTGCATGAGTCGCGCGACCTCGGAGAGCCGCCGCAGGTGCGTCTCCGGCTGCTCGGCCGGCGAGAGCATGAGGAAGAGCACGTGCACCGGCTCCTGACGGCTCTCCGCCTGGATTCCCTCCCGGCTGGTGCCGAGCAGGAGGAGCGGCTCCGTGAGTCCCCGGAGGCGCGCGTGGAGGAGCATGCTGCCCGCGCCGACCTCCTCGGTGAAACCCGCCTGATCGTCCACGAGCCTGACCGCGATCGCCCGCCGCACGGGGCCATCGAGCAGTGGGACGGTCTCGAGGAGCCGGTCGATCGCGCGGCTCAGCGAGGAGGCGGGCATGTCGACCACGACGCCGTCCGGGAGGGTCACGTCCGGCTCTTCGACCGGCCCCGCGCCATTCCGTACGCCCTCCATCAGCGACGGGTAGAGCATGACGAAGCTCTCTGGCGCCAGCCTCGCGAGCTGCCCGGGCAGCCGGTCCAGCTCGCGGGTCCAGGCGACCGTACCCTGCCGAGCGCTCAGAACCACCACGAGGTCGTCCGGCTCCACCAGCCGTTCCAGCTCGGGAAGCACATCCGACCAGCTGGCCGCCCGCTCGAAGGAGATGGGTGCATCGGGGCGCACCGCCTCGAAATCGGCCCCATACGGCTCCGCCGGCTCGCCCACCGTGATCGCCACGATCTCCGAGCCCAGGCGGTGCGCCATCGTCTTCACCGTCTCGACCGCGCCGAAAAAGCCCCGTTCGTGATCGGCCCCCGGCGGGAGCAGCACGATCAGGCGGCGCGTGGTGTTGAGCCGGTGCCCGAGCTTCGCCACCAGCACCATCGGGCTGCTCCTCTCCAGCACGCGGTCGAGGACGCTGCCGAAGATGCCGTGCCTGCGCCTCCCGTCCCATCCGATCACCATCGTCGACGTGCGCGTCTCGATCATCGCCCGGACGATCGCGGCGGGGTAGTTGTCGTCCACTCGCGTCAGGGCCGTGACGGGGATCTCCGCACCCGCCGCATAGCAGACGGCGTGGCTCAGCATCTTCTCCGCCTCCGCGACCTGGGCGGCGGCCTCTTCCGTCCCCGAGCGCACGACCGTGAGCGGGTGCAGCGGATCCGGCGAGCTCGGGTCGCGGATCAGGAAGGCGAGGTCCATCAGGTCCTCCGCGGTGGCCGGGTTGGCCATGGGGATCAGGATCCGCTGGGGGGCCTCGCTCGGGCGATACGGCTCGTGCTCCTCCTGCAGCGCCACCCTCCGGCCGAATCGTCCCACCGTCCAGGGACCGACGATGCAGGTGACGAGGATCATCAGGATCACTCCGTTCAGCACGGTGTCGTCGAGCAGCCCGATCTGATAACCGACGAGGGTCGCGGCGAGCGTCGCGGCGGCCTCGGTGGTCGAAAGCCCCCACATCACCCACCGCTCCGCGGCTGTGTACCGGAAGAGGCGCTGGGTCACGAGGGCCGCCACCTTCTTGGTGACCATGTTCGTGCCGAGCATCGCGGTCATCACGAGCCACGCTTCGGCGCTTCCCGTGAGGACGCGGACGTCCACGAGCATCCCGATGTAGAGGAGGAAGAAGGGGATGAAGAAGGCGTTGCCGAAGAAGTGGATCCGATTGTTGAGGGGGCTCTGCTCGGGGATCAGCCGGTTCAGCAGCAGACCGGCGAGGAAGGCGCCGACGATCGGCTCGATCCCTGCCAGCCGTGCGAGGTAGGCGGCACCGAAGAGGACCGCGAGCACGAAGATGTATCCGGAGGCGCCCGAGGGCGGCTGGTTGCGGAAGAACCAGCGGCCCAGCCTGGGCAGCCCGACGGCGAGCACGGCCACGTACGCGCTCAGCGCCACGCCGAGGCTGGCCCAGAAGGCGAGGTTCAGATCGCCCTCGACGGAAGCGGCCACCACCGCGAGAACGAGGAGGGCCGCCGTGTCGGTGAGGATCGTCCCACCCACCGTCGTGGTGACCGCCTCGTTCTTCGCGATCCCGAGGCGGCTCACGATCGGGTAGGCCACCAGGGTGTGCGAGGCGAACATGCTGGCGATCAGGATCGACGCCGCCCACCCGAAGCCGAGCCACAGGAAGACCGCGGTCCCGACGAGCTGCGGGACCAGGAACGTGATCGCCCCGAAGATCAGGCTTCGGCGACGGTACTTCTGGAACCCGTGGAGATCGATCTCCACCCCGGCCATGAACATCAGGTACAGCAGACCTACCGTTCCGAGTAGGACGATGGTCGAATCGAGCTCCAGGAGGTTGAGCGCGTTCGGGCCTACGGCCACCCCGGCGACGATGACCCCGATGATGCCCGGCACCCGCAGCCGGTCGAAGACCAGGGGGGCGACGAGGAAGATCAGCATCGCCAGAGCGACGATCAGGACCGGGTCGGAGATCGGGAATGAGGAGGGAGTCGTCATCGATCGGGGACTGGAGGGGATGGGGACCGACCGGTGCACGGATCGGGTGCGCGGGAACGTCCCACTCGCGCGTCGAGGCGGGGCGACGCCGGGACGGACCGGCTGGCCTTCTCCTCGGAAGCATGCGCCGCGCCCGAGGGGCCGAGAACGGGAAAGGTCAGCGGCGAAGCGGGAGAGCCGCACCTGGCGCCTCGGAGGGCGCGGAGCCGGTTGGGCCGATCTGGCTCAAGCGCGTGGCACGTTTGTGCCGGGCGGTCACGGACCGTGACCGCGCGGAGGTCTCCGGGATCGATCGGCTCCTACCCGGATGGTCCGGAATCGCGTACCTTCCTGATTACCCGCGCCACCCGGAATCGACGACTTGCCCGGAACCCCGAGAGAAATGGCAGGATTCCGCGCTCGCTGCGTCATCGCCGTGTTCGCCTTCGCGTTTTCGGCATCCGCCTGCGGGGGCGCCGCGCGCTCCGCGCCGGACGACGGTCCGCGGCCCGCCGATGCCTCCGAAGCGGCGCCCGACCGCGACTCCACCGAGCGGCTCGAGGAGATCTACCGTGCGCGGACCGACAGTGCCCGCATGCACTTCTCGGAGGCGGACGTCCGGTTCATGAGGGGCATGATCGTCCACCACGCGCAGGCGATCCTGATGGCGCGGCTCGCGCCCGAGCGCACCGAGACCCGCTCGATCCGCACGCTCGCGGCACGGATCATCAATGCGCAGCAGGACGAGATGGCGATCATGCAGCAGTGGCTCCGGGACCGGGACCAGCCCGTGCCCGAGGTCGAGATCGAGGGGACGGAGCTCACCGTGACCGGCTCGCCGCACCCGGCGCACGCACCGGGAATGCTCACCGACGAGCAGATCGCGGCGCTCGAGAGCGCGCGGGGATTCGAGTTCGACCGCCTCTTCCTCCACCACATGATCCAGCACCACCGGGGGGCCGTCACGATGGTGGACCAGCTCTTCGCGCAGGACGGCGCCGCACGGGGCCCGATGGTGTTCCAGCTCGCCTCGGACATCCACGTGGACCAGAACACCGAGATCGCCCGTATGGAATCCATGCTGGCCGCGCTGCCACCCGGGGACGGCGCACCGTGACACCGCAGTCACCGCAGCGAGCGGCCGCTCGACGGCCGTCGACCAACACCAACGAGGAAGCCACGATGACCACACCACCGTCCAGCTCGCGCCTCCACGCTCCGGCGTGGGGCAGCCGTCTCCCGTCGCTCCTGCTCGCAGCCGGCCTGTTCGGCGCGACGGCGTGCGCACCCTCGATGACGACGACCGGAGCCGACCGGCCCGGCGACGCGGATCGCCCCGCCGACGTGGAGGCGGCTCAGGCCGATGCACCCTCTCCCGACCCCCGGGTCGGTCTCGGCGCGGGCCTCTTCGATGCGGAGGAGGCGGCTTGGAACCTCCGGCTCGTGTCGAGCACGCCGCCCCCCGAGGACTTCGTCGGCGTCACCAACTCCGACCTCGCCTTCACGGGTGACTACGCGGTCCAGGGCAACTACAACGGCATCCTGATCTGGGACGTCTCGGATCCGGCGAGACCGGAGCTGGTCACCGAATACGTGTGCCCCGCCTCCCAGAACGACGTCTCCGTCTACGGCGATCTCCTCTTCGTCTCGGCCGAGGCGCTGGGTGGGCGCCTCGACTGCGGCACGGAGGGAGTGCAGGAGCGGGTGAGCGAGGAGCGCATCCGTGGCATCCGGATCTTCGACATCAGCGACGTCCGGAACCCGGAGTACATCCACAACGTGCAGACGTGTCGGGGCTCGCATACCCATTCGCTGCACGTGGATCCGGACGACCCCGACCACATCTACGTCTACATCTCCGGCTCGGCCCCGCCGCGGCCGGCCGAAGAGCTCGCCGGCTGCTCCGGCGCCCCCCCGGAGGAGGACCCGAACACGGCGCTCTTCCGAATCGAGGTGATCCAGGTGCCGCTGCACGCCCCGGAGCGTGCCGAGATCGTGAGCTCGCCCCGCATCTTCGAGGATCTGGTCGAGCCCCCCCGGCACGGCCCCAGCGAGGCCGACCTGGCCGAGATCGAGCGCCTCCGTCAGCAGGGTGCGTTCGTGGTCGAGATCCAGGGGGATCCGGTCGTGCTCCCGCCACAGTTCATCGGCCCCAGGCTCGACAGCATCGTGGAGGCGCGGGGCGGCACGGGGCAGCCGACCGCCGCCGACACCGCCACGCTGCGCGAAGCGCTTCCGGAGATGATCGATCGGCTGATCGCCGCGCAGGGCGGGGGTGAGCCGGACGCGGCCGATGCGCCCCGGCCGGGCCCGACCCAGTGCCACGACATCACCCTCTACCCCGAGATCGGGCTGGGAGGCGGCGCCTGCGAGGGCTACGGCCTGCTCCTCGACATCAGCGATCCGGCGGCCCCGGTGCGCATGGACGCCGTCGCCGACTCGAACTTCGCCTACTGGCACTCGGCCACCTTCAACAACGACGGCACCG
>CAYPDV010000039.1:0-22824 GCA_964409525.1 uncultured Gemmatimonadaceae bacterium
CCTACGGTCCGATCGCCGACAACGCCGGCGGGATCAGCGAGATGAGCGGCCTCGGCCCCGAGACGCGCTCCATCACCGACTCGCTGGACGCGATCGGCAACACCACCGCCGCCATCGGGAAGGGCTTCGCGATCGGCTCCGCCGCGCTCACCGCGCTCGCCCTCTTCAGCGCCTACACCTCGAAGGTGGGCCTCCAGGAGGCGGGGATCAGCATCGTGGACCCGCTCGTGGTGATCGGGCTCTTCCTCGGGGGCATGCTCCCCTTCTTCGTGGCCGCCCTCACCATGACGGCGGTGGGGCGGGCCGCCGCGGGCATGGTCGACGAGGTGCGGCGGCAGTTCCGGGAGATGCCCGGGATCATGGAGGGCACCCAGAAGCCTGATTCGGCGCGGTGCGTCGATATCTCCACACGCGCGGCGCTCCGGGAGATGATCCTGCCCGGGATCACCGCGATCCTGGCGCCCGTGGCGGTCGGCTACTTCCTCGGGGTGGAGGCGCTGGGCGGCCTCCTCGCCGGCGCCACGGTGACCGGCGTGCTCATGGCCCTCTTCATGGCAAACGCCGGAGGAGCCTGGGACAACGCGAAGAAGCACATCGAGAGCGGCCACTACGGCGGCAAGGGCTCCGAGCCGCACCGCGCGGCCGTGGTGGGCGACACGGTGGGCGATCCCTTCAAGGACACCTCCGGCCCGTCCCTGAACATCCTGATCAAGCTGATGAGCGTGGTGGCGCTGGTGCTGGCGCCCTGGTTCGTCCAGGTCCACGACCTCCTGCCCGAGGGCGAGACGCCGCTCTCGCAGCTGGTTCAGTGGGTCGGGATGCTGCTGGGCTGAGCACCCGGGACCGCGGGGGCCCCGTGAGCCGGAAGGAGCCCACCTTCGAGAACGCCCTCCGCTTCGCCTCCGATCTGATCCGGATCCCCTCGCCGAGCGGAGAGGAGGAGGCGGTGGCGCGACGGGTGGCCGAGGAGATGGAGGCGCTCGGCTACGACCGGGTACGGATCGACGATCTCGGAAGCGTGGTGGGCGTCGTGGAGGGAAGCGGCGGCGCGCCTTCGATCCTGCTCTCCTCCCACCTGGACGTGGTCGCCGAGGGAGATCCGGACGCGTGGGAGCACCCGCCCTTCTCCGGCGAGGTCGCGGACGGATTCCTCCACGGCCGGGGCGCGATGGACATCAAGGGGCCGCTCGCCCTCCAGACGTACGCCGCCGTCGCTTCCCGAGAGGATCCGGCCGGCGACGTGATCGTGGCGCACACGGTCTTCGAGGAGCAGGGCGGCTGGGGGATGCGCCACCTCCTGGAGTCGGGCGCCGTCGAGCCCGCGGCCGTGATCATCGGCGAGGCGACCGCGGGCGACGTCGCGATCGGCCACCGCGGGCGGGCCGAGATCGAGGTGGTGATCCGCGGAGTCGCCGGCCACGCGAGCGCGCCGGAGCGGGCGGCGAATGCCCTGGATCCGCTCGGGGCGGTCCTCGACGCCGTCCGGCGGCTCGCGACGAACCAGCCGACCGATCCGGTTCTGGGGCCCGCCACGCTCGTCGCCACCTCGATCGAGGCCACACCGGAGAGCCGGAACGTCGTGCCCGACCGGGTGGTGGTGGCGCTCGACTGGCGGATCCTTCCCGGCATGGACGCCGAGGCGCTTCTCGGGCGGGTGCGGGACACGCTGGCGCCCGTCGAGTCCACCCTCGCGGACCGGCTCGGCATCGAGGTGCGGCTCGCCCGGCGCGAGCAGCGGTCCTGGACCGGCCGCGGCGGCGGCCGGGAGCTCCTCACCCCCGGCTACCTCCTGGATCCCGACCACCCGGTCGCGGCCGCCGCGGCCCGGGCCGCCGGGCGGCGGGGCGGGGAGGGAGCCGCGACGCTCCGACCCTGGACGTTCGCCACGGACGGGGGGTGGAGCGGAGGCGTGCACGGGATCCCGACGGTCGGCTTCGCTCCGGGAGAGGAGCGGTTCGCGCACACGAACCGGGAGCGGCTCGACGTGGAGGAGGCCCGCTGGGTCTTCGAGCGGTATCCGGATGTGATCGGGGCGATCCAGCGCACGGTGGCGGAATAGCGGGTTTCGGGAAGGGACATGTTACATTTCCCTTGCGGGTCCGCCACGTCCGGAAAGATCATTGAGTAGAGCCGGCCCACCCCGGGCCGCCTCTTCCGTTCGAGGGCATCATGTCTGGCGACGAATCGCCGCGCACGTCCCTGTTCCGGGAGCTGAAGGACCGGAAGGTCTTCCGGTCCCTCGCGTTCTACGCCGTCGTCGGATGGGGCGCGATCGAGGTGTCCGAGACCACCTTCCCCCTCCTCGACCTTCCGGCGGAGGGCCCACGGATCATCACGATCCTGGTCCTCCTCGGCTTCCCGATCGTGCTCGCCGGGGCGTGGTTCTTCGACCTGGTGCCGGATCGGGGGAGCGCGAAGGCCGACTCCGATGACGGAGCGGGCTCGCGGCGGCTCGCTCCGCCGAAGTGGGCCATGGGTGGCATCCTCCTCGGCGCGTCCGGGGTCGCCGCGGTCGCCGTCGTCGCTGCCCTCCACCCGCCGCTCATCTCCTCCCTCTACTGGGACTCGCGGCTCGATCCCGACCTCCTGGTGGTCTTCCCCTTCTCGCAGCGCGACGTCCCCGGGTCCGATTCTCCCGACGCGGACGTGGTGGAGTGGCAGCTCGCCGAGGAGCTCTCGAGGTGGAGGGGCGTCTCCCTGGTCGACCGCTTCCACGTCGTCGACGCGCTCCACCGCCACGGGGTGGAGGGAGGGACGGCGCCCTCGTCGGAGTCGGCGGTGGACGCCGCCCGCGAACTCGGAGCGGGGCGGCTCGTCATGGGCGAGGTGGTGGGGATCGGCGACTCCCTCAGCGTCCGGGTGGCCGTACTGAATGCCGCCACAGGAGAGGTTGTGGTCCGCTCCTCGGCCCGGGCGGCGTCCGAGCCGGGTTCGCTGCGGGGAGCGTTCCGACGCCTGGGAGCCGAGCTTCTCGGGCTCTCCGTGCCCGGCGAGGATCTGGAGCCCGGGAGCACGTCCAGCCTCGAGGCGGCCCGATCCTACGTGGCGGGGCGCGTCGCGCTCGAGCGCGGAGACGGTACGGAGGCACGGCGGCTCCTCCGCCAGGCGATCGAGGCGGATCCGGAATATCCCGAGGCGAATCTATGGCTCGCGCGCGTGCGGGCTTGGAGCGGCGAGGAGAGCCGGCTCTGGCTCGAGAACGCCCGCCGGTCCGTGCGCGAGGAGGGTCCCGCGACCCCGCTCCTCGCCCTGGCCCACGAACAGTGGCCCGAGGCGTGCGCCGGCTTCCGCCGGATCGTCGAGGAGAATGCCGAGGATGTCCCGGGCTGGATCGGGCTCGCGGAGTGTCTCCACCGGGACGACGCCGTTCTGCCTGACCCGGGGAGCCCGTCGGGGTGGTCGTTCCGCACGAGCCACCACTCCGCCGCCCTCGCGTACCGGGAGGCGATGCGCAGGGCCCGCTTCCTCACACCCATTCTCTATGAGCGGCTCCGCATGGTCCTCCCGGACCGGCAGGAAAAGCTGAGGGGTGGGATCTCTCATGTCCCCGGCGCCGATCTCTTCCGGGCCTACCCGGAGCTCCATTCCGACACCGTGGCGTGGATCCCGCACCCCTCCCGGGAGCTCCGCAGCGGAACGGAGATCCTCTCGCCTTCCGTCCGGCAGGCGACACAGTGGGGTCGGGGAATCCTCCTGGAAGAGGTGAGGGCGTGGGCGGAGGCGTACCCCCGGAGCCCGGCGGCCTGGCTCGCCCTGGCGTCGGTCCTCGAGGAGCAGGGCCGGCTCTCGAATCCGCGTGACACGCTCTCCGGCGCGCTCGAGGCGGTGGAGCGGGCCCTCCGGGAAGCCCGGCAGCCGTCGAGCCTCCTCCGGGGCGAGCTGCTGCGTGTCCGTGTCCTCCTCAAGGCGGGAGAGACGTCCCGAGCCGTCCGCCGCGCGGATTCGCTCCTCCGAGCGTGGCCCCGCCCGCCGGAGACGGTGGCGGAGAACGTGGCGGCCGTCGCGGCCCTCCGCGGCCTGGTCGAGGACGCGGCCGGTATCCTCTCGCGACGCGCCGCCTCGGTCGCCGACGAGCGGGCGGTACAGGGGGGACCGGAGCTTCCGACGGCACTCCTGGCGGAGCGCGAGCGCTTCCGGGCCTACATGACGAGCGGGGGACACGCCGAGATCGCCGGCGGCCTCGAGACACGGATCCGCGAGATGGTCCGGAGCGCCGTCGCGCCCGCCGACGAGGAGCGGGTGCTCCAGGAGCTGCTCGACAACCTCGTCGCCGCGGCTCCCATCGGCGACCCGCACCCCCTCGAACGTCCCGACGCTCCGAACGGCGTGCTCGCCCTCCGCTGGCATTATCACCGGGGCGACACCGCCCGGGTGCGCTCCACGCTCGATCGCTGGGGCGCCGGCAGGGAAGCGATTCCACCGGGCCGGATCGCTCCACGGCAGGTGATGGCCGAGGTGGAGATGCGTCTCCTCCTCGGTGACACGGCCACGGCCCGGGAATCGCTCCGCCGCTTCCTGCGCGCGCTCCCGACGATGAGCGCCGGCTCCTTCGGCACCGTGGAGGACGCGTTCGCTCTCACGCGGGGGTTCTCGCTGGCCGCCCGGCTGGAGGAAGCGGCGGGCGAGCCGGAGGAAGCCGCGCGCTGGGCCCGCGTCGCCGCGACGCTCCGGACCCGTCGGGAAGAGGCACGCTCACACTGATCCCAGCCCGATCGCCGGTGTTTCCGGCGAATGTCCAATCCACACGGGAAGAAGAACCGATGACAGCTCTCCGACGAAATGTCGCCGCCGCCGCCGCGTTCATCCTGCTCGGGATCGCCTTCGGCTGCGCGTCCGGACTCGACCGGCAAGTCGTGCCCCCGCGGGCCGGCGAGGGAGCGTGCCTCGAGAACGGCACGTGGAGCTTCGGCAATCCGGCGGACCCGGCGAACCATGCAGACTTCCTCGCCTTCGCGGACACGCTCCGGTACCGGCCGACCGGGAACGGCGCGGCCCAGAAGGCACTTCCGGTGGCGGTGCCCGATCCGAACGGGGGCATCTCCCGTATCGACTCGGCAGCGGTGGACGGAGTGATCTCTCCCCAGATCGGGATCGAGGGCACGCGTCCGGAGGCGTACGAGCCCGGGCATACCCCCTGCCCGGGGCGGGTCATCGGCCGGGTCACTATCGACGGGCGCGAGAGCCCCTTCGATTCGCTCCGTGAGGAGGCCGAGCGGGCGCGACAGATCCACGGACCCGTCGGTGCCCTCCAGGACGCTCCGACCCGGGAGGACGCCGTCACGCCTCCGCGGGTCCAGGCCCAGGAGACTTCCTCGCTCCTCCCGGACTCGCTCGCCCTCCTCGGCGGCTACAAGTCCTTCATCCACGAGCACGGCTCCGCGCATCCGACCGCGCCGAACGAGCGCCACGTCCACCGGTATTACCCCGAGGGGGTCAGCTACGTCTGGGTCGATTCGGTCCAGGCCCGGGACGACGGCAGCATGGTCGGCAGGGCGGTGATCGTCTCGGAGCACACGAACATCCGGCCCTGGGTGCTCACGCTGCGGTACTGCGATCACGGCTCACCGGCGGCCCCCGGGTGCGATCTCGTCCACGACGTCGCTGCCATGGACGACGACGAGAAGCCGTACGCCCGCTGGCTCGACATTCCCGAGGACGACCACACCTGGGAGTGGTGTGCTTCGATGGGGTGCTGCATCGTGGAGAGCGGGACCTCCTTCGAGCATTAGCCGGAGGCCCAGAACGAGAAATGGGGGCGGCCGGCCGGCCGCCCCCGTTCACTTCCGGACATCGCGCCGCGCCGCCGCCGACCGTCCCTACGACATCGGCACGTGCTGGAGCAGCCGGCCCTCGACCCGCTCGAAGATCTCCTCGAGCGAGTGTCCGGTGATCGTGAGTCCGTGGTTCTTGAGCCCCACCACGCACCGGCTGGGATCGTCGGACTCGCGGATGATGTCGGCGACGGCCTTACCGAGCTCGTACGTTCCGCAGGGATAGTTGAAGTCGGTGGAGGGCACCCCGTCCATCCAGGCGTGGACGTGCATGATGGCGCCCACGTCCGGGTGCTCCCGGTAGATCATCCAGTGCTCGATCGCGTCCACCGAGACCCTGCGCGGCTCGACCTCCGGCGGCACGCTGAGCACCATCGCGTTCTCCTCCTCGTCGTAGTCCTTCACCAGGAGGATGTCGCGGCCGATCTCCCGGAGGTCGGACTTGTCGACCCCGCTGGCGCTCATCCAGAAGGTGTCCTCGTCCCGGCGGGCGCTGAGATTCCCGTAGCTGAGGCCCCCGATGCCGTAGAGCTTCTTCAGGTGCTTGCGGGCCCGCTCGGGTAGCACCTCGTCCATCGGGAAGGGTGTCGGAAGCAGGTTGAGCGCGTCGAGGCGCCGGCCCGCCTGGCGGATCGAGCACGTGTGCTCGTCGCCCTCCCACAGCTCCTCGGGAAGGTCGCGATCGAACCGGTTGTCGATGACGAGCCGGGACGTGGCCAGCGGCTCGATCCGCTGGTAGATCCTGCGGAAGTAGGCGGCGCGGTCGTGGTTGCCGGAGACGACGTAGTGCCCCTGCTCGGGCGTGACGAAGTGGACGTCGGGATCCGCCGAATCACCGCTGTCGACCAGCGCCGCCAGCAGGTTGGAGATGGATCCGACCAGAAGGGGATAGCCCTCCCGCATGTGATCCGTGAACGGCCCCTCCGCCTCCGAGACCCCCACGAGGAAGACCGCCTTGTTCCGGCGGCGGAAGGTGCGGGGCTCGCCGGCCGGGAAGAAGTTCACCACGAGGCGGGCCTCGGCGGCGTCGTCCACCCAACGGTGGCCACGCTCTTCCATGACCGAGCGGAGGCCTTCGGCGAACCAGCCGAAGCGCGGATGTTCGTCGTGTCCGACGAAGGAGAAGTCCATGAAGTCCTGATGTGATGAGCGGGACCCGGGCGGGTCCCGTACGATACGGTGTTCAGACCCGAAAAGCTCTCTCCAACGTCGGCCCGACGCAAGGGTGCCGGCACCGCGGCGCCCCTTTACCCCCCCGGGGCTTGATTCTAACTTCGGAGTCCGGCGCGCATCCGGACGATCGTCGACGACGGTCTTCCGAGCGCGCCCTTTTTTTGGCCGCCGGACGGCCTTCGCACGCGCTCCGGCGGTCGGCTCGGCCGGACCCCGCACCAGGACTCCAATGCTGAAGGTCGGAATCGTGGGCCTGCCCAACGTGGGCAAGTCGTCTCTCTTCAACGCCCTCACCGCCGCGGGCGCTCCCGCCGAGAACTACCCGTTCTGCACGGTGGAGCCGAACGTGGGCACCGTGGAGGTGCCCGACGAGCGTCTCGACCGGATTCACCGGATCGTGGGATCGAAGGCGCGGGTGCCCACGTTCATCCACTTCGTGGACATCGCCGGACTGGTGGAAGGCGCGTCCGAGGGCGAGGGGCTCGGCAACCAGTTCCTGGCCAACATCCGCGAGGTCGACGCCGTGGCGCACGTGCTCCGCTGCTTCGAGGACCCCGACGTGACGCACGTGCTGGGCGGCGTGGATCCGCTGCGGGACCGGGACATCGTCGAGACCGAGCTCATCCTCGCCGACCTCGAGACCGTGGAGCGGCGGCTCGAGCGGGTGGAGAAGAAGGCCCGCTCCGGCGATCGGGACGCCGCCTTCGATGCGGACGTGCTCGGTCGGACGCGGGACGCCCTCGCGGAGGGGCGGCCGGCGCGGTCGATGGAGCGGAGCGAGCGCGAGGACGACGTTCTCCGTCCCTTCCACCTCCTCACCGCGAAGCCGGTGCTCTACGTCGCCAACGTGGGAGAGGACGACCTGACCTCGGGCGAGAACCGCTGGACGTCGGCTCTCGATGAGCTCGCCGCCGGCGAGGAGGCCGGTGTCGTCTCCGTCTGCTCTCGCATCGAATCGGAGCTCGCCGAGCTCGCCCCGGACGAGCGGCGGGAGTTCCTGCGCGAGCTCGGCCTCGAAGAGACGGGGCTCGCCCGGCTGATCCAGGCCGCCTACGACCTCCTCGGCCTGATCACCTTCTTCACCGCCGCCGAGAAGGAGTCGCGGGCGTGGACGGTGCGCCGCGGCACGCGGGCTCCGGGTGCGGCCGGGACCATCCACACCGACTTCCAGCGCGGCTTCATCCGCGCCGAGACGGTCGGATACGACGACTTCCTCGAGGCCGGATCGCTGAAGGCGGCCCGCGAGGAGGGGGTGATGCGCGCGGAGGGGAAGGAGTACGTGGTCCGGGACGGCGATCTCCTGCTCTTCCGCTTCAACGTCTGATCCATTACGCTACACGACTCATCCCGCTCCACCGCGGATCCGGCCACGGGCCGGACGGACGGCGGGGCCCGTGCACCACGGACCGAGGGAATCCCATGAGGCTGTACGAGGTCGTATACATCTTCGATCCCGCCCTGGACGAGGACGGGATCACCGAGAAGCTGGATCGCTTCCATCAGGGCATCCCCGACGCCGGGGGCGAGGTGGCCGCCGTGGACCACTGGGGTGTGCGGCAGCTCGCCTACCCCATCGGATCGCACGGGTCGGGGTACTACGTCGTCGCCCATGTCCGGGCCGAGCCGGACACCCTGCCCGAGTTCGAGCGGATCCTCAAGCTGGACGACGACCTGCTCCGCTATCTCCTCGTCCTGAACGAGGGCGAGCCCACCTCCGGAATCTCCATCCTCTCCGAGACCCCGCCCTCGGCGCGGGAGGAAGAAGAGGAGGATGAGGACGAGGACGAGGAGGAGGAGGAGCTGGACGTCGACGAGGACGAGAGGGACGTGGACGAGGACGACGATTCGCCCCCGGAGTTCCGGGGCGGGCGGGGACGCCGCCGGAGGGTGGAAGGGCCGGCCGTCGAGCTGCTGAACTACAAGGACGTGAGCACTCTCTCCCGGTTCATGACCGAGCAGGGGAAGATCCTGCCGAAGCGCACGACGAAGGTGAACGCCGCCTTCCAGCGGCAGCTCGGCCAGGCCGTGAAGCGCGCCCGCTACCTGGCTCTCCTTCCCTACGTCCGCGACCACGAGGGCTGACGCCGTTGGCCGCGAGCCGGCGGGACGGGTGGAGGGCGGTCGGACTGGCCCTCCTCACCCTCGCGCTCTCCGTCGTCCATCCGCTTCCGCTGATCGCGGTCCCGTTCCTCTTCCTCGTGCTGGCCCTGCCGCCGGGTACGTGGTCGGCGGGCCTCGCCGGGGTCCTCGCCGCCCTCGCCGTCTTCGGCGGAGTGCAGGGAGGAAGCTGGTGGTACCTCGAGCGCGGGTGGGCCGTCGTCCTGGGCGGGTGGTTCGCCGCGCTGACGCTCTGGCGGCCCGGCTCCGCCTTCCTCGGGCGGGCGCTGGGAGCGGTCGCCGGCACATTCACCGTGGCCGCGGGCTACTTCCTGGTCCGGCCCGGCGGCTGGACGGCGGTGGACGCGCTGGTGCGGAACCGGATCCGCGACGGGGTGGACGCGACGCTGGCCCTGCTCCGGTCCGCGGGAGGCGAGGAGGGAGTCTCGCCGACGATGGCTTCCGCGCTCAGGGACACGGCCGAGGCGCAGGGAGCGGTCTTCCCCGCGCTCCTCGGGCTGGCTTCGCTCGCCGCGCTCGGGGTGGCCTGGTGGCTGCATCGCCGTCTGGGCCGGGACGGGAAGGGGGCGCTGGCACCGCTCCGGGAGTTCCGGTTCAACGACCACCTGGTCTGGGTCTTCGTGGCGGGAATCGCGCTCCTGCTCGTCGGAGGCGCGGCTTCACGGGTCGGCACGAACGCGGTGTGCTTCATGGGCGCGCTCTACGCTGTGCGGGGGATCGCGGTCCTGGTGTTCGTCGGAGGTGGCTTCTCGTTCGGCGGGATGCTCCTGCTGGCGTTCGCCACCTTCCTCATGGCGCCGGCCGTGGCGGCGGCGGCGCTCCTGGTCGGGCTCGGGGACACCTGGTTCGACCTGCGGGGCCGCGTGGTCCGGCTGAGGAATTCGGGTTGATAGCAGGACGATTCACGAAGGGACGATCAAGGAGCGGTCGATGAAGCTCATTCTGAAGCAGGACGTGAAGCACCTCGGCGACGCCGGCGAGGTGGTGGACGTGAAGCCGGGCTACGCCCGCAACTACCTCCTTCCCCAGGACCTCGCCTACGAGGCGAGCGAGGCGAACATCCGTCGTCTCGAGGACGAGCGGCGGCAGGAGGAGGAGCGCGCGAAGAGGGACTACCTCGAGGCCCGGCGCCGTGCGGCCCAGCTCGAGGGCATGGTCCTCGTCTTCGATGCGCGCGCCAGCGAGGAGGGCCGACTCTTCGGCTCGGTCACGGCCTCCGACATCGCCGAGAAGGCGAACGAGCGCGACCTGGACTTCGAGGTGGACCGCCGTCGGGTGCTCCTCGAGGAGCCGATCAAGTCGGTGGGCGCGTTCATGGTGTCCGTGGGGCTCCACGAAGACGTGGAAGTGGAGATCGAAGTCCGCGTCGAGCGCTCCGACGAGTAACCCCCCAGCGGGTCATCCGACGATGTCCGACGACGCCTCCTCCGACACGTTCCGACCCCCCGGACCCGTGCGCCGCGCGGCCGAGCTCGCGCTCGAGCGGAAGGCGCGGGACGTGGTGGCCCTCGATCTCCGTGGCATCTCCTCGGCCACCGACTTCTTCGTGATCGCGACCGGCACCTCGGACGTGCAGGTGCGCTCGATCGGCGAGCACGTCCTCGAGACCCTGAAGAAGGAAGACGTGCGGCCCGGGCACGTCGAGGGGATGGGCGGAGGCCGCTGGATCCTGCTGGACTACATCGACTTCGTCGTCCACGTGCTGCATCCCGAGGCGCGGGACTTCTACCAGCTGGAGACGTTGTGGGGCGACGCTGCGCGGCTCGACTTCGGCGACGGAGACGAGGAGCCGCGGTCCCCGGATTGATTGCCCCTCCTCGGCGGCCCGGGTTACCTTCCCGGCGTTCCGGGCGGACCCCTCCCCGGAGCGGTCGGTCGCACCCCCTCCATCTCCCGCGGCGATCATGAGCCCGGACCTCCGCAGGCAGTCGTTCGATCCCACCGGGGGCGCCCTCCCCGAGGCCCTCGACCCGGCCCGTGCGGAGCACGCGGCGGGCATGGTCGTCCTCGCCGCGAGCGCGGAGCTTCCGGATCGAGAATGGAGCGGCCGTACGGCCGTCCGGCTCGCCCGGGAGTGGGCGGCCGCGGGGCGGCGGGTGTTCCTGGCCGACCTCTCGCTCGAAGAGCCGCTTCTCCACGAGCTCCTCGACGAGGCGAACGGAGAAGGGATCTCCGACGCCGTCCTCTACGGGGCTTCGGTCCGTAGGATCGCCCGCGCCCCCGCCAGGGGCGGGTTCTACTTCGCCCCCGCCGGCACCGTGGTCTCCGATCCGGCCGAGGTGCTCGAGCACGCCCGGTGGGACTCCCTCGCCGGCGGCTTCCGGGGAGCCGGAGCCACGCTCCTCCTCTTCCTGCCTGCCGGCCTGGCCGGCGCCCGGAGCCTCCTCGAGCGCGCCGACCACCTCGTGCTCCTCGGGGCGGATGCCGCCACGGGTGGATTCGAGGCCGACGAGCGCGCCCTGGCGCTCCTCGATCCCGCGTCGGACCGACCGGACCCGGAGGCGCCCGACCTGGACCCGGAGGCGCCCGACTTCGAGCCGGAGGCGCCTGCCGTCGAGGCGGAGGGCGCGGAGCTGGAGCCGGGAGATCTCGATCTCTCGCCGGAGGAGGCCGAGCACGAGGAGCTCGACCTCGTCCCGGAGGACGTCGACCCCGAGCCGGCGGACTCCGACCCCGAGCCGGCGGACTCCGACCCCGAGCCGGAGCCGGCGAGCCCCGGACCGGAGCCGGCGAGCCTCGGACCGGAGCCGGGCGTCGATCTCGGCGGCCTCGACCTGGAGATCGAGTCGGGGTTCGCCGGGTCGGAGGGCTCTCCGGAACCCGGGGATCTCGCGGAAGGGAGCGAGGCGTCCGATCCACACCCCGGCGATCCCCGGGACGACTCCGGCGCCATCGACGACGAGGCGGCCGCGCTGGGACCCGAAGCCGGTCTCCTCGATCCGGGCCCGGGGGCCGACGAGCCGGTCCGGGAGGCCGACGAGCACGACCCCGATCTCCCGGGAGCCGAGGAGTGGGACCTCGACGTCGAGGCTTCCCCGATCCGCGGGGAAGCGGAGTACATCGAGGAGGCCGGGGGTGCCGATACTTCTGCCGCCGGGGCTTCCGCCCTCCGGACTCCCCGCGAGGAGGCTCCGAGCCACGAAGCCCGCGGCGAGGACGCCCTCGACGAGGACGCGCTCGACGAGGACGCGGCGGCCGAAGCCCCGCGGGAGGGAGCTCCGGACGAGGGACCGCCGGCGGGCCCGGAACCGGCGGAGGCCGATCGACCGGAGGGCGGCCCTCCGGCGCCCGCGGGCGCGGGGTCCGACCCGCTCTTCCCCTCCGCCTCCACCGGACGCCGCGAGGGTGCGCGGAAAGGGGCCCCTCGCCGCCGCGTCGAGCTGCTCGTCCTCCTCCTGATCCTGGTCCTCGGCGGCGCCGTCCTCGGGTGGTACTACGGGATCCTGGAGATCCCCGGGATCCCGCCCGCCGACCAGGTCGTGTCCGCCTTCACCTCGTTCCGACCCCCCGCATGAAGCTCCAGTCTCTCCGGGTCCACGGATTCAAGTCCTTCCCCGACTCCACGGAGATCGACTTCCACGAGGGCGTGACCGCCATCGTGGGCCCCAACGGATGCGGGAAGTCGAACATCAGTGACGCCATCCGATGGGTCCTCGGCGAGCAGCGCCCGACCGCGATCCGGGGCTCGAAGATGGAGGAGGCGATCTTCCAGGGCTCCGTGAACCGGCGTCCGGTGAGCCGCGGCTCGGTGACGATGGTCGTCTCCAACGAGGACGGCTCGCTGCCGGTACCCTTCGAGGAGGTCGCGATCGGCCGGACCGTGTACCGGGACGGCGGCAGCGAGTACTCCCTCAACCGGTCCTCCTGCCGGCTGAAGGACGTGGTCGATCTCGTGCGCGACACCGGTCTGGGCGCGAACGCCTACAACGTCATCGAGAACCGGATGGTCGACGCCATCCTCTCGGACCGCGCCGACGAGCGCCGGTCCCTCTTCGAGGAGGCGGCCGGGATCGGGAAGTACAAGGATCGTCGCAAGACGGCCTCCCGCCGCCTCGAGCGGGCGGAGGGCGACCTCCAGCGCCTCGAGGACGTCATCGCCGAGGTCCAGACGAAGGTGCGCTCCCTCGCTCGTCAGAAGGGGAAGGCGGAGCGGTGGTCGGAGCTCCGATCCCGCCGGCTCTCGGTGGAGGTCGCGGTGGTCCGCGGCGAGATCGGCGCGCTCCGGGAGCGCCTCTCGGAGGTGGAGGCGCGGCTGGAGGGCGAGACCGGGGGCGGCGAGGGGATGGCGGCGGAGCTCCGCACCGCCGAGTCCGAGTTCGAGTCCCTCCGCCTGCGCCAGGTGGAGGTCGAGAAGGCGCGCCGGGAGGCGGCGGTCGAGCTCGAGCGGGTGCGCTCCGAGCTGGTGCGCTGGGAGAAGGAGCTCGCGGTCGCCTCCGAGCGCCAGGCGGCGGTCGACCGGCGCCTCGAGCAGATCGAAGGCGAGAGGACGGAGGCGCGCGAGCGGCTCACGGCCCGCGAATCGGAGGCCGCGGAGTTGAAGCGGTCTCTCGAGGAACGGGAGGCCGGGGTCGAGGAGGCGCGGCGCGAGCTGGAGGCGAGGCGCGCCACCTCTTCGGAGGTGCGCGAGAGGCTGCGCGAGGCGCGTGACTCCCTCGAGGAGGTGGAGGGGCGGGAGCGGGAGGTCGCCCGGCGGAGCGCACAGCTGGAGGGCGACGCCGAGTCGGCCGAGGCCCAGGCCGCGGAGCTGGAGCGCCGGCTGGAGCGCCTGCGGGAGGAGATGGAGGAGGGGGCCGACGCACTCTCCGATCTCCGCTCACAGGGCGACCTCTTCACGGACCGCACGGAGGGGCTGACCCGCGAGGCGGAGGAGCTCCGCCGGTCTTTCGCGGAGCGGCGGGGAGCGGTCGCCTCGGCCCGCGAGAGCCTGGAGTCGGCCCGAGCCCGGGAGATCGAGCTCCGGGACCGCGCCGGTGAGCTCGGCTCCAGGGTCGCGGCCCTCGAGCGGATGGAGCGTGACCGGGAGGGCATCGAGCCCGTGGTGCAGGGGGTCCTCGAGGCGGGCCTGGAGGGCGTCGAGGGCGTGCTGGCGGACTTCCTGGAGGTCGAGGAAGGGGTCGCGGCGCTGGTCGAGGCGTATCTGGGGCCGCTGACCCGCGGGGTGGTGATGCGCGACCGGGCCGCCGCCGATGCGCTCGTCGAATGGTTCGCCGGCTCGTGGTCGGGAGGGGGCGGGCTCCTCCTCCTGCCGCTCGACGATGCGGGCGAGGCCGCGGGGCCGCTTCCCGAGGGCGTGGATGCTTCCGGCGCGGGCGCGCCCTGGGTCCGGACGCTGCTCGGCGGGGTCCGGCTCCTGGAGGGCGCCGACGAGCTCTCCACCGCCACCGGCACGCGCTGGGTCTCGCCCCGCGCCGCGTCGTCCGGCGAGGGGGTCGTGCGGGTGGGCAATCCGCTCGGCGCGACGGACCTGCTCGAGAGGCGGAAGCGGCTCCAGAGCCTCCGGATGGAAGCGGCCGAAGCCGAATCCGCGGCCGGGAGCGCGACCGAGGAGCGGGAAGCCGCTCGGGCCCGGGTGGACGATGCGGAGGAGGCGCTCGAGCAGGTCCGCGACCGTCTGCGGGAGGTGGAGGGCGATCTCCTCCGGGCCGAGGCGGAAGCCGCAGCCCAGGTCGACCGGCGGGCGCGGATCGACCGGCAGCAGGACGAGATTGCCCGCCAGATCGAGGGGGCCCGTGCCTCCCGTGAGCGCGCGCTCGAGCGGGCCCGCTCCGCGCGAGAGGACCGGGAGGCCCTGCTGGCCGAGGAGGAAACGCTCCGGGAGCGGCGGGAGGAGGCGCGTGCGAGCCTCGAGGGCGTGCAGGAGGAGTGGGAGGCGGCTCGCTCGGCGGAGTCCGGCGTGGAGATCCGGCTCACCCGGATCGAGGGCGAGACCGAGCGGGCGCGGGACCGGCTGGAAGAGGTCCGGCGAGCTCGGGAGGCCGCCTCCGAGCGGATCCGCTCGCTCGGCGCGGAGGAGGAGCGACTGCGCGAAGAGGCTGAGCGAGTCGCCGAGCTGCGCGAGAAGGGAGCCGGTGCGACCGAGCGCCTCTTCGAGGAGCGGGACCGTGCCGAGGAGCTCCTGCGCGAGCGGGACCGCGCCCTCGCCGAGGTCGCGGACGCCCTCTCCGAGGCGGAGAGCCGCGTTCGGCGGGCGCGGACTGAGGAGCGGGAAGCTACCGAGGAGAGGCACAGGCTGCAGCTCGAGAAGCAGGAGCTGGACGGACGGATCGGGCGCATCCAGGACCGGCTCGAAGGGGAGTGGGGCCGCCCGCTGGAGCGGCTCCTCGAGGAGGCGGAGCCGGTCGAGGGCGAGCCGGAGGCGCTCAGGCGGGAGCTCCGCGAGATCGTCGAAGGGCTCGAGCGGATCGGACCCGTGAACATGCTCGCCGTCGAGGAGCACGAGGAGGAGAGCCTTCGGCTGTCGTTCCTCGAGGAGCAGCGCGACGATCTGGTCGAGGCCCGGGACGACCTCCGCTCGGCCATCCGGCAGATCAACGAGACGGCCACCGGCCTCTTCGAGGAGACGTTCGAGGCGATCCGCACCCGCTTCCGGGAGACGTTCCTCCGGCTCTTCGACGGGGGCGAGGCCGACCTCTGGCTCGAGGAGCCGGACGATCCGCTCGAGAGCCCGATCGAGATCCACGCCTCGCCCCGGGGCAAGCGGACGCAGAAGATCGACCTCCTCTCCGGAGGCGAGCGGGCGCTCACCGCGCTCTCCCTGCTCTTCGGGATCTACCTCGTGAAGCCGAGCCCCTTCTGCGTCCTCGACGAGGTGGACGCGCCGCTCGACGAGTCGAACATCGGCCGGTTCATCAAGTTGCTGCAGGACTTCAAGGACGAGACGCAGTTCGTGGTGATCACGCACAACCCCCGGACGATCGAGGCCGCCGACTGGATCTACGGCGTCACGATGGAGGAGCCGGGGGTGAGCAACGTGGTGGGCGTCCGCCTCCAGGACGCCCTGGAGGTGAGCGGGTCGGCGGCGTGAGATGCGGGGGATGAGATGCCCGTCCGGCTGACCGTCCTCGGCTCGGGCACGCTCCTTCCCGACCCGCTCCGGCAGTCTCCGGCGCACTGGGTGGAGGCGGGAGACGCCCGGGTCCTCCTCGACTGCGGCTCGGGAGCCCTCCACGCGCTCGGCCGGCACGGGCTCGAGTGGCGGCGGCTGAGCCACCTGGTGATCTCGCACTTCCACACCGATCACGTCGGCGACGTGGCCGCCCTTCTCTGGGCCCTCCACCACGGGCCGGGAATCCTCGACGGCGACTCCCGGTCCGAGCCCCTCACCGTCCTCGGCCCCCCCGGTACCCGCCGATTCCTCGAGGCGCTGGCCGGCGCTCACGGGAAGTGGATCCTGGAGCCGGGCTTTCCGGTTCGGATCGTGGAGCCCGGCCGTGAGGGCCGGCACGACGACCCCGACCGGGAGCTCCACCTGCGGTGCCATCCGACGCCCCACACCGACGTGTCCGTCGCCTGGAGGCTCGAGACGCCGGCCGGTACCATGGGGTACACCGGCGACACCGGGCCCTCGGACGCGCTCGGCGGATTTCTCGGGGGGTGCGATCTTCTGGTGGCCGAGTGCGCCGTCTCCGACGAGGTGCACATGGAGACGCACCTGTCGCCCTCCTCGGTGGCGTCGCTGGCGCGTCGGGCCGATCCCGGGCTGCTCCTTCTCACGCACCCCTATCCCTCCGTGGATCCGGTGCGGCTCCCGGACCTCCTGCGGAAGGCGGGGTATGACGGCTGGGCGGTCACCGCGTGGGACGGGACCGCCGTCGAGCTCGAGGACGGCCGGATCCGACTCCTCCGGGAGGGCTCCGGATGAGGTCCTGGAACGCGAACGCAGATCAGAGGTGAGCGACGGATGCTGGTGGTGATGAAGCACGACGCCGACCCCGGGCAGATCGAGGGGGTCGTGGAGGCGATCCGGGACCGGGGCTACGACGCCCGTCCGATCCCGGGCCGCCAGCGCACCGCCGTCGGCCTGATCGGCAACGACGGCCGTGTCGATCCGGGGGCCTTCGAGGGCCTGCCGGGCGTGCTCGAGGTCATCGTCGTGAGCCATCCGTACAAGCAGGTCTCCCGCGAGTGGCGGGAGGAGGACACCGTCGTCGAGCTCCCGAACGGCACCCGCGTCGGCGGGGGCGAGCTGGTCATGATGGCCGGCCCCTGCGCGGTCGAGAGCCGGGAGCAGATCCTGGAGACCGCGCACCGGCTGCGGGAATACGGCGCGACCGTGCTCCGCGGTGGCGCGTACAAGCCCCGCACTTCGCCCTACTCCTTCCAGGGACTGGGCGAGAAGGGCCTGCGCCTCCTCGCGGAGGCGAGGGAGGCGACCGGGCTCGCCGTCGTGACCGAGGCTCTCGACGTCGAGAAGGTGGACGAGGTGGCCGAGTACGCGGACATCCTGCAGGTCGGCGCCCGCAACATGCAGAACTACCCGCTCCTGCGCCGCGTGGGAGCGGCGGGCAAGCCCGTGCTCCTCAAGCGGGGGATGAGCGCCACGATCGACGAGCTCCTGCTCGCGGCGGAGTACGTGCTGGCCGAGGGGAACGAGGAGGTCATCCTCTGCGAGAGGGGCGTCCGGAGCTTCGATACCCATACGCGAAACGTGCTCGATCTCACGTCGATCCCGGTCGTGAAGGCGCTCTCGCACCTTCCGATCATCGCCGATCCCAGTCACGGCACCGGCCTCAGGGCCAAGGTGATCCCGATGGCGCGCGCCGCGGTCGCGGCCGGGGCCGACGGTCTCATGGTGGAGGTCCATCCGGAGCCGACGAAGGCGCTCTCCGACGGAGCGCAGTCGCTCTATCCGGAGCAGTTCGAGGAGCTGATGGGGCAGGTCCGGGACATCAGCCGGGCCATCGGAGGGAGCGTCACCCCCCCGCTCGGGCAGCCCGTAGGCGTGGAGACGTAGGAGCCGTCCCCGGACGAGGCCGTCCGGACCATCGGGGAGCCCGCGAAAGGGCTCCACCTTCCCCGCATGGAACCGGGAGAGCCCGGGCGTCCGGCCGTTCCTCCGCCCCCGCCCGGGCCGGAGCGGCCACGGGTGCCGCAGGAGTCGCGGGTCCATCGCGGACGGCGGGGCGAAGAGGCTGCCGCACGCCGGATGGAGGCGGCCGGGTGGCGCATCCTGGACCGGAACTGGCGGGACGGGCCGCGGGAGCTCGACCTGGTCGCGGTCCGCGACGACGTCCTCGCCTTCGTCGAGGTGAAGGCGCGCTCCGGATCGGGGTGGGGCCACCCGCTCGAGGGGATCACCCGGCGGAAGCGGCGGGAGGTGGAGCGAGCCGCCCGGGCCTGGATCCGCGAGCATGCCGACGCGGTCCGGGGGCGCCGGCTCCGCTTCGACGCGGTCGCGGTCTGGTTCCGGGTCGGCCGTCCGGAGCGGATGGAGCACGTCGTCGACGCCTGGCGAGTCGGCCAGTGAGGCCTGGAAGGCGCAGGGGTTCCGTGGGAGCCCCCCTTCAACGCGCCGGCCGATCCCATTATCTTACCTGTGTGCCCCAGGTCCGCAGGACGGGAGCTCGTGAAATCCGTCAGGACCTCGCCGGTAGCAGCGGTAAGCGTGGTGAACGTTGCTGCGGGTAGCCTGGGGCATTTTTTTATGTACCCCGATGAGCCGGCTCCCGCCGCCGCCGGGAGCATCCGGAGGGGCGCCCCGCCTCGCCCGATCCCCCTGGTTTCACTCGGCCCCCCGGCCCGGTTAGATTCGGGACGGACCGACGCCGGAGCGGCCGGACGGGGCGCCCCGCTCCGGGATCCCGACCGGCCTCCAGCCCCACCGCGACCGGACACCGTGGCCCACACCGCTCTCGCCCGGAAGTACCGCCCCCGCTCCTTCGCGGACGTCCAGACGCAGGAGCACGTCTCCGAGACCCTTCGTCGGGCCGTGGCGGGCGGACGGACCGCCCACGCGTACCTCTTCTGCGGCCCTCGAGGAGTGGGCAAGACCACGCTCGCCCGCGTCCTGGCGATGGCGCTCAACTGTCCCGAGCGGACGGAGGAAGGGGAGCCGTGTGGCACCTGCGACAGCTGCCGCCGCATCTGGAGCGGGAGCACGGCCCTCGACGTGGTGGAGATCGACGCGGCGTCCAACCGCGGGGTGGAGGACGCGCGAGACCTTCGTGAGCGGGCGATGTACTCCCCCTCCGAGGAGGGTCGCTTCAAGGTCTACATCGTGGACGAGGCGCACATGCTCACGCGGGAGGCGTGGAACGCGCTCCTCAAGATCCTCGAGGAGCCGCCTCCGCGCGTGATCTTCGTCTTCGCGACGACCGAGCCGCAGCGGATCCAGCAGACGGCGGCGCCGATCCTCTCGAGGTGCCAGCGCTTCGACTTCCGCCGCATCGGTATCGCCGACATCACCGATCGCCTCCGCGACGTGCTCGAGCAGGAGGGCACGGGGGCGTCGGACGACGCGCTCCGCACGATCGCGCGGAAGGCGGAGGGCGGCATGCGGGACGCGCTCTCGCTGGTCGACCAGGTGCTCGCCCTCACCGGGGGCGAGGTCGAATCGGAGTCGGTGCGCCGCATCCTCGGCCTGGTGGAGGAGGAGCGCTACCTGGAGCTCTTCCGGATCCTCGGCGGGGGGCGGCACGGAGACGTCTTCCCCTTCGTGGAGGAGATCCTCGACCAGGGATACGACCTGGTGGAGTTCTACCACGGCCTCGTGGACGCGCTCCGGACGCTCCTGCGCATACGGCTGGACGGGGGCGAAGGGGGCGCGGAGCTTCCCGAGGCCCACGCCGAGGCGTTCCGGGAGGTCGCGGCTTCGTTCGAGCCGGCCGACCTGGTCCGGATGCTCGCGCTCGCCTCGGAGCTGGAGGCCGGCGGAGCCCTGCGTCGGAGCAGCCAGCCCCGCATGCTCATCGAGATGCTCCTGCTCCGCTTCAGCTACCTCGACCGCACGGTCGAGCTCGAGGAGCTGGTACGGGCGCTGGGAGGCGCCGTTCCCGACGGGCGCCGGGAGGGCGGCACCCCGGACGGGGCGGCCGGTCCGGAGCCGGACGCCGGCCCCGACGGGGCGGCCGGCCGGGAAGCGGACACCGTCCCGGAACCGGAAGCCGGCTCGGAGCCGGACGCATCTCGTGAAGCCTCCGCGGCTCCGGCTGCAGAGGTCGCGCCCGGGCCGGCCACACCGCAGCCCGGTGAGGAGGATGCGGGGGACGCCCCCACCTCGGCGGAGTCCGACGAGTCGCTCTCGCCCGTGGAGGCGTTCCGCCGCCTCCTCGAGCAGCCCCGGGGCCTCCCGCGCGGGACCACCCCCTTCCTCCGCGGCTCCACCCTGCGCGAGAGCGAGAGCGGCGACGCCGTCCGGGTCCTCCTGCCCCCCGGCCCGGGCCTCGACCGGCTCCGCGATCCGGTGGTGCTGCGCGGTGTGCGCCACGCCCTCACCACGCTGCGCGGACGGCCGACCGACGTGGTGATCGAAGAGTCGGGAGAATCGCCCGACGCACCCGAGCGGGTCAGCCAGGACCGGGTGCGGCAGGGCCGGCTCCGGGAGCTGATCGAGAAGGAACCGCTGCTGGGTCGGGCGGTAGAAGAACTCGACCTCGAGCTTCTCGAGTAGGACTCCATTCCCACGTCCGCAATCGCCCGGTTCCATGAACGAAAATCTCCAGCAACTCATGCAGATGGGGCAGCAGCTCCAGTCGCGCATCTCCAAGCTCCAGGAGACCCTGGAGGCGCGGGAGGTGAAGGCGACCGCGGGCGGCGGGATGGTCACGGCGACCGTCGACGGGAAGGGCACCCTCAAGCGCCTCGAGATCGAGCGCACGGTGGTCGATCCCGAGGACGTCGAGATGCTCGAGGATCTCGTGATCGCCGCGGTGGGCGAGGCCCAGAAGAAGGCGCGGGACGGCTACGAGGAGGAGATGAAGAAGGCCACCGGCGGCCTCCCGATGAACCTCCCGGGGATGTTCTAGAAGGCCGTTGAAGGAGTACAGTGGGTCGCGCACAGGGGTCTTGCGGGACCCACGCTGCGCGCGGGTGCCCCCAGACTAGGAACGAGGAGGAATCGATGCCCTGCGCATCGCTGACGACGAGAGACGACGTATCGGGCCGCAACCCCCCTGTGCCCTTCGGGTTACGGCGGCGTGGGGCCGTCTGCGGCGTTGGCGCTCCTCGACGTAGCCACGGCTATGCCTTCGAAGCGCCGCCTTGCATCCGACCCCACGGCGCTCGTAACGCGACCCGCTGTACTCCTTCAGCGGCCTTCTAAGGCCGTTGAAGCCTTCCAGCCGGGTGCGCCCCTCCGTCCTACGCCGGAGACCGACGGGACCGGATGTCGGTTATTGACCAGCTGACCGGGGAGCTCTCCAGGCTGCCCGGCATCGGTCCGAAGACCGCGCTCCGCCTGGTCCACCACCTGATGAAGGGCTCCTCGGACGATGCCCGGCGGCTGGCGGGGGCGATCCGCGATGTCGCGGACCGGATCCGTCCGTGTGCCAGGTGCGGGAACTTCAGCGAAGAGGAGCTCTGCGAGGTCTGCTCGAACCCGCGGCGTGACGCCTCCGTGATCTGCGTGGTGGAGGAGGCGTACGAGGTGGGAGCGATCGAGCGGACGGGGCAGTACCGGGGGCTCTTCCACGTGCTCGGCGGCAAGCTTTCGCCCCTCGACGGGGTCGGGCCGGAGGAGCTGAACGTGTCGGGGCTGGTCGAACGGCTCCGGGGGGGGAAGGAGCCGGTGGAGGAGGTGATCGTGGCCACGAACGCCAGCGTGGAAGGCGAGGCCACGGCCGTCTACCTGGAGAACCTCGTGCGGCCGCTCGGGCCCCGGGTCACCCGGCTGGCGCGGGGGATCCCGATGGGGAGCGACCTCGAATACGTGGACGGCACGACGCTCGCCGAGGCGCTTTCCGGGCGCCGGGAGATGTGAGACAGGCCCGGGACATGCATGGGCCGGAGAAATGGACGCCGATCTGACGAAGGGGAGGAGGACGATGGAGAACGGATGGAGCCGGACGCTCCGGATCACGGGGATCACCGTGCTGGCCGCCGCGGCGGCCGGCGCCGTCGCCACCTGGGTGGTGCGGGACCAGATCTCGAGGCACCGTCGGGATCTCTTCAGCCCGCACCCCTTCCGTCGGCTCGCGGCGCTGGGCTACATGGCCGGTGCGGACGCCACGGTCGACAACATCAATCTGATGCGCGACTACATCTCCTGGGAAAACAGGGGTCTCCTGCGAAGGCGCGCCGAGTCCATCGTCGAGCGAATGGAGGAGGAGGCGGTCTCCCGCGGCGCCCCGGAGCTGGCCATCTGAGCCGAGCCGGATCCCCGTGCCCTCCCGGGGCGAGTCCCCGCTCGTCCCGGTCCCGATCTTCCGGCGCCCCGCCGGATCTCCCTGGAAAAGCCCTGACCCACCTTGCTTCCGAGATGGCCGGAGCCGACTTTAGGAGCCCTCCGCCCTCGCCGGCGCCCGCTCCGGGCCCGGAATCCTCCTCCGCGAAGGAGTGTGGAGTCGGATCATGTCGATGATCAACTACGCCAGCCGCGAGATCAACTGCAAGGTGGTCTATTACGGCACCGGCCTCGGCGGAAAGACGACCAACCTCGAGCACGTCTACTCCCGGGTGAATCCCGACACGAAGGGAAAGATGATCTCGCTGGCCACGGAGACGGACCGCACGCTCTTCTTCGACTTCCTGCCCGTGGATCTCGGCGATGTCAAGGGATTCAAGACCCGGTTCCACCTCGACACCGTGCCGGGACAGGTCTACTACA
>CAYPDV010000040.1:0-22618 GCA_964409525.1 uncultured Gemmatimonadaceae bacterium
CCCCGCCCCCGCCCCCTCCGAAGCCGCCCCCGCTGAATCCCCCTCCTCCTCCTCCTCCTCCGGAGAACCCGGATCCGCCGCTGCTCCGGGGGCGGGACGTCATCGCCGAGCCGGCCCGGCTCGAGAAGGAGTCCAGGGAGCTGACGAAGGCCGTCGGCCGGAATCCGGTGGGATGGCGGCCGACGTACCAGTCGGGCGGCTCGCGCTCGAGTCCGAGCCCCTCGAACGCCTTCGCCCACTTCCGGTCCACTCCGAGCGCCATGGCGTGGGGCAGGTAGCGCTCGAACTGCTCGGGCGAGGTGATCATCCGCCGGAAGCGGTCTTCCTCCACCCGCTCCAGGAACTCCTGGAAGCCGAGCACCTCCGCCCTCCGGCGCGCGCCACGCACGGTCGGGGCGGGCATGATGAAGGAGAAGAGGAGGACCGGCAGGCCGCTCAGCGCCAGGCCGGCGGCGGCCACGCCCCCGTGCATGCCGACGGCCTCGGCGGCGGCGCCCCCGAGCGGGATGCCCATGGCCACGAGGAGGATGCCCGCCACCAGGTAGCTCCGCTGCACCCGGTCCGGCCGGTGATCGTAATGACCCCGGTCGAGGAGGACGCGGTAGAGGTCGCTCTGGACCCGGTCGAGCGTCTTGTAGAACTCCTCCTCCAGGTCGGAGACGAGGACGGAGTCCATCGGGGCTCCGGCGTGGAGCGCCGCGGCCCGGAAGACGCCCCTGAGAAGGGTGCGCTCGTGCTGTGCGAGCTCGGACCACTCCTCTTCCGTGGTGCGCTGGACCAGGCGCCAGTCGGGCTTGCCGCCGAAGATACCGAGGATCTTCTCCTGCTCCACCTCCTCGATGCGGACGTGACCCCGGACCGCCAGGTCGACCAGCGTGGCGGTGACGTCCACCAGGTCGGGCGAGGCGTCCACGAGCGTTCCGATCTCGCCGGGCGTCATCTCCTCCGGCGGCTCGTAGCGGGGCACGATCGATCCGGGCGAGGGGTCCCGGCCCCGGGTCCACCAGAGCCAGAGCATCACCCCGAAGGCGAGCACCGGAAGCCCGAGCGGCCAGTAGATCGAGAGGGCGAGCCCGGCCCGCTCCAGGACGGAGGGGGGCTCGACCACCCCGGGGTCCCACGCGACCGCCACCGTGAGGCCCTCGCCGGGAGGGAGCGAGCTCTCCGTCTCCACGAGGAAGCCTTCCCGGGTCTCCTCGATCCGGGCCTCGCGCTCCGACGATCCCCACGGTCCGGTGAAGGCCCTCGCCCGCCGGCCCTCCGCCTCGTCGGGAAGGCTCACCAGCGCCGACGCGCGGAGGATCGGGACCTCCCACTCGGTGCCGGTCACGTTCCAGTAGAGCTCGTCGAAGCTCTCGGCGAATCCCTCCTCGCCCTCGCGGTGGAAACGGAGCGCGTTCGGAGAGGTGTAGTGGATGGAGACGGTCCGCACGGCGTCGTGGGCGCCCGGCACCCACACCTTGATGCGCCGGTAGTCGCCCCGGCGCCGGACCTCGTGGCGGAGCGGCGTGCCGTCCGGGGCCGTGACCGACTCGACGTCGAGGTGGAGGCGGTACGGAAGCCCCGCCGGGCTCGTGTACTCGACCGGGATCTCGCGGTAGATCCCGTTCCACGAGCCCTGGAACCGGACGCGGATCTCCTCGCGGACGTCGAGGTCGCCGTTCTCGTGGACGCGGAGGTAGGCGCGGAACTCCTCGATGACCATCGAGCGCGACTGCGCGTGGGCCGTGGCCCCGAGGGCCACGAGCAGCGCCGGGGCGAGCAGCACCACGGCGAGCGCCCTCCGGAGGGAAGCGGTCACCGGGGCCTCACGTCGACGCGCATCTCGACGCCCCCTCGCCGGTCCGCCCGGATCCCGAGCCCGAGGGCGCCGCTTCCGAGCGGGAGGTCCTCCCACTCCGCCACCCGGATCTGCGAGCCGATCGCGGCGCCCGCGGCCGCCCCACCCGCGGTCATCGCCACGTAGAAGCCGGTCCCGTAGCACTCCAGCTTGCCGCACGAGGGGTCGATCTCGTCGTCGGCGCGGTCGGCGCCGACGATCACGAGCGCCCCGAAGAGGCCGGTCAACCCGCCGACGAGGGCGCCCCGCAGCGTCGCCCGCCGCTCGCCGGTCCGGACCCGGAGGCGCTCGACGCTCTCGAGGGGGATCGCCCGCGGAGCCGCGCCCGGGGCCGCCTCGCCGTCGAGCTCCACGAGGAGCGTGTCGCCCCGCACCGCCGCCAGGACGCCCCGGCCCCGGCCCGCGGCCAGGGCGGAGGAGCGCACCCGGATCCGGTCGCCCGGCGAGAGCGCGGGGGGTGGGGCCGGCCGCACGGGAGGGCCGCTCCGGGCGCCGGGCTCGCCGCCGACGGCCAGATCCAGCCGGAGCCATCCGCCCCAGTCGGAGTCGATCTCCGGTCCCTCGTGGAAGAGGAGCCCGGCCGTGACCTCGGCGTGGCCCGTCCCGAGCGGGGAGTCGATACGGCTCTCGGCCCACGAGACCTCGGTCCCGGCGCCTCGCCGCTTCCCGGGCCACCGGTCGAGGAGCACGTTCCCGTCCTCCCGGACCTGGAAGAAGGTCCACGCCCGCGCCCGGAGCGAGCCGGCCGGGTGGAAGTAGCTCCCACCGATCGTGTGGGAGGCTCCGTAGCCGCCCAGCGGCGAGCCGGCGGGCACGCCCTCCGGACGGAACGGGCCGTGTACGATGTGTGCGTACCATTCGCCCTGGAAGCGGTGCGTCTGCTGGCCCCGGGCCCGCTCGCAGAAGGGGCACCACGCCGCGCGGGCGCCGTGGGCGACGTACTCGTAGCGGAGGCTCAGCAGCCCCCAGTCGCGAAAGAGCGGCACGGTGGCTCCTGCGAGCAGCCCCGGATCCTTCCAGAGCGGCGAGTCGTCCTGCGCCACCACGACGTAGGTGGCCAGCGGGAGCCCCTCCGGGGTCGGCCACCGGTAGCGGAGCGAGAGCTCCATCCGCTGATCGTCCCAGAAGGTGGGCTCGTTCGCGCGGAAGAAGGCCGCGCGGAGCAGGCGCTCGGCCGTGACGTCGCCGGCCTCGTCGCCTCCGAAGAGCGCGCTCCGGGTGAAGCCGATCCGGAGGCGGGGGTGGGGCTCGGCCGAGACGGCGGCCAGCGCGAACCACCCTTCGGAGGTGTCGTCGATCCCCGCCCACGGTGCCACGATCGCCTGCCACGCCGTGGGCCCGAGGAGCCAGTCCAGCCAGGGCAGCTCGACTCGCCTGGACGAGGCCAGGTGGAGGCCCTCGACGGGCACGTTTCCGCCGAGCTGCGTGCTCGTGGTGGCGGGGCCCGCCGCCTCCGGCCAGAGGCGGCCGAGAGTCCAGGTGAAGGGACCCAGCGCGAGCGTCGCCCCGCCCCGCTCGATCCCGTCGTCGAACGCGGAGCGGGGGTCGGATCCGGCGTTCCCCTCGCCCCACAGGGAGAGCCGCTCGACCGGGAGCCACGCTCCGCGGAGGCGGGTCAGGACGCCGTCGTCACCTCCGTCGAGGAAGGGGCTTCCGGTGCGGCCGAGGAGCTGCCCGCCGATCTCCCAGCGGGCCCCCCGCTCCCTCCCGGCACGCGGCCCCGCCGGGTGCTCGGCGTCGAAGCGCTCGGCCCACGCACCGATCCACTCCCGCCCGAGCGACTCGTCCGCCACCCGGTCCAGCTCGGCCCGGAGCACGCCGCGGGCCACGGGCCGCACCTCGTTCGCCCACCCCGAGGCCGCTCCGGCCGCGTCGAGCGCCTCCAGGAGCTCGTAGCTCCAGTGGTCGCGGTGGACCGGCGGCCCTCCCTGGGCCGCGGCGGAGGCCGGGCCGAGGAAGGCCAGCGCGACGCCGCACAGCCCGGCGAGCCGAAGTCCGCGGCGAGCGGCGAGCGGGAGGCCACGGAGATGGCCGCTCCAGGTTTCCCTCACGGCGTCGCCCCGCGTTCCCGGGACGACCTACCGATCGGGGGTGGAGTCGAGAGGGAGCTCGCCGCCGGTGTCGAAGCCCACGCGCGGCACGGCACGCTCGCCCTCCTCCAGCTCGAAGAACTCCCGCTGACGGAAGCCGAAGGTGCGGGCCACCAGGTTCGTCGGGACCTGCTGGACCCGGGTGTTGTAGTCCCGCACGACCGCGTTGTAGTACCGGCGCGCGTTCTGGATCGCGTCCTCGACCGCGCGGAGCGTCTCCTGGAGGTCGCGGAAGTTTTCGGCCGCCCGCAGCTCGGGGTACGACTCGGAGAGCGCGAAGAGCGACTTCAGCGCCTGCGACAGCATTCCCTCCGCCTGGGCGCGCTCGGCGGGCCCGGAGGCCGACATCGCGGCCGAGCGGGCCGAGATCACGCTCTCCAGGGTCTCCCGCTCGTGGCCGGCGTACCCCTTCACCGTCTCGACGAGGTTCGGGATCAGGTCGTAGCGCCGCTTGAGCTGGACGTCGACGTCGGCCCAGGCGGCTTCCGTCTGCTCTCGCAGCCGGACGAGGGAGTTGTACATCAGCCCCGCCACCAGCACGACGGTCAGGACGGCGAGCATTGCCCACATTGCGGCACCTCCCGGGAGTTGGAGAGCGGCTCTGCGGCGGAGCCTCCTCGATGGCCGCTGTCGTGGCACGGAAAGCCACGCACCGGATGCGGGGCACTATAGAGGCGCTGGCCGGTACGTGTAAAGCGATCCGAATCGACCCGACGAACACGAGGTGCGACGTGGCTGGCGACTCGAATGACGATGACCGCTTCGACCTGGTGGTGATCGGCTCCGGCCCGGGAGGGTACGTGGCCGCGATCCGCGCCGCCCAGCTCGGGATGAAGGTCGCGTGCGTGGAGGAGGATCGCCTCGGGGGGGTCTGTCTGAACATCGGCTGCATCCCCACCAAGGCGCTGCTCACCAGCGCGCTCCTGGTCAACGAGATGAAGGGCGCGGAGAGCCACGGCATCCGCGCCGACGGGCTCTCCTTCGACCTCGGCCCCGCCCAGGAGCGGAGCCGGAAGGTCGCCGACCAGCTCAACCGGGGCGTCGGCGGGCTCTTCAAGAAGAACGAGGTCACGCACGTCGAGGGGCGCGGCCGCCTGGCCGGCGAGGGCGCGGTCGAGGTCGAGAACGGCGACGGATCCCGCACGCTCCGGGCCGACCACGTCCTCCTGGCCACCGGCTCCCGCCCCCGCAGCCTCCCGATGCTCGAGATCGACGAGGAGCGGATCTGGTCGTCCACCGGCGCGCTGTATCAGAAGGCGGCGCCCGAAAAGCTGGTGGTCGTGGGCGCGGGTGCGGTCGGCATCGAGTTCGCCGACATCTACGAGGCGTACGGGAGCGAGGTCACGATCATCGAGGCGCTGGACCGCGTGCTCCCGGTGGAGGACGAGGACTGCTCGGCCGCCATCGACAAGAGCTTCCGGAAGCGGGGGATGACGATCCACACCTCCGCCCGCCTCCAGAGCTCCGAGATCACGGACGACGGCGTGACCGTCGTCTTCACGGACGGGGACGGCGAGGAGCAGGAGCTCGAGGTGGACTTCGTCCTCTCGGCGGTGGGGAGGGTCCCGAACACGGAGGACCTCGGCCTCGACTCCGTCGGGGTGGAGACGGACGAGAACGGCTTCGTCGTGATCGACGAGCACATGCGCACGAACGTCGAGGGGATCTACGCCATCGGCGACTGCGCCGGCCGACAGCTCCTGGCCCACAAGGCCTCGCACGAGGGGATCGTCTGCGTCGAGCACATCGCGGGCGAGGGACACGGCACCGTCGACTACCGGAACGTGCCCGCCTGCACCTACTGCCATCCGGAGGTCGCCTCCGTCGGCCTGACCGAGGGCCAGGCGCGCGAGGAGGGCTTCGACGTCGAGGTGGGCAAGTTCCCCTGGGTCGGGATCGGACGCGCCGTGGCCGCCGGGCACACCGAGGGCTTCATCAAGGTGGTGCGCGACACGAAGTACTCCGAGATCCTCGGAGCGCACATCGTGGGTCCGCACGCGACGGAGCTGATCGCGGAGTTCGTCGTGGGCCGCCACCTCGAGTCCACCGTCGAGGAGATGGAGAAGGCGATGCACCCCCACCCCACGCTCTCCGAGGGGATCGCCGAGGGCGCGCTCGCCGCGCTCGGCCGGGCGATCCACATCTAGGCGGACGGGGGGTCGATGCGAGACGCGGAGGCGGCGCGAGACGCGGGGACGACGCGATGAGCGCCGGAAACGGAGCCGACCGCGAGCGGGCGGAGCGGAACGGCGGGGGCCGCGAGGGCCGGGAGGCCAACGGGGCGGAGCCCGTGTGCGACGTGCCCGCCGAGCGGTGCTGGTCCGAGGACGAGGACCGCGCGCTCCGGCTCTGGATCGCACTGGCACGCTGCTACGCCACCTTCTCGCGGGCCGTCTCGTCCCGGGTGGGCGACTACGGGCTCACCGCCGCGCAGTTCGGGGTCCTGGAGGCCCTCCACCACCTGGGACCGCTGTCCCTGGGAGAGCTCGCGGACAAGCTCCTCGTCACCGGGGGCAATGTCACCTACGTGATGGATCGCCTGGAGGAGCAGGGGTTCGTCTACCGCGAGCGCTCCGGGGAGGATCGCCGGATCGTCGAGGGGAAGCTGACCGACGACGGGCGACGCCTGATCGGCGAGGTCTTCGAGAGCCACGCCCGCTTCATCCGGGGGCTGGCCGAGCGCCTGGAGCCGGACGAGCAGCAGGAGCTGCGTCGGCTCCTGAAGAAGCTGGGGAAGGGCGTCGCCGACGACTACGGGATCGGCTGAGCGCCGTCTCCGCTAGAAGGCCGTTGAAGAAGTACAGCGGGTCGCGTTACGAGCGCCACGGGGTCGGATGGTAGGCGGCGCTCCGAAGGCATAGCCTCTGCGCTACGTCGAGGAGCGCCAACGACGCAGACGGCCCCGTGCCGCCGTAACCCGGAGGGCACGGGGGGGTTGCGGCCTCACGCTTCGTTGGATCCTCTCGCCGATGCCACGGCATCGCCTTCGAGAATCCGCCTTGCCTGAGTACCGCAAGACCCCCGTGCGCGACCCACTGTACTTCTTCAACGGCCTTCTAGACCGGCTCCGGCTCGGGCTCCGGCTCGAAGAGCTCCTCCACCTCGATGCCGCGGATGCGGAGCACGCGCAGCAGCGCCTCTCCGATCTTGTTGTTCGGGGTGGAGGCGCCGGCCGTGATCCCGAGGTCGAACGGGCCCTCCGGAAGCCACTCCTCCTCGACCCGCTCCGGCGCGTGGGCGTCCAGCTCCGGCTTGTGCCGGATCGTTCCGGCCTCCACGTCGATGCAGGTGGCGTCGTCCACGTGGTACGTCACCGTGTACTCGCGGCACAGGTGGGCCAGGTGGTTCGTATTCGAGGAGTTGTAGCCCCCGATCACGATCATCCGGTCGGGCGGGTCGTCCATCATCTCCTCGACGGCGTCCTGCCTCTCCTGCGTGGCCGAGCAGATGGTGCCGAAGGAGCGGAAGTGCTCCTCGGCGTGCTCCTCGCCCCGGCCCTCCACCATCGCCTTCTGGACCCGCTCGCCGATCGCCATCGACTCGTTGGCCAGCATGGTCGTCTGGTTCGCGACCCCGATCCGCTCGAGGTCGCGGTCCGGATCGAAGCCCGGCGAGGCCTTCTCGCGGAAGTGCTCCATGAACGCCTCGCGCGCCAGCGCGCCCGGCCGGCCCGCGACGTAGTCGCAGACGAGATCGGCCTCGTCCATGTCGCGGACGATGATGTACGTGCCGCCCTCGTGCTTGTTGACCTGCGAGGCGGTGGCCCGGGACTCCTCGTGGTAGTACTTGCCGTGGATCAGCGCGGTGAAGCCGTCCCGGGCGTAGCTCTCGACCCGCTTCCAGACCAGGAGCACCGATCCGCAGGTGGTGTCCACCAGGACGCACCCCCGCTCCCTGAGCGCCTCGAAGTCCTCGAGGGTCACGCCGAAGGCCGGCAGGATCACCACGTCCTCCTCGCCGATCTCCGAGAAGTCGAAGCGCCCGTCGTCGTCCGGGTGCAGGAACCGGATCCCCATCTCCGTCATGCGACGGTTCACGTGGGGGTTGTGGATGATCTCGCCCACCAGGTGCACCGTGCGGTCCGGGAACTTGTGGCGGGCCTCGTAGGCGTAGTCGATGGCCCGGTCGACTCCGTAGCAGAAGCCGAACTCCTTCGCGAGGCGGACGGTGACGTCGTCGAAGGTCTCGGTATAGCCCCGCGAGCGGATCCGCTCGACGAGGGCGGAGTCGTACTCGGCGTCGATGAGCGGCTGGACCTGCTCCTTGAGGCCGAGGCCCTTCCGGAAGTACGTCTCTGACATCGCGTGCCGGGTCCTCGCGGGCGGGGCCCGCAGGTGGGATCGAGCCGTCGGCGCGGAGGCCGCTCGGCCCGGGATCTGACGATCCAGCCGATCGCGGACGATCCGACGACCTGTCACTGGAAGGCGCGCACGGGCTCTCCGCCACGCCTGGGAGTGGAAACACCGGCTGGGGCCGCGGGTTCCCCCGCCCGGCGGAGCCGGACCGCCCCGCGCCCCAGGGGGTAGCATCCGACCCGGCACCGGAGGGGTCCTCGGACCTCCGGGCCGGGCCTCGCGGGCGTCCGTGCGCCGCTCTCCGCTCCGTCCCCGAACCCACGACCGTCTCCATGGGCCTCCTCGGCCGCCTCGCCCTCCTCTTCGTCCTCGTCCCTCTCGTGGAGCTCTGGCTCCTCGTGCGGATGGGTGGGTGGATCGGGGTGCTGCCCACGATCGCGCTGGTGGTGCTCACCGGCGTCGCCGGAGCCGCGCTCGCGCGCCGCGAGGGGCTCCGCACCCTCCGGGAGGCGCGCGCCGCCCTCGCCCGCGGCGAGCTGCCGGGACGTCCCCTCATGGACGGGATGGCCATCCTCACGGGGGGCGCCCTCCTCCTGACACCGGGGCTCCTGACGGACGTCGTGGGCTTCGCCCTCCTCCTGCCGCCCTCCCGGGCCCAGTTGCGCCGCCTCGTCCGCCGCTCGCTCGAGCGGAGGATCCGGGAGGGGACGCTCCGCGTGACGGTGTGGGGGTCGGAGGGCCCGGGGCGCGGACCCGGAGCCGGGCCGGACACGGGGACGGAGCGCGGCCCCGCGAGCGGCCGCACCGACGACCCCTCCCGCCACGGGCTCGACCCGGACAAGGAGATCGAGATCCGGTGAGCGGGGCCGAGGCCGGAATCGGCCGGACCGCACGGCAGATCGACGGATCGAGGGGGTGCGTTTCCCGTCCATATCCGGTAGGTTGGCGCCGGCCCGACCCGGCACCGGCCCGACCCCCCTACCCGAGAGAGGGACGATGACCGAACGCATGAGCTTCCTCGAGCGGCTCCTCGACGCCGCGGGACCTTCGGGCTTCGAGGTCCGGCCCGCCCGCATCTGGCGCGAGGAGGCGGAGGCCTTTGCGGATGAGGTCCGGGTGGACGTCAGCGGCAACTCCGTCGCCTCGCTCGAGCCGGACGGACGCCCCCGCGTCATGTTCGCGGGCCACATCGACGAGATCGGGCTCCAGGTCACCCACATCGACGACGACGGCTTCGTGTACGTCGACGCCATCGGAGGCTGGGACCCGCAGGTCCTCGTGGGGCAGCGGGTCCGGATCCTCGGGCGCGATGGCGACGTGGCAGGGGTGATCGGCAAGAAGGCGATCCATCTCATGAAGTCCGAGGAGCGGGAGAAGGCGTCGAAGATCCGCGATCTCTGGGTGGACGTCGGGGCGGGCGACCGGGACGAGGTGACGGAGCTGGGCGTCGGCGTGGGCGATCCCATGGTGCTGGAGGCCGCGCTCGTGCGGCTCGCCGGAGACCGCATCGCCAGTCGCGCGATCGACAACCGGATCGGGGCCTACGTGGTGCTCGAGGCTCTCCGGCTCCTCGCGGAGGACCGGACCGGAGCCTCCGTCCACGCCGTCGCCACCGCCCAGGAGGAGATCGGCTACCACGGCGGCGGCGCGCGCACCAGCGCCTACCAGATCGAGCCGGACGTGGCCCTCGTGGTGGACGTGACGTTCTCGACCGACGCGCCGGACATCGAGAAGAAGGAGCTGGGAGACCACAGGATCGGCGGGGGCCCCGTGCTGAGCCGGGGCTCGGCGTCGCACCCCATGGTCTTCGAGCGCCTGCGCGAGGTGGCCCGCACCGAGGGGATCGAGCACACCATCCAGGCGAGCCCGCGCTCGACCCGCACCGACGCCGACGGGATCCACCTCAGCCGGAGCGGGATCCCGACCGCGGTCGTCTCCGTGCCCAACCGTTACATGCACTCGCCGAACGAGGTCGTCAGCACCGGCGATCTCGACCGGACGGCCCGACTCCTCGCCGCCTTCGTGCGCAGCATCGACGGGGGCGTGGACTTCACGCCCCGCTGAGGGCGCGTTCCGGGACCCGGAGCCCACCACGCACGGCGCTCCCGCGCACGACGGCGCCCCCGCGGATGCCCGATCCAGGTGGTAGAAGCGGGACCGCCGATCCGTTAAAGTTGAAGGCTGCGAAGCGGGGGCCGGCCGGGACGTCCGGCGCGGCGCGCCCCGCACGGTACGACACGACTGACCAAGGGACGAGATGTTCGATGCGACCACGCTGGTCCGGGAGCTCCAGGACCTCCGGGACGAGGGGTACCTCTCCGACACCCTGCTCCGACACGCGGTGCGGCAGATCGCGGAGTCCGACGAGCGCTTCCACTGGGTCGGGGTCTACCTCCTGAACGAGGACGAGGAGGAGCTCTGGCTGCACAACTACATCGGCTCTCCGACCGAGCACGCCCGGATCGGGGTCGGCGAGGGCGTCTGCGGCACGGCCGTGGCCGAGAAGGAGAACCAGGTGGTGGACGACGTCACGGAGGTGGAGAACTACCTGGCCTGCTCGCCCGACGTGAAGTCGGAGATGGTGGTCCTGATCCGCGCCGGCGACGAGATCTTCGGGCAGATCGACCTCGACAGCGAGGAGACGGGCGCGTTCGGCGACGAGGAGGAGGCGGCGGTGCAGGCGGTGGCGGACAAGCTCGCCGAGCAGCTCGTCGCCGAGCGGCGCTGAGCCCGACCCCTCCGCCGCGCCCGCGGCACCGGACGGCCCCGAATCCGGGGCCCTTCACCCTCGACGGGACGCGGACCTACCTCGTCGGCGAGCGGCAGGTGGTCGTCCTCGACCCGGGTCCGGACGATCCGGAGCACCTCCGGGCGCTGGCCCGCGCGGTGGAGGGCGCCCGCGAGGTGCGGATCGCGGTCACCCACGGCCACGCCGACCATGCCGGGGGCGCTCCCGCCCTCGCGACGATGCTGGGCGCACCCCTCTTCGGCCCCGCGGGTGCCGCCGACTCCGTCGTCCCGCTTCCGGACGGCGGGACCCTCGAGACGGACCACGGCGCTCTCGTGGCCGTCGAGACGCCCGGCCACGCCCCGGAGCACCTCGCCTTCCACTGGCCCGACGCCTCGGCGGTCTTCGTCGGCGACCTCCTCCTGGGCGAGGGCGACACCACCTGGGTCGGCGAGTATCCGGGGTGCGTCGCCGACTACCTCCGCTCGCTCGACCGCCTGGAGGCGCTCGGGCCCGAGGTGCTCTACCCGACCCACGGCCCTCCCATCGAGGACCCGCCCGCGGCCCTCGGGCGCTACCGGGGGCACCGCACGGAGCGGATCCACGAGGTCCGGGAGGTCCTGGCCGACGACCCCTCGGCCGACGCGGCGGAGGTGGTGCGCCGGGTGTACGGGGGCCGGGTCCCTCCCGGCCTGGAAGGGGCGGCCCGCAGGAGCGCCGAGGTCCTCCTGCACCACGTGCGGTCGGAGGGGTGAGCCGGTGAGGGGCGGAAGCGCGAGGCGCGGGATCCGCCCTCGTTGCCGCCCCCGGCCGCCGGCCCGTACTCTCGAAGGGTGACTCCCTCCGACCTCCACGAGCCGGTCCACCCCGACCCGACAGCGCCCGATCCGACCGGCCGCCGCCCGGCCGAGCGCCTCCCCGCCTCCCTGCTCCGGGACCTGCGGCGGATCGTCGGCGACCGGGCGGTGGTCGACGATCCGTCGCGCCTCCTGGTCTACGAGTCGGACGGGCTGACCTCGTACCGCCGCCCTCCCGCCGCGGTCGTGCTGCCGGCCGACGCCGCCGAACTGGTCGAGGTGGTGCGGGCGCTCCACGGCGCCGGCCGGCCGTTCGTGCCCCGCGGCGCGGGCACCGGGCTCTCGGGCGGGGCGCTGGCGGCGCCGGGCGCCGTCGTGATCGGCACGGCGCGGCTCAACCGGATCCTGGAGATCGACCCCTCCAACCGCCGGGCGCGGCTCCAGCCGGGCGTGGTCAACTCGGAGCTCACCCGCGCCGCGCTTCCCCACGGGCTCCAGTACGTGCCGGACCCCTCGTCCCAGAGCGCCTGCACGATCGGCGGGAACGTGGCGGAGAACTCGGGCGGGCCCCACTGCCTCAAGTACGGCGTCACCTCCCGCTACGTGACGGGGCTCACGGTCGTGCTCCCCGACGGGCGCGTGGCCGAGCTCGGGGGGCTCGGCCGGGCTCCGGACGCACTCGATCTCGTGGGCCTCTTCGTGGGCTCGGAGGGCTGCTTCGGGATCGCGACCGAGATCGAGGTGCGCCTCCTTCCGGTGGCGAGGAGCGTGCGCACGCTCCTCGCCGTCTTCGACACGGTGGAGGCGGCGGGGTCCGCGGTGACCCGGATCCTGGCCGAGGGGCTCCTTCCGGCGGCCCTCGAGATCATCGACGGAGAGACGATCCGGGCGGTCGAGGCGAGCGTCTTCGCAGCCGGCTACCCGACGGATGCCGGGGCCGCGCTCGTGGCCGAGTTCGACGGGCTGGAGTCGGGCCTGGACGCCGACGCGGACGCCGCGGCCGACGCGTGCCGGGCCGAGGGCGCGAGGAGCGTGCGCCGGGCGAGGACCGATGAGGACCGGGCGGCCCTCTGGAAGGGGCGGAAGAAGGCGTTCGGGGCCATGGGGCGGATCGCCCCCGACCTCCTCGTCCAGGACGCCACGGTCCCGCGGACGCAGCTTCCGGGCGTGCTCCGCCGGATCGACGAGATCGGCCGCCGCCACGGGCTGACGCTCGCCAACGTCTTCCACGCGGGCGACGGGAACCTCCACCCCAACCTCCTCTTCGACCGCCGGGACGCGGACGAGCTCGCGCGCGTCGAGCAGGCGTCCACCGAGATCATGGCCGCCTGCGTGGAGGCCGGCGGCACCATCACGGGCGAGCACGGGGTCGGCCTCGACAAGCGACGCTACATGCCCCTCGTGTACTCGCACGCGGTCCTCGAGGCGATGCGGGAGGTGAAGGACGTCTTCGACCCGGCGGGCCTCTGCAATCCGGGGAAGGTGCTGCCTGACCGGGACGAGGAGGCTCCGCTCCAGGGGGAACCGGTGGCGGGCTCACGGGACGAGGACGGGACCGACGCCGCCCCGGGAGCCGCCCCGGGCGCCGCGCCCGGCACCCCGCACGAAGTCCCGCACGGAGAAGCCGGGGTCGCGCCGGAGTCCGACGACGAGGTGGCCGCCGTCCTCGCCCGCGCCTCCCGGGACGGGCTCCGGGTCGTGGTGAGCGGCGAGGTGGAGCGCCCGCCGCCGCCCGCGACGGCCGGGCCGGCCGTCCACGTCTCGACCCACGCGATGGACGCGGTGGTCGCGTACGACCCGGCCGACCTGACGATGACGGCCCGCGCCGGGATCCCGCTGGCCCGGCTCCAGGAGCAGGTCCGGGCCGAGGGGCAGTGGCTCCCGGTCGAGACGCCGGCGGGCGGAGGCACGACGCTGGGCGGGTGGGTCGCCGCGGGCGAGCCGGGCTTCCTCTCGACCGCCTTCGGGGCACCGCGGGACCTCGTGCTCGGACTCACGCTCGTGAGCGGCGACGGCCGCGTACTCCGCGTGGGGGGACGGGTGGTGAAGAACGTCGCCGGCTTCGACCTCGTCCGTCCGGTGGTGGGAAGCCGCGGATCGCTCGGCGTCGTGACGGAGGTGACCGTCCGCCTCCTGCCCCTTCCGCGGATCGACCGCACGCTGCTCCACACGGGGGATCCCGGGCGGGTGGCACGGGCAGCGACGGCCGGGACGCTGCTCGTGGGCGCCGCCGCGCTCCTCGGCGGCGGCCGTGCGCCCCGTGTGGGCCGGGCCGCCTCGCCCGTCACGGCGATCCGTCTCCTGGGCGGGCCGGCCGAGGTCGACGAGGCCTCGGCCATCCTCGAGGAGGAGGCCGGCAGCCCGGAGGAAGTGCTCGAGGGACCGGCCTCGGAGGCCCTCTGGTGGGACGCCGTGGAGCCGTCCGGGGCCGGCGTTTCGGGGCTCCGGGCCCACCTCCTTCCGGCGCACCTAGTCGGGGCGATCGCCGTGCTGGAAGGGGACAGGGCGGGGGTCTCGTGGAGGGCCGACCTCCATACGGGCGCCGTCGGGGTGCAGTGGCCCGACGCCCAGCCGGGCGCCGTCGAGCCGCCCGCCGTGGGGCGCTTCCGCGAGCGGGTCCACGAGCTGGGGGGCGTGGTCACGGCCGCCGCTCGGCGACCCGAGCCCGAGGGGCCGCGGGAGCCGATGGTACGGGGGATGCGGTCTCCCTCTCCCGGGGCCGCCGCCGACCTGGCGGACCGCCTCCGGCGGAGATTCGGCCCCGCCGGGGTACTGGGAGGTCGCCGTGACGCCGACGGCCCGGTTCCGGACGACAGAGATCCCTCACGAGGAAGCGTGCGATGAAGGCCACGACCGTGCAGGACCGTGCCCGCGGCGACGCCGGGCCGACCGCGCCCGAGCGGCGTCGCGAGGATCGCAAGGCCCGGAAGCCTCGCCGCGAGACGATCGAGGTGCGCCGTCCGCGGGACGGGAGTCCGATCGGAGAGGTGCCGCGCACGGAGCCGGCGCGGGTCCTCGAGGCCGTGGAGCGGGCCCGGGCCGTCCAGCACCGGTGGGTCGGCCTCGATCCGGAGGACCGCTTCCAGCGCCTGCGGGGGCTGATCCGCGTGCTCGGCGAGGCGAGCGAGGAGATCGGGGACATCGTCCAGGAGGAGACCGGGAAGCCGCGGGTCGAGGCGCTCACGGAGGTCCTGGTCAGCCTCGAGCTGCTCAAGTACTACGCCGAGAACATCCCCCGGGTGCTGCGGCGGCAGTTCGAGCGGACGAGCTGGTGGCTCGCGGGCAAGTCGGCGTACACCTACCGGGAGCCGTACGGCGTGATCGGGGCCATCACGCCGTGGAACTACCCGTTCATCATCCCGATGGACATCGTGGCGGGCGCCCTCTTCACCGGAAACGCCGTCGTCCTGAAGCCGTCGGAGCACACCCCGTTCTCGGCGCTGAAGATCCGGGACCTGCTGCGCGACACCGAGGTGCCGGCGGGGCTGCTCGAGGTGGTGACGGGCGACGGCACGACCGGCGAGGCGCTGGTGGAGTCCGGCGTGGACAAGGTCTTCTTCACCGGCCGGTCCGCGACGGGGCGGAAGGTGATGGCGTCGGCCGCGGAGTCGCTGACTCCGGTCGCGCTCCAGCTGGGCGGAAAGGACCCGGCGCTCGTCCTGGAGGACGCCGACCTCGACCGCGCCGCCCGCGGGGTCGTGTACGGCGCCTTCTTCAACGCGGGGCAGACATGCATCTCGACCGAGCGCTGCTTCGTGGTCGAGGAGGTCTTCGACGAGTTCGTGGAGCGGGTGCGCGAGCAGACCGAGGAGCTCCGGGTGGGCGACACCGGCGAGTACGAGGTCGGCCCCATGATCACGGAGCGGCAGATCGAGGTGGTCGAGGACCACATCGAGGACGCACTGGCCCGCGGCGCGAGGGTCCTGACCGGCGGAGGCCGCCTGGATCCGGGCTCGCGTCTGATGGAGCCGACCGTCCTGGTCGACGTGGACGCCTCGATGAAGGTGCTCTGGGAGGAGACGTTCGGACCGGTGCTCCCGATCGTGGAGGTCCGTGACGAGGGCGAGGCGATCCGGATGGCGAACATGAGCCCCTTCGGACTCTACGCCTCGATCTGGACCGACGACCGCGAGCGGGGCGAGGCGCTGGCCGAGCGCATCCACGCCGGCGGCGTCTCCATCAACGACACGCTGAGCCACTACTCGGTGCCGGGCCTCCCGCTGGGCGGCACGGGCGAGAGCGGCTTCGGCAGGCGGCGCGGCCTCGCGGGCCTGGAAGAGATGACGCGGCCCCGCTCGGTCCTGGTGCACCGCACCGGGCTCGCACGCGACCAGTGGTGGTTCCCCTACAAGGGCACGGGGCTTCGCCTGGTGCGCTCGCTCCTCGAGTTCCGGCAGGCGACGAACCCGCTGACCCGGTTCTGGAACGGGGTCGTCCAGCTCTTCCGGAGGCAGAACCAGTGACAGGAGGGCCCGGCGGCGCCCTCGCCGACGCCCTCGCGAGCGAGGAGGAGCGGCTCCTGGCCTGCGTCCACTGCGGGTTCTGCCTTCCGGCGTGCCCGACGTACAACCGCCTCGGCGACGAGGCGGACTCGCCCCGCGGCCGCCTCTACCTGATGCGCGCCGTGGCGGAGGGACGCCTCGACGCCGGCTCCGACGCCTTCCAGCTCCACATCGACCGGTGCCTGGGGTGCCGCGCGTGCGAGCCGGTGTGCCCCTCGGGGGTGCCGTACGGGCACCTCCTGGAGCGGGCGAGGGAGAGCGCCGTCGCTGCCCGCCGCCCCCCTCTCCTCACCCGGATGGCGCTCGCCACCTTCGCCTCGCCGCTCCGGACCCGGGTGGCCACGGCGCTCGCCCGCGGCGTGCGGGCGACCGGGCTCCCGGCGCTCGTCGAGCGGCTGCCCGGCGGCCGGCCGGGCACCTCCGGCGGACCGCTCCAGAGGGTGCGGCTGGGCGCGGCCATGCTCGGCGCCACGGCCCGCTCGGAGGTGAGGGAGGAGGCCGCTTCCGGAGAGATCCCCGAGTGGGACGCCGGCGCCGAAGAAACGCCGGTCGAAAGGACGCCGACCCGAGATGCCCGCCCGGCAGAGAATGGCGCGGCGGCGGAATCCACCCCCCGCACCCCGGTCGCCGTCCTCCGGGGCTGCGTCCAGGAGGGGCTCTACGGACGGGTGAACCGCGCCACGGAGCGTACGCTGGTGGCGAACGGGTGCCCGGTGGTCGACGTGCCGGGGCAAGGGTGCTGCGGCGCGCTCCACGCCCACGCCGGCGACCTCGAGGGGGCCCGGCGGCTGGCCCGGCGGAACGTCGACGCCTTCTCCGGCACGGCCGCCGAGCAGGTCGTGGTGAACGCCGCGGGGTGCGGCGCCGTGATGAAGGAGTACGGGACGCTGCTCGAGGACGAGCCCGCCTACCGGGAGCGGGCCGAGCGCCTCGCCCGCTCGGTTCGCGATGTCTCGGAGGTGCTCGCCGAGCGGGGCCCCCGGCGGGGGGGCCCGGTGCGGGCGTCGGTCACCTACGACGCCCCCTGCCACCTCCTCCACGCCCAGGGCGTCGAGGAGCCGCCGCTCCGCGTCCTCGGCTCGATCCCGGGGCTCCGGCTCGTGCCGCTTCCCCGGGCGGACGAGTGCTGCGGGGGCGCGGGGATCTACGGGATCACCCACCCCGAGCTCGGCGGCGAGATCGGGGGCGACAAGGTGGACGCGGTGCTCTCCACAGGGGCGTCGATCGTGGCCACCGGGAATCCGGGGTGCATGATGCAGATCGGGGCCGGCCTCCGGCTGGCCCGCTCGGAGGTGGCCGTCCGCCATCCGGTCGAGCTCCTCGACGAGAGCTACCGGAGGGGAGGGCTCTACGACGGGGAGGAGGATGCCTGAGGAGGACGCCTTCCTGGAGATCCTCCGCCCGCTGGTCGAGCTCGAGACGCCGTCGGGCCACGGCGAGCGGCTTCGCCGGGGTGCCGAGCTCCTCCGCCCGCCGCTGGAGAAGGCGGGCGCCGACGTCGAGATCGTGGACGCGGGCGAGGCGGGAGCGCACCTCCGGGCCCGGATCGGCGGGCGGGAGGAGGGAGAGCCGCTCCTCCTCCTGGGGCACCTCGACACGGTGCACCCGGTGGGAACGTTGCAGGACTTCCCGTTCCGGCTGGACGAGGAGCGGATCTCCGGACCCGGCACCTACGACATGAAGGGGCCCGTCGCCGCCGTGGTCACCGCGCTCGGCCTCATGGCCCGCGAGGGGCGCGCTCCGCGCACGGGCGCCGTCCTCCTCCTCACCTGCGACGAGGAGGTCGGATCGGACGCGTCGCGTCCGCACATCGATGACGAGGCCCGACGCGCCCGGGGCGCGCTCGTCCTGGAGCCCCCCGTCCCGGGCGGCGACTGCAAGGTGCGGCGGAAGGGCACGGCCGACTTCACCCTCACGGTGCGGGGCGTGCCCGCCCACGCCGGCGTCGAGCCCGGCGAGGGCGCGAGCGCCGTGGTCGAGGCCGCCCGCCTCGTGCTCCGCGTCGTGGAGCTGGCGGATCCGGGCCGCGGCACGACGCTGAACCCGGGAATCATCCGGGGTGGGACCGCGACCAACGTGGTCGCCCCCTCGGCCACGCTCCGGCTCGACGTCCGCTTCCGGAATCCGGACGAGGTCCGCCGGGTGGAGGGGGCGCTCCGGGCGCTGGAGCCCGTGGACGGGCGCTGCCGGATCGAGGTGTCGGGCGGGGTGAGCCGGCCGCCGCTCGCCCCGACGCCGGAGAGCGAGCGGCTCCTGGAGCGGGCGCGGGGGCTCGCCCGTGCCGTCGGGATCGAGCTCGAAGGCGGCGAGACGGGGGGCGCCTCGGACGGCAACCTGACCGCCGCCCTCGGCTGCCCCACCCTGGACGGCCTCGGGATCGACGGCGCCGGAGCGCACACGCTGGACGAGGCGATCTTCCGGGACGACGTCCCCCGCAGGATCCGGCTCTACCGGCGCCTCCTGGAGGAGCTGTGACGGCGGCTGGCGGGGCCGGCGGGGAGCGGATCCGCCGGCCCGGCGGAGACCGGACCTCCGGATCGGCCGAGGACCGGGTCCCGGTCCCGGACGGCTACCGGATCCGCCCGCTGGAGGGCATGGAGGAGCTCCACCAGTGCGTGCGCCTGCAGGAGGAGGTGTGGGGCGAGGACTTCAGCGAGCGGGTGCCGGTGGCGATCCTGAACGCGGCCCGGCGCTTGGGCGGGGTGGTCGCCGGGGCGTTCGAGGGAAACGAAGCGCGGGGGGCGGAAAGGCCCGGGCAACGAGAGGGCGGCCCGCCCGGCGACCTCGTCGGCTTCGTCTTCGGCCTCACCGGGCTCGAGGAGGGCCGGCCCGCGCACTGGTCCGACATGCTCGCCGTGCGGCGCGGCCACCGCGGCCGCGGCCTCGGCGTCGCGCTCAAGCGGTTCCAGCGGGAGCAGCTGGTGAGGGGCGGGGTCGACCGCGCCTACTGGACCTTCGATCCGCTCCGCTCCGGGAACGCCTACCTGAACTTCGCACGGCTCGGCGCCGTGGCGCGGGAGTACCACCGGGACCTGTACGGGAGCACCGGATCGCCCCTGCACGCGGGCATCGGGACCGACCGGCTGGTGGCCCTCTGGCTCCTGGAGTCCGAGCGGGTCTGCACCCGGCTCGACGGGGGCGGGCCGGTGCCCGGGCCGGAGGCGCTGGAGGGGGCGGAGGCCGCGCTCGAGGTGGACTCGGGCGGTCCGCACCCGACCCCCATCGACTCCCGCCTTCCGGAGGGAGCGCGGTGGACGCTGCCCGTGCCCCGGACGCTGGACCCCCTCCTCGACGACGACCCGGCCCTCGCCGCCGCCTGGCGGGAGGCGACGCGGACGGTCCTCGAGGGCGCCCTGGCGCGGGGGATGGAGGTGCGGGAGCTCGTTCCGGGTCCGGTGGTGTCCACCTACCTGCTCGTCCGGAGAGGCGAGGAGTGAGCGGCCCCGGGCCGGCCGGGGCGGGCCCCGCCCTCCTCCCCTCCCGCGAGGTCCGGATCGACGGGGCCGTGCTCCGGGAGATCCGCCTCCGGCTCCGCCGCCCCTTCGAGATCAGCAGCGGCGTCCGGAGCGAGCGCCGGGTGCTCCTCCTCACGCTGACGGCGGGGGGCGCCACCGGGTGGTCGGAGTGCGTGGCCGCCGAGGACCCGGGGTACTCGTACGAGACCACCGAGACCGCCTGGCACGTCCTGACGGACTTCCTCCTGCCGGCCGCCGTGGGGCGCGACGCCGACCTCCCCGGCGGGGTGCTGGATCCCGTCCGGTGGGTCCGGGGGCACCGCATGGCGAGGGCGGCCGTCGAGATGGCGGCGTGGGACGTCCGCGCACGGCTCGAGGGGCTTCCGCTGGCCCGTCTCCTCGGGGGCTCGCCGGAGCCGGTACCGGTGGGGGTGAGCGTGGGGCTCCAGGCCGACGACGACGCCCTCCTCGTCCGCATCGAGGGGTTCCTCGAAGAGGGCTACCGACGGATCAAGGTCAAGATCAAGCCGGGCCGCGACGTGGAGATGCTCCGGAAGGTGCGGGACCGCTTCCCGGAGGTCCCCCTGATGGCCGACGCGAACTCAGCCTACACGTCCGAGGACCTCCCGCGCCTCCGGGAGCTGGACGACCTCGACCTGATGATGATCGAGCAGCCGCTGGGCCACGACGACCTCCTCGAGCACGCCCGGCTCCAGGAGGCGCTCCGCACGCCGATCTGCCTCGACGAGTCGATCCGCTCGCCCGGCGACCTCCGCCTGGCGCTCGAGCTGGGGGCGTGCCGCGTGGTGAACCTGAAGCCGGGCCGCGTGGGCGGCCTCGGAGCCTCGCTCGAGATCCACCGCATCTGCCTGGAGCGTGGGTTGGACCTCTGGTGCGGCGGGATGCTCGAGTCGGGCGTCGGAAGAGCGCACAACCTGGCGCTGGCCACGCTTCCCGGCTTCACGCTCCCGGGCGACATCTCGGGCAGCCGGCGCTACTGGGAACGCGACGTGGTGGATCCGGAGTTCGTGGTGGAGGACGGGACGCTGACGCCCTCCGGGGAGCCGGGCATCGGGGTGCGGCCGGACGAGGAGCGGATCGGGGGGCTCACGGTGCGGACCGCGGCGTTCGGGCGGAGCCGATAGCGGAATTGCAACCGATTCGGGGTCCACGGAAAGAGGATTCTTGACCTCGTGTCCTGCATCGGCGCATATAAGATGGCCAACGAACGAGCGAACCGGTCGGCCCGCGGGGTCCGACCTCCGCGCACCGGCCGGAGGAGCGACCGGAAGCTGGAGGAGCCCGTATGCACCCCGCCGACCGCCGGACCCGCGACGACCTCCCCGCCCCGTCGAGGGGTTCCCGAAGCCACCGGCTCCCGGCCGGCGCCACGATGGTGGCGGCGCTCGTGGTGGCGTCCGGCTGCGAGCCGGAGCCGCCCCACGACCCGACCGCGCCCGGCGCGGATTCCGACGCCGCCCTGTCCGAGCTCTCGTCGGATCACTCGTTCTACTACTACAGCGGGCACCGCATCCTGCTGAGGCCGGATCCGGGGCGCTTCGTCGTCCACACGGACCGACCCGACGCCGCAGCCCCCGCGACCGAAGCGCTGGCGACGCTGGATTTGACGCCCGCCTCGACCCGGGCCATCCGGCAGGGCCACCACGTCGTCGAGGTATCCGCAATGCAGGAGCACACGCCACGCGAGATCGCCCGGCGGCTGCACGACCACCCCGACGTCACCTTCGCGAGCCCGATCTACCGGAGGGTGACGCGGGGCACGGAGGTGATCCCGTTCAACACGCTGGCGGTGCGCTTCCGCGACGGGGCCGATCCGGCCGGGATCGAGGCGCTGAACCGAGAGCTCGGGACGTCGGTCGTTCGCGAGCCCACCCCCGAGCGCGGACGCCATTATCACACGCTCATGTATGCGGAGACGGGAGAGCGGGACCCGATGGCGGTCGCCGCCGCCTTTGCGGAGCATCCGCTCACGGAATGGGCCGATCCGAACAAGGTGAGCGAAGGCCGGTTCTTCAGTGGTGAGAACGAGCCCTACTTCGCGGACCAGTGGTATCTGGACGGAGCCTCGCATTCCGTGAACGGAGTGCCGGTGGACCTGAACGTCACGCCCGCCTCGAGTTCGACGGGGGCGGCGGAATCACGGTCGCGGTTCTGGACAACGGAATCCAGAACGCCCACGAGGACCTGAGCGCGTTTCCGTGTGCCGACTTCATGAAGGAGGAGGCGGGCGATATCGGGGCGGATACCATCCTCGGAGAGATCAAGCCGGGCGAGGGGGACGGTCACGGTACGGGAGTCGCCGGCATCATCGCCGGCCAGCACAACGGCACCGGCATCGCCGGAATCGCGCCCGAGGTGATGGTCCGCTCCATCCGGATCGGCGTGGGCACCGCGTTCGCATCTTCGTCTGACATCGCGCTCGCGATCGACACGGCCTGGGCCGATGGCGGATGCGGCGCCGACGTGATCAGCAACAGTTGGGGCGGGATCGACGAGAGTGACGAGGTGGACGATGCGATTGAGAGGGCGACGCGGCAGGGCAGAGGAGGAACGCGCGGCACTCCGGTCGTGTTCTCCGCCGGAAACGGGAGCTCGAGCGTCGCCTACCCCGCGAATGTGCCCCACGCCATCGCCGTCAGCGCGATCGACAGCCTCGGGAACCTGGCTCCGTTCAGCAACTCAGGCCCGGAGATCTTCATCGCGGGGCTGGCAAGCGGCTCGGGGTTCTGCAACGGCGACATCGTCACCGCGGACCTGATGGGTGACGGACAGGGCGAGTGCAGTGACGGCCCGGGCGGGGACGTCGATTACACCTCCACCTTCGGGGGCACGTCGGCGGCCGCCCCGCAGGTGGCCGCAGCGATCGCGCTTCTCCTCAGTGCGGAGCCTG
>CAYPDV010000041.1:0-22544 GCA_964409525.1 uncultured Gemmatimonadaceae bacterium
AGGAGCTGGTCCTCGTCGAGGGGGCCGCGGTCGAAGTAGGCGATCTCGAACGGGTTGTCCGGGTTGGTGAAGTCGAAGACCGAGATGCCGCCCTGATACCACGCCTGCACCATGATGTCGCGGCCCGGGACCGGCACGATGGAGCCGTTGTGGGCCACGCAGTTCTCCACGCCCGGCTGCGGCACGGGCAGCTTGTAGTAGCTCCGCTGTGTCAGCTCCGTCCCGTCGAGGTCGAAGATGGCGTTGGCGCCCCACTCGCGGGGGTCGGTGGCCCGGCAGCGGGCCTGCGTGCCCCCGCCCCACTCGTCCGTGAAGACGATCTTCGAGCCGTCGTTGTCGAAGGTGGCCGAGTGCCAGTAGGCGAAGTTCGGATCGAAGACCTCCTCGATCCGCGTCGGGTTCTCCGGGTCGGTGATGTCCAGGAGGATCCCGTTGCCGGCGCAGGCGCCCGCGGCGATCCCGAGCTCCGGGAAGGCGGTGATGTCGTGGCACTGGTTGGTGGGCCGCGTCCGCTGCGCGCCCTCCTCGGCCGGGCCGCCCTCGTGGAGGCCGGCGATCTCACCCGTCTCCGGATCGGCGAAGATGCGGGGCGCATTCACGATCGCGGCGTCCTCGGGCCGGTCGAGGAGCACGTGGATGACCTCGATCCGGAAGAGCGCCGTCTCCGGATCGTCGGGGGCGCCGACGCAGCCGGCGAGCTCCTCGGCCGGGCGCACGGTGCTCGTGCCCGAGTTGTAGATGTAGACGTGGCTCGGATCCTCCTCGTGGGGGATCAGCGTGTGGGTGTGCGAGCCCCGGCACGTCTGGACGGCCGCCACCTGCCGCGGGGCGTCGAGGTCGCTGATGTCGAAGACCCGCACGCCCCGGAAGCGCTCGGGGTCGGGCCCCTGCGGGTTCGTGCCCTCGCTGCCGCAGTCGATGCGCCCGTTCGGCATCTCCACGGACATGAAGAGGAGGTCGCCCCAGACCGAGAGGTCGCCCTGTCCGCCCGGGCAGAGGACCGTCGTCCGGAGCGAGGGCGCCGAGGGGTCGGAGACGTCCCAGATCTGGAAGCCCCGGAAGCTGCCGAGGAAGAGGAGGTCGCCGCGGAACGCCATGTCCGAGTTGGCGAAGAAGATGTCGCCCAGGTCGTCCGGGTTCGCGAACCCCTCCGGCCGGCTCCGCGTGGCGATCAGCTCCATGTTGGAGCTCACCGACTCGGCGTCGTGCCAGCCGCCCTCCAGCTCGACCCGCGGATCCTCCGCCGGCGCGGGCTCCTCGGGCGCGGGCTCCTCGGGCACCGGCACGGGGGCCTCGGGCGCGGTGGGCGCGCACGCCCCGGCGGCGATCCCCGCCGCCAGCAGCGTCACACCGGCACAGAACAGTCGGACGTCGAACCCCGAATCGGATCTCATCGCGTATCTCCCTGAAGTCGTTGGTCGAGCATGTGCCGCATCCGTTCGATCTCGGCGCGCTGATCGGCGTCGACGTCGGAAGCGAACAGGTAGATCTCCGGCTCCTGGCCGGCCCCCGCCGAGAAGAGCGTCTCCACCATCACCAGGGCTCCCTCGTGGTGCTGGACCATGTGCTCGAGGAAGAGCCGGTCGAACTCCGCACCCCGGGCCCCGGCGAGCCGTTCCATCTCCGCGGGTGAGAGCATGCCCGGCATCGTCGCCGGCGCGCCCTGCTCGTCCGGTGCCCCGTGATCGTCGTGCGCCCCGTCGGCGTCGGGCCCGGCCCGCTCCCGCCACTCCTCGTACGTCGCGGGCGGATCCGGGACCTCCTCGCCCCGCTCATGCAGCCATCGGGCCATCCAGTCGATCTCGTCGATCTGGGAGATCCCGATGCGCCGGGCCGCCGAGCGGAGATCGGGGCTGTCCGTCCGCTCCTCCGCGAGGTCCGTCATGACCAGCGCCTGCGCGTGGTGGACGATCATGCCCCGCATGAATTCCGCGTCGGCCGGGGCGTAGCCCTGCCGGGGGCGGTCCGGATCCTCGTCGGGGCCGACGACGCGGCTCTCCTCGCCCGGGGCGCCGGGGCGCACGGTCGTGGGTGCGTCCGCCGTGGGATCCCCGGCCGCCGGAACGTCGGCCGGCGGCGGCCCGCCGTCGGCGGCGGAAGTGCACCCCGACGTCACGATCGTCAGGACGAGGAGGAGGGGTCTCATGGCTTCCAAGAGTACGATCCGGGGCAAGCGGCGGCAACGAAGCGCGGGCGCGGAGGCGGCTCCCGGACGGAGCCGCCTCCGGAGCGGGAGTTTGCTTGACGCGGGCGGGAGCGAGGTGCATCTCTCTTCGTGAGAGAATGTGTCCCACCCCAGCCGGATGTGCCCATGAGCAGGACCCGAATCTTCGGTATGGCTACTTTCGCCGCCCTCGCGATCGGCCTCGCCGCCTGCGGAGCGGACGCGCCCGCGGACGAGACGGACGCCGAGCTCGCCGGCACGCAGGCCGCCGAGCCCGGAACCGACGAGTGGAAGATCGAGAGCGCCGAGAGCGCCGCTCCCGCATCGGTCGCCCGCGACGCCGCGATCATGGACTGGCCCGAGGAGGAAGGCGGCGAGATGCGTGAGCTCCGCGCCGGCTCGAACGGCTTCACCTGCCTGCCGGACAACCCCGGCACCGACGGCGCCGATCCGATGTGCCTGGACGGCCCCTGGATGAGCTGGGCCGAGGCGTACATGTCGAACAGCGAGCCCGAGATCGGCCGCATCGGCGTCAGCTACATGCTGGCCGGCGACGCGGGCGTCAGCAACATCGACCCGTACGACTACGACGGCCCGACGGAGGACAACGAGTGGGTCGAGTCCGGCCCGCACATCATGGTGGTCGCGCCCGACGAGGCCGCGCTCGAGGGCTTCCCGACCGATCCGAACGCCGGCGGCCCCTACGTGATGTGGAGGGACACGCCGCTGGCGCACATCATGGTGCCGATCGAGGAGCCCGAGTGAGCTCGTAGGTCACGAGCGAGCGGAGCTCAGCCCCCGGGAAATCCCGGGGGCGCCTCTCCGCCACCTCCGATCCACGCCTCCCGGAACCGCTCCCGGACCTCCGCCGCGGCGTCGTGGCGGCCCTGCCCGTCGAGCGCCGCCGCGAGGCCGTGGAGCGACCATCCGTTCTCGGGAAAGCGCTCCAGGTCGGCGCGGAACACCCTCTCGGCCGCCTCGAAGCGCCCCGCGTCGAGCAGCACGGCGCCCAGGTCGTGACGTACGGGCACGGACCACTCGGGGGGCTCGCCGTAGGTGAGCCGGTCCTCCCGGGCCGCCGCGTCTTCCAGGGCCCGGACCGCGCGCTCCGTGTCGCCTCTCGCGGCCGCGAGCCGCCCCTCCAGCACCCGCGCTGCGATCGCGAGGACGGCCTCCGGCTCGTTGAAATCGAGGACGAGGTCGTCGAGGGCCGGATCCTCGAGCCCGGATTCGAGGCGCTCCAGCTCACGGGCGGCGCCGTCCAGATCTCCGGTCGCGGCCAGGGCGCGCCCCCGGGCGTAGCGCCACATGAGGCGCGCGTGCACCAGGTCACGGTCGGGCGCCCGGCTCTCCAGGATCTCGTCCCACCGCGCGAAGCGGACCCGCATCTGGAGCTGCCGGGTGAGCCAGTGCTGGAGGAAGGTCATCTCCGGCGCCCCGAGCATCTCGTCCGGAACGAGGGCGGCGACCCGGTCCGCGGCGTCCAGGGAGCGCTCCTCGGCCCCCGCCATCGCCGCCGCGAAGGCCAGGAAGTCGAAGTTGTGGGGGTAGTAGCCGGCCGTGTACATGCCCACGCCGGGGCGTGCGTCGCGGATGTAGGTCTCGTCCGCGTGGACGGCGTGCTCGTTCGCCTCGATCGCGTCGACGTAGCGTCCCACCCGGATGTAGATGTGTCCGGGCATGTGGACGATGTGGCCGGCACCCGGCATCAGGTCGGCCAGCCGCTCGGCGCACGGGACCGCCCACTCCGGCCGATGCTCCTCGACGGCGTGGATGAAGAAGTGGCAGGCGCCGGGGTGGCGGGGACTGCGCTCGATCACCTCCTCCAGCCGCTCCACCGCCTCCGCGATTCCCGGGATCAGCTCGCCCTCGTCCGTCCAGTAGTCCCACGGACGGAGGTCCATGAGGGCCTCGGCGTGGAGCACCGCGACCTCGTCGTCGGCCGGATGGCGCCGGGCCACCTCGCCCATCGCGTCGGCGTACGCCGAGTCGAGGGCGGCGCGCCGGTCGGGCGACCAGCCGGGCTCGTAGCGGGTGGCGAGCGCGTCGATCAGGGCGCGCTCCCGCTCCGAGGCGTGGGGGCGCCGGTCCAGGGCCTCGCGGATCGCGTCGTACGCGGCCGCACCGGACGCCGAGTCCATCGGGAGGTTGATGTTCGGCCCCCAGGCCAGGGCCTCGCCCCACCAGCACATCGCGCAGCGGGGGTCCAGACGCTGCGCCTCGCGGAACGAGCGGACCGCCTCCGCGTGGTTGAAGGCGTAGTAGAGCCGGAGCCCCTGGTCGAAGTATCGCTGCGCCTCCGGCACGTCGGTCCCGATCGGATAGTGGTGATCGCCCAGGTCGTCGAAGAGCGGCACGTCGGAGTCGGCCGGGCGGCCCTCCTCCTCGTGCGCGTGGTCCTGGGCGGCGAGGCCGGCCGGCGACGCCGCCGGGAGCGCGAGCGTCGAGAGCGCCGCGGCGGCGAGCAGCGCGACCGGGAACGTGCGGGCTTTCATGTATCCTCCTCTTCGGGTGAGCGAGCTTTTTGTACCGACTGGTCAGTTTACATGAGGGCGCGGGCGGACGCAAGGGTTTCGTCCCATCCGCCGATAGCCCGCCCGATCTCGCCCTTCCGCCTCTGGACCGGAGACCGACCGTACGGTACAATTCAGGAGAGATTCCGCCCCCGCCACCTCGGACGCCGATGCCCCGGGACGCCACCGACACCCGCGAGAAGATCCTCGACGCCGCACACGCCGTGGTGATGCGGCGGGGCTTCGCGGCCACCTCGATCGACGCGATCCAGGAGGCGGCGGAGATCAGCCGCGGCACCTTCTTCTATCACTTCCCTTCGAAGGACGATCTCGCCCGGGAGCTCCTCTTCCGGTACGCGGAGACCGATCGCGCCATCACCGACGAGTTCATGGAGCGGGCCGGGAAGCTCGCCAGCGACCCGCTGCAGCAGGTGCTGGTCTTCGTCGGGCTCCACGCCGAGATGTTCGAGGAGATGGGCCCGTGGGAGCCGGGCTGCCTCTTCGCCTCCTTCTCCTACGAGGCCGGCCTCTTCGACGAGGAGGCGCATCGGGTGATCGAGGAGTCGGTGACCCACTTCCGCACCACCTTCGGCGACCGGCTCCGCGAGGCGATGGAGGTCCACCCCCCGCGGGTGGCGCTCGACCCCGAGGAGGTGGCGGAGCTGGCGTACGGCGTGCTCCAGGGCGCCTTCATCCTGTCCCGGGTCCACGACGACCCCGACGTGATCGTCCGGCACACCCGCCAGCTCCGCACCTGGATCGAGCTCCTGTTCGACGGGGCGGGGGGCTGAGGCGGGACTCCCGAGCCGCGAGCCGCGCCGGATCCGGGGCTCAGAAGTCGACGACGCTCACGTCCGTGTGGCCGAATCCGTCGCCCTTGAAGAGCAGGGGCTCGTCCTCGGCCATCGCCACCCCGTAGGCGAGGCAGTCTCCGAAGTTCAGCACGCCCGGATCCCCGATCCCCTTTCCGAACCGGGCGTAGCCGAGGCGGGCGAGCCTGGCGGCCGGAATCGACATCTCCACCGCCCGGACGTCCATCCGCTCCAGGAGGGCGTCCAGAGCCACCTCCCCGCCCGGCCCCTTCCGGGCGTGCATGACGGCGCCCGCCTCGACCAGGGTGGGCGTGCCCACGAGCCGGACCTCGTCCCGGGCCACGGCCTCGAGCATGGCCGGCGCCTCGGGCTCGTCCAGGAGGATGGCGATCAGGGCGGAGGTGTCGAGGACCACGGCTCAGGCCGGCAGGCCCCTCTCGTCGTAGCCGAGGATCTCGTCCGCGGTGCGGGCGTCGCGGTCGGGCAGGTCGGCCACGAAGCGCTGGATCTCGGCCACCTCCCGGACCAGGAGCTCGGTCCGCCGGGTCGGCGTCTCGGCGCCGAGCGTGCGCCGCAGGGCTTCGGTCACGGCGTCCGTCATGGAGGTCCCCCTCGCCTCGGCCAGCTTCCGGGCCAGCTCGTGAGCCTCGTCGCTCTTGATGTTCAGGGCCATGGGACGCTCCGGTTGGTGGAATGGTGGAAATCTATCGAGATATCCACCATCCGGCAATCGAGCGCGCGAGTCCAGGAGCCGTGGCCGTGAGCGCCGCGGAGCCCCCGCCTTCAGTCGTCCCGGACCGCCCGCACCGCCTCCAGCTCGCTCCGCGCCTCGGCCGCCACCGCCTCCTCGCCCGCCGCCTCCGCGGCCCGGACGAGCCCCTCGAGCGCGCTCGCCCTCCGGGGCGTGCGGGCCAGCGCCTGCCGGAAGGCGGCCACGGCCTCCCGGGCGCGGCCGGCCTCGAGCAGCATCTCGCCCTCCAGCTCCCGCGGCGGCTCGAACGACACGGGGGGGCCGTAGTCCACGGGCAGCTCGGCCTCGAGCTCGGCGGCCCGTCGGGCCTCGTCGACCGCGCGCTCCAGGTCGCCCTCGGCCGCGGCCACCACGCTCCGGAGCGTGCCCCGCCAGACGGGCGCGTAGGGGGCCACGTAGCGCATCAGCGGCGGATCCGAGTCGAGGCGCCGCTCGAGCGAGTCGAGCCGGCGTGCGGCTTCCTCCGCCCGGCCCCGGCGGGCCGCCACGAACCCGGCGGTCCAGTCCTGGATGGTGAGCACCGTCGCGGCCGCGCCTTCGGGCCACCCGTCCGGGTCGAGCGCGGCGTCGGCCACCGCCCCGTCCAGGTCCTCGGTCGACGCCACGTGCATGGCCCGCATGTCCTCGGCGCCGGCCGACAGTCCGGGGCTGGCGGCGGCCTGCTCGAGGCAGCCTTCCACCAGCGCCTCCGAGTCGGCCACGCGCCCGCGCTGCTGATAGCCGTAGGCGAGCCACTCGGCGTAGTGGCCGCACATGGTGGGCTCCGCGCCCCGCTCGGCGCGGCCGAGGTTGAAGACCTCGAGCGCACGCTCGTTCGCCTCGACCACCTCCTCCCACATGCCGAGCGCCAGGAAGACGTGGCTGGTCATGTGCTGGGCGTGGGCCGCGTCCGGCGCGATGCCGGCGTAGGCCAGGGCGGCCTCGAGGCCGAGGGGCGCGTGGGTGGGATCGTCGAAGGAGTGGATGGCGTAGTGGGCCGCCCCGGGGTGGTCGGGGTTCTGCTCGAACAGGTCGAGGGCCAGGGCTCCGGCCCGCATGTAGGCGGGCACGTCCCGCTCGCCCCGGCTGAGCCCGAGGATCGACAGCGCGTGGAACGCCCCTGCCTCGAAGTCGTCCGGGTAGTCCTCGGCGAGGTCGGCCATGGCCCTGCCGTAGAGGGTGTCCCGGCGGGCCTTGTCGCCCTCGCCGTACAGCACGTCCACGGCCTCCAGGTACCTGCGCTCCCGCTCGGTCGGCGCCCGCTCGGCGCGCGCGGCCGGGGTGGCGGCGTACCGCTCGAGCGCCTCCAGCGCGGCGGCCCGGTCCTGCTGGTCCCAGACCGGGTGGTTGTGGGTCATGGCCTCGCCCCAGTACGCCATGGCGAAGCCCGGATCGGCTTCCTGCGCCGCCCGGAAGGCGGCCGCGGCGTCGTCGTACTCGAAGCTGTGCAGGAGCAGCACGCCCCGCTCGAAGTCGGCCCGGGCCTCCGGCGCGCCGGAGGTGGGGAAGGCCAGGCTGCCCAGACCCTCGTGCCAGGTCGGCTCGTGCGTGGCCGACTCGCCGACGGCCGGCCCGTGGGCGCGCTCGTCGTCGTCCGCGCCGGGGCCCTGCGCGGCGGCGGGCGCAGCCGCGGACGTCAGCACGGCCGCGGCCGCGAGCAGGACCAGGGGGATGCGGTGGAGGGAGGCGGGGTGCATGGCGGTAGTCCTCGGACGGTGGGGGGTGGTCGACACTACAGGTCCGCGAGGTGGACGACCCCCTCGCCCTGGTAGACGAGGGGGTTGATGCGGCGGCCGATGACGATGCCGGCGTGCGCGGACTTCACCACCTTCCTCCGGTCGCCGAAGGAGTCGGTAACCTCACCGAGCACGGCGCCCTTCCGGACCCGGTCTCCGAGCCGCACGGCCAGCCTGCAGATGCCGCTCCGGCCCGCGCGCACCCAGCGGGTCTTCCGCGACTCGATCGACTCCGCCTCGGCGGCCGACCCGGGCTCCGCCTCGAACATGCCGAGATGCCGCAGGACGCGTAACACGCCCTGCTCGCCGATCCCGATCGCCTCCTCGTTGAAGCGGTGCGCCTCGCCGCCCTCGTAGACGACGACCCTCGAGCCCTCCTCGACCGCCGCGTGCCGGAGCGAGTCGGCCGGGGGGCGGCCGTGGATCGTGACGGGCGCCCCGAAGGCGAGCGCCGCGGCGCGCGTCGCCCGGTCGTCCAGGTCGGCCCGCACCTGCGGCAGGTTCTCCCGGTCGTCCGAGCCGGAGTGGAAGTCGACGCCCCAGTCGGAGCGCTGGACCACCTCGGTCATGAAGAGGTGGGCGAGCCGGGCGGCCAGCGATCCCTTCTCGGAGCCCGGGAAGGAGCGGTTCAGGTCGCGGCGGTCGGGCAGGTAGCGGCTCTCGGTGATGAAGCCGAAGACGTTGACGATGGGGATGCCGATGACGACGCCGGCGAGCTCGCCGGCCCGGAGCCGGCCGAGCACCCGCCGGACGATGTCCACCCCGTCGATCTCGTCGCCGTGGATCGCGCCGGACAGCCAGAGGCAGGGGCCGGGGCGGGCGCCGTGCACGACCTCCATCGGCAGGGTCATCCAGCCCCCCGTGGTGGCCCGCGCGACGGGCACCTCGACGCGGACCCGCTCGCCGGCGGGCACCGGCGTCCCGGCGATCTCGAACGCGTCGCCCTCGGCCACGGCCGCCCTACGCTCCCTCTTCGTCGTGCGAGGTGTGGCTCTCGATGTACTCGACGATCTCGCCGGCCACGTCCACGCCCGTGTGCGTCTCGATGCCCTCGAGCCCGGGAGAGGAGTTCACCTCCATGACGACGGGGCCCTTCTTCGAGCGGAGGAGGTCCACGCCCGCCACGGCGAGCCCCATCACGCGAGCGGCCCGGATCGCCGTGTTCCGCTCCTTCGTGGTCAGCGTCACGTCCTCCGCGGTGCCTCCGCGGTGGAGGTTCGAGCGGAACTCGCCGGGCGCCGCCTTCCGCTCCATGCTCGCCACCACCCGCCCCCCCACGACGAAGGCGCGGATGTCCGAGCCCCCGGCCTCGGCGATGAACTCCTGGACCAGGATGTTCGCGTCGAGCTGGCCGAACGCGCCGATCACCGACTCCGCCGCCTTCCGGGTCTCGGCGAGCACCACGCCCATCCCCTGGGTGCCCTCGAGGAGCTTGATGATGAGCGGCGGGCCCCCGACGAGGTCGATCACCCCCCCGATGTCCTGGCTGGAGCGGGCGAACCCCGTCACCGGCAGCCCCACGCCCTCGCGGCTCAGGAGCTGGAGGGAGCGGAGCTTGTCGCGGGAGCGCGCGATGGCCTGCGACTCGGCGACCGTGAACACCCCCATCACCTCGAACTGCCGGACCACGGCGGTGCCGTAGAAGGTGATCGAGGCGCCGATGCGGGGGATGATGGCGTCGAAGTCCAGCTCCGTGCCCCGGTACATCACCTTCGGCCGCTTCCGGGTGATGTTCATGTAGCAGCGGAGCGGATTGACGACCTGGACCTCGTGGCCCCGCCGCTTCGCCGCCTCCACGAGCCGGTTCGTCGAGTAGAGCGAGGCCTTCCGGGAGAGGATGCCGATCTTCACGGGGTCAGGCCTCCGTCAGAAAGGAGCGGCCCGGATCGACCAGGCAGCGGCCGCGCACCGCCTGGCGGCCGAGGAGCATGCGGAATCCCATGGCGTCGCGGCGGGTCAGCGTGAGCTCGATCGTCCACCGCTCGCCGCCGAGCTCGACGGCCGTGGCGATCACGGGCCGCATCGCCTCGTGGCCGCTGGAGCTCCGGACGCTGCGCCGCTCCAGCACGGCCGCCTCCACCTCGACCGTGCCTCGGGAGCTGTGCTGGATCGGGTGGACCTTGAAGCGGACCCACCCCTCGCCCTTCCGGGTGAAGTCCTCGAGGTCGAAGGCGTGCAGCGAGGACGAGCGGGCGCCCGTGTCCACCTTCACCTTGATCCGGTCCACCCCGAGGTCCGGGAGCGCCACCCACTCCCGCCATCCCACGACCGTCCGCCCCCGGGCCGGCCGCTTCGATCCGCTTCCGCGCTCCATGGGATCGATGGTAGGCCGCGCCGGGCCCGGACGCCACGGCGGACGGCGCCCGGACCCGATCGGCCTCAGGCCTCGGCGGCGTCCTCCAGCGGCGGGATGTTCTGGTTCAGGTGGAAGACGTTCTCCGGGTCGTACTCGGCCTTCACCATCTGCAGGCGCGCGTAGTTGGGCCCGTAGGCGGCCGCCACGGGATCGCCCTCCTCGTCGTCGCCGAGGTAGTTCACGTAGCGCCCCTCGGCCAGCGCGGGCGTCATGGCCGCGAACGCCTCCCGCACCCACGCGGTGCACTCCTCGGTGGCCTCGGGGTCGCTCCACTGCCCCAGGGCGACGAAGTTGTAGCCCTCCCTCCGGTGCGGGAAGGCGGTGGCCTCGACGGGCACCCGGGCCGCGGCGCCGTGGGCGTGCTCGAGGAAGAGGTCGCTCATGGGAGAGGGGCAGCGCGCGAAGAGCTCGACGAGGGTGTCGATCGCCTCGTCGCTCAGCTCCTCCACGAAGCTCGACTTCCAGTAGTTGAGCGCCCCCGGCGGATAGCCGGCGTCCATCATCGAATTGATCTCGGTGTAGGCGATCGGCCCCGCCGCGTTCACGGCCGGCTCGCCCAGCCCCTCGACGACGGCGTCGACGGCCCGCCGACCCTCCTCCTCCGATCCGCAGTGGCAGAGCGCGATCCCGACGAGCGGCAGGCCGGAGCCGTCCGGCGCATGCGTCAGCGCCGCGAAGACGGTGAGATCGTCGGCGGCGTCCGCCGTGAAGTCGCGGTAGAAGCGGAGCACCTCGCGCGCCCGCTCGATCGGGTAGCCCAGGATGCCTCCGATGACCGTGGGGCCCACCGGGTGCAGCCGGAAGGTGAGCGAGGCCGCCACGCCGAAGTTGCCGCCCCCGCCCCGGAGCCCCCAGAAGAGGTCCGGGTTCTCGTCCTCGCTCGCGCGGAGGACCCGCCCGTCGGCGGTCACGAGCTCGACGGAGAGCAGGTTGTCCACCGCCAGCCCGTGCCGGCCCATCAGCCAGCCGATGCCGCCGCCCAGGGTGAGGCCGGCCACGCCGGTCGTGGACACCACGCCGCCGGTGGTCGCGAGGCCGTGGCGCTGCGTGGCCTCGTTGAACTCGGCCCAGGTGGCGCCCCCCTCGGCCCGCGCGGTTCGCGCCTCCGGATCCACCTCGACGGCCTTCATGTCCGAGAGGTCGATCACGAGGCCGTCGTCGACGCAGGCGCGGCCGGCGACGTTGTGGCCGCCCCCCCGGACGGCGATCTCCAGGCCGTTCGCGCGGCCGAAGGCGATCGCGCGCCGGATGTCGTCGACGCCGCCGCAGCGGGCGATCACCGCCGGGCTGCGGTCGATCATTCCGTTGTGGACGCGGCGCGCGATCTCGTACTCGGCGTGGTCGGGACCGATGAGGTCGCCGGAGAAGTCGGTCGAGAGAAGGGAGAGGGCGTCGGCGAGGTCGGAGGGGGAGGCCATGGGAGTGCTCCTGTGAGGGGACCGGGTCAGACATTCACGCTAGGCAGGAACCGGGCCGGGTCGCAATGAAGGGGTGCGGCGGCTCGGCTCATCCAGCCTCGAAGGGCGAGCGCTTCCTCAGCGGCGCACCCGCTCCCACGCCTCCCGGTCCTCGTCGCTCCGCTCGAAGTGGCCGGGGGCGAGCGAATCGACCCGGGAGAAGGCGCGGTGGGCCAGGGCAGGCCGCTCCAGCTCGACGGCGATGCGCCCGACCTGGAGCCACATGCGCGGGTGGTCCGGCGCGAGACGCGCCGCCTCGCGGTACGCCTCGAGCGCGCCCTCGTAGTCGTCCACGGCGAGCGACGCCTTCCCGAGCATCTCCGGATACCAGGGATCGTCGGACGGATGACTCGCCGCCTCCCGGGCGTGGACGAGCGCCTCGGCGTAGCGGCCGACCTCGTAGAGGGCCAGCGCCAGGATGCCGTGCGTGTCCTGCGTGCCGCCGGAGAGCTCGTGCGCACGCTCAGCCGCGGCGAGGGCTTCGGCCCGACGTCCGACGGGGCCGAGGGACAGGGCGAGCTGGGAGTGCAGCCACGGATCCTCGGGCAGCCGCTCGATCGCCCGCTCGTAGCGCTCGGCCGCGCGCTCCCACTCTCCCCGTCGAAAGTGGATGTCGGCCAGGTTGATTCCGGGGTACGGATAATCCGGCTGCAGCTCCTCCGCACGCTCGAAGTAGGGGCGCGCCTCGTCCGGGCGATCCTCCTGGAGCAGCAGCCAGCCGAGGAGGTTCAGCGCCTCCGGATCGTCCGGCTCCAGCCCCACCGAGCTGTCGGCGAGGGCGAGCGCGTCGGCGGCCCTCTCGTGGAGCGCGAGCGCCTGCGCGTAGTCGTAGAGCGCACGCGCGTCCCCCGGCGCCTCGCGAGCCGACGCCTCCAGCTCCGGCAGCCGCTCGCGGAGCTCCTCGTGCGTCCAGCCCCCCTCCGTCCCGCCGTCCACCTCGCCGGCCGGAAGCCACCACTGGAACGCGACCATCAGCACGGCCAGGCCCGCGACCGCCCAGTTCAGCACGACGCGGAAGCGGGAGGGCTCCTCGACCGGCTCCCCGGCGGGCTCCGGCGGTGCCGCCTGCTCCTCGGACATCCGCTTCGCGGCCCTTCCCAGGGCGATGCCGAGCAGCGCCCCCACGACCAGGAGGATCGCCCCCACCAGCGGCTCCGCGAGGAGGCCCGCCGCCTCGGCGAGGACCGCGGCCTTCGAGTGGCCGGGGGCGAGCAGGAAGCCGGCGAGCCACGCCGCTCCGGCACCGAGGAGCGCCCCGTAGCCGACCAGGGCCCAGGAGAGGTGGTATCCGAGCCTGCCGCGCTCGCGGAGGCGGCGGCCGGCGTGGTGGGCGAGGCCGGCTCCCAGCCCCACCGCGACGGAGCCGCCGAAGAAGCCGAGCGCGGACGTGAGGAGCTCCATCCCGCCGCCCGCCACGGCGTAGCCCAGCATCCAGAGGATGGGGATTCCCGTGAAGGCGAGGACGCAGAGCGTCGCGACGGCGGCGGAGCGGAGCGGGCCCGGCAGCCACTCGAGCCGCCGCATCGCCCTCGCCAGGACGCCCTCCAGGCCAGGCGGCCGGGGTCCATGCGCCGCCACGACCCGCTCCCGCTCGAGACAGGCCGGGCAGGACTCCGCGTGCTCCCGCATGCGCTCGAAGTCGGGCGCCTCCACGGACTCCGCCGCGCTCATCCACTCGCACTCCGGAACCCCCCGCTCCCGGAGCAGCCGGAGCACCTCCAGGTCCCACAGCGCCCAGCGGAGCCGGTGGGCGGGCTCGGCCGGGATCTCCAGGTCGAAGATCTCCCACTGCTCCAGGATGCCGTCGTCGACCTCGGCCCGCTCGGCGACCTCCCGGCGGGAGAGATCGAGACGGTGGCGGGTGTCGCGCACCGAGCGGCCGGTGAGCTTCCTCAGGCGCATGCGCGAACGGGGCTCAGGATTCCTCCAGGATGTCCCGCAGTCGCCCCCGGGACACTCCCAGGTCGCTCGCGAGCTCGCCGAGGAACTCCAGCTCCGTGGCGTCCAGGTCGCCGTCGGCGCCGGCCACGAGGAGCGCGGCCCGGATCAGCGCCTCCCTGCCCATGTCATTCAGGAAGGGCGCCGAGGCGCGGACGGCGCCCAGCGGCTCGCCGTCCTCCTCCCGCACCCGCTCGACCTCGCCCTCGAGCTGCGCGCGGTCGATGGTCTCGCCGGTCAGCTTCGGGTAGATCCTGCCGATGACCTCGAGCTCGGGCTCCTCGACCCGCCCGTCGGCCAGGAGCATCCGCACCATCAGCTCGCGGACCATCCGCTTGTAGAGCGCCTCGAACTCGTGGAGCGGCGCGCCCCCGTCCCGCTCCAGCACCGCGGGCTCGAAGGTGCCCGCGCACATCGAGCACTCCACGTACTCGCCCAGGCGGCCCAGGGGCAGGACGGGAATCCAGAAGAGCGTGAAGAAGCGGCGCACCTTCTTCCGCGCGTAGTCCTGATCGCCCCCGCACTGCGGACAGTGGAAGCGCCCCCGGTCCGAGGTCGAGGTCACGCCCCTCGTGCCGAAGACGACGAAGACGATCATGCGCGCCCCTTCCGGTTCCGGTGGCCCCGCCCCGCTCCGTCCTGAAACATGCCCGCCGAGGGGGATCCCGCAAGCGTGGAAAACCGGAGGCCCCGTCCATGGGCCGCCTCGAGAGGCAGGATATTTGCTCCCCCCTCCGGGCATGTCGCGATCGTGGATCCTCCGGCTGTCGATCGGGCTGCCGCTCCTCGGAGCCCTGTGCGCCGGGCCGCTGCTCGCCCAGGATCCGGATGATGCCGAAGACGATGCCGCGGGAAGCCCGCGCGTGGAGCGGCTCGGGTTCCCCGGCGCGGACGCGATCGAGCCGCGGGAGCTGCGCGCGAACATCGCCACGGAGGCGACCCGCTGCCGCAGCATCCTCCTGCGCCCCTTCTGCTGGCTGACCGACTGGGACGCCTTCGTCGAGAAGCACCACCTGGACCGGGACGAGGTGGCGCGGGACGAGATCCGGATCGCGGTACGCTACTTCCGGCGTGGCTACCGCGAGGTGGAGACGAGGTCCGAGGTGCGCCCGCACGGCGAGGGCGTCGAGGTGCTGTTCCACATCGAGGAGGGCGAGCCGACCGTGATCGAGTCGCTCGAGCTGCTGGAAGCCGAGCCGCTGCTCACGGGAACCCAGAAGCGCCGCGCGGACCTGCCCGGGCCCGGTGAGCCGCTCGACCTGATCCGGCTGGACACCGCGACCGCCCGCCTCCGCACGATGCTCGCGGAAGACGGGTTCCTGGACGCCGAGGTCCGGGACACGATCACCCTCGAGGAGGGTCGGCGCCGGGGCTCCGTCGTGGTCCACGTCGAGCCCGACCGCCGGGCGACCGTCGGTGAGCTCGACGTCCGGGGCCGCCGCGACGTCGCCGACCGGACGATCCGCGACGCCACCCTGCTGCGACCCGGCCGGGTGCTGCGTCAGGGCGACCTCGAAGCGGCGAGGCGCCGCCTCCACGGGTCCAACCTCTTCTACGAGTCCGCGGTCGAGGTGCCGCCGCAGCCGGACAGCGCGAAGCGAGTCGAGATCGAGGTGCGCGAGGCGCCGCCCAGGGCCGTCGAGGGGGCGGTCGGATTCAACACCGTGGAGTTCGCGCAGGTCGAGGGCGGCTTCGTCCACTACGACTGGCTCGGCGGCGGTCGGCAGCTCGAGGTCCAGGCCACGGTCGGCAACCTGCTCGCGCGGCAGTTCAACGACACGGGCATCTTCCGCGACGTGCTTCCGCGCGACCGCGAGTTCGCGGACGACGACGCGTTTCTCAGGCCCACCTGGACCGCCAGCGCGGAGCTCCGGCAGCCCGCCTTCCTCTCCACCGGGAACACACTCGCCGGCGCGGTCTTCGGGCACCGGCGCACCACGCCCCGCGTCGCGATCGACGAGGGATTCGGCGCGAACCTCTCGCTCACGCGGCGCCTGCGGCCTCGCACCACGGCCTCGCTCGCGTACCGCTTCGAGATGACGGAGATCGAGGCGGGCGAGCTCTACTTCTGCGTGAGCTTCGGGGTCTGCGAGCTTCCGACCGTGGACGCACTCCGGCAGCGTCAACGGCTGGCCCCTGTCGGCGTCAGCTTCACCGCCGATCGCACGGACGACCCGATCGCGGCGACCTCCGGCTGGCGCGCGAACGTCGAGCTCGAGCACGCCGGCTCGGTGACCGCCTCGCAGTTCCGCTACCACCGCGTCTCCGGCTCGGCCACGCGCTACCTGCCGTTCGACGGGGGTCGCCGCGTGCTCGCCGGCCGCGTGCGCGCCGGTTGGGTCCGGCCGCTCGGCGGGACCGCGGCCGCCCTCGGCATCGAGGGCGACTTCGACGAGCTGATCCACCCGCGCAAGCGCTTCTACGCCGGCGGCTCCCGATCGGTGCGCGGCTTCGGCGAGAACCAGCTCGGCCCCCGGGTGCTGACCGTGAGCCCGGCGGTGCTGACCGCCCCCGAGCTGGAGGACCCCTGCACGACCGCCCAGCTCGTCGACGGGAGCTGCGATCCGAACGTCGCGCCGCGCCGCGCGTTCGACCCGCGTCCCAGCGGTGGCACGGCCGTGCTCGAGGTGAACGTGGAGTATCGGTTCCCGCTCCTGCACGATCTCGGGGGCGTGGTGTTCGTCGACGGCGCCCTGGTGCGCGGCGATCGGACGGGCGCCGGGATGCCCGTGGGGCTCGAGGGCGCGGGGGGCGAGGCGGATCCGGAGGGACTGCTCGAGGGCACGTTCCACGCGATCACGCCCGGTGTCGGCGTCCGGTTCGACACGCCCATCGGCCCGATCCGGGCCGATGTCGGCGTGCGGCTCACGGGCGCCGAGAGGCTGCCGGTCGTCACGGAGGTCATGGACGAGGAAGGGCGGCGCCGCCTGGTCCGGCTCCGGACGCCCATGCTCTTCGACGCCACCGAGGACGCCTCGCTGGTCGGCCGCGTCTCGAAGCGGCTCCGGCTGCACCTGTCGATCGGGGAGGCGTTCTGATGTCCCGGCGACGCACCCTGATCGTGGTCGCGGCCGCGGTCACGATCCTGGTCGGGATCGCGCTCGTCGGGACCCTGGTCCTGACCCGCACCGACTGGGGTCGCGAGCGGATGCGCGGCTTCGCGCTCGACCGGCTCCGCTCCGCGCTCGACGCGCAGATCGAGATCGGCGCGCTCGAGGGAAACCTGCTCGACCGGGTCCGGTTCATCGACGTCGAGATCCGCGACCTCGAGGGCCGGCCCTTCGTCAGCGCCGACACCATCGAGAGCGGATTCTCCCTGCGCGCGCTCCTGCGCCGGCGCATCGTGCTCGAGGACGTGCGTCTGGTCCAGGCGTCCATCGTGGTCGACGAGCCGCCGGGCGAAGCATGGAACTTCACGCGCATCCTGCCGATCGACACGGTGCCGGACGGCGAGCCGGGGTGGGGCGACTGGATCCTGCTGCGGGACGTCGAGCTCGACGATGTGCGGGTGACGATCCGCAGCGAGTGGGATCCGGAGACCGAGCTGACACCCGAAGAGCGGGGTCGCGGCATCCGGGAAGCGCTGATCAGGGAGCACCGTTCCAACGTCCAGCGCGTGCCGGGCGGCCTGCAGAACGTGCTCGACTTCCGGGGGCTCGCCGGCCGCATGCCGCTGCTCAGGATCGCCGATCCCGAGCACGACGCCATCCTCGCCGAGGTCGCCCGGCTGAGCGGGACCGCACAGCCGTTCAAGCCGCCCGCCGCCGAGGTGCTCGACCTCGCCGGCGAGTTCCGGCTCTCGCAGGACTCGCTCTGGTTCTCGGACGCGCGCGCGAGGATGCCCGGCTCGCGGGTCACGGCCTCCGGCGCGTACCACCTGAAGGCCGGCCACCTCCTGCTCGACCTGCGCGGCGCCCCCGTCGCGATGGCCGACCTGCGCTGGCTCTACCCGCACCTGCCGCAGCGCGGCGGCGGCGACCTGCTCCTCCGATACCGCGAGACCGACACCACGACCAGCGTGATCACCGAGGACATGGACGTGCGCGTCGACGATGCGCACGTCACCGGTGCGGCCGGTGTCACCGTGGGCGACGGGCTCCGCCGCCTCCACGACACCGACCTCGCCTTCGAGGACGTCGACACGCGCCTGCTGGAAAGTGTGATCCCCGCGTTCGAAGCGCCCCGTCACGGCCGGCTCACCGGGCGCCTGGCGCTGGAGGGCCGGCCGGCCGACATGCGGGTCGACGGCGACGTAGCCTTCGTCGACGACGTCGCCGGCCGCAGCCGCGTGACCGCCGCGGGGAGTGTCGACATGGAAGACGAGGTCCGCTTCCGGGACCTGCGGCTGCGCTTCGATCCGCTGCAGACGGACCTCCTGCGCGACCGGATCGCGGAGCTTCCCGCCGGCGCAACGCTCGTCGGACCACTCCGCCTCGACGGCTCGACGGCCGGCGTGCTCCAGGTGGACGGCGACCTGCGCGTGCACGACCCCGCGAGCGGCACCAGCCGGGTGGCCGCACGCGGAGGCCTCGACCTGGCCGGCCCCCTGCAGCTCCGTGCCCTGCACCTCCGCTTCGCGCCGCTCCGCCTCGACCTCGTGCGCGGAAGGGCGCCCGAGCTGCCCGCGGGCGCGACGGTCGCCGGCGAGCTCAGGCTCGACGGCCCGCCCGACGGCCTGCTCGACGTGGACGGCAGCCTCACCGTGGACGATCCGGAGACCGGAGTCAGCCGGATCGCCGCGAACGGCGGCATCGCCGTGGAGCCCGGGATCCGCTTCCGGGACCTCGACGTGCGGATGGAGCCGCTCCAGCTCGCGCTGGTGAGCGACTTCGAGCCCAGCCTGCCGGTCGGCGGCACGCTCGAAGGCACCGCGATCCTCACCGGCGCGCCGGGCGCACCGCTCGACGTGCGGGGCGACGTCGTGCACCGCGAGGGCGGCGAGCGCTCCCGCATCGCCGGCACGGTCGAGCTCCGTCCCGGGGACCGGGCGCACGTGGACGTCCGGCTCCGGCCGCTGTCGCTGGTCACCGCCGGCCGGTTCGTGCCGGGAGCCGGGCTGCACGGCGAGGTCTCGGGCTCGCTCGTCGCGTCGGGCCGGCTCGGCGACCTGGCCGTGCGCGCGGACCTGACGGCCGGAGACGGCGGCCGGATCGCCGCGAGCGGCACGCTCGACCTCGCCTCGCCCCGCCCCGGCTACGACCTCGACACGCGGGTCCGTGCCTTCGACCTCGCCGCCGTGACCCACCGCGCGCCCGCCGAGACCCGGCTCACCGGCGCCGTCACGGCCCGCGGCCGCGGGCTCGAGCTCGCAACCATGGACGCGCGGATCGACGCGGACCTGGCCGACCCGCGTGTCGACGGCGTCCACGCGGATTCGGTGCGCCTGCGCCTCACCCTCGAGTCCGGCCTCGCCGTCGTCGACTCCTCCCTCGTCCGCCTGGGAGCGGCCGAGGCGTGGCTCGACGGCAGCTTCGGCCTCGTGCCCGGCCGCTCCGGAGCGCTGAGCTACGTCGTCACCACCGACTCGCTGGGCGCGCTCCAGCCCCTCCTGCCCCTGCCCGCGGCCGACACCGCGGGGGTCGAGCCCCGGCCCGCCGTGCGCCGTGCCGCGCTCGAGGAGGCCCGCGCCGAGGCCCGCCGCCGGGCGCGTGCCTGGCAGGTCGAGCGTCTTGCGACCGGCCGCGCGCCCCCCCCGCCGGACCTTCCCGACACCCTGGACGTCGCCGCCGTCCCGCGCGACTCCCTCGCGGGATCCCTGCACGCGGCCGGCACGCTGCGCGGCAACGTCAGCCACTTCGATCTCACGGGCCGCGCCGAGGCCGAGGAGCTGGTCGTGCTCGGGAGCTACGTCTCCCGCGGCCGGGCCGACTACCGGCTGCTCTCGATCGGGACCGACCGCCCGGCGATCGAGCTGGACGCGGCCACCGGCCCGCTCCTCGTCGAGGGCTACGCCTTCGACAGCGTGGCCGCCCGCATCGAGCACCGCGGGGCGGACCGGATCGAGGACCGCGGCCTCCAGCGCGGCACCGGCCGCGCCGTGCTCAGCGCCTGGCAGGACGACGCGCATGAGTACCACGCCGACCTCGGCTTCACGCTCGCGGCGGACCGCGGCGAGGTCCGGCTCCACGACGTCGCGCTCCGCTTCGACACCGTTCGGTGGGAGTCGACCGGTCCCGGCACCGTCCGGTGGGCCGGCGACGGCCTCGACCTGGAGGAGATCGAGGTCGAGGGGATCGAGCTGGCGAGCCGTGCCGGCGGCCGGATCTTCCTGGACGGGCTCCTGCCGGTCGACGGCGAGGGTGATCTGCGCGTGGTGCTCGACGGCGTGCAGCTCCGCCACCTGCTCGTCCTCGCGCAGGAGGACGCCGACGCGACCGGGCTCGTCTCGCTCGACGCCAGGGTGCGGGGCACGCTGCAGAGCCCCCGCCTCGCCGGCGATCTGGCCCTGACCGACGCGACGCACGAGGGCCGGGAGCTGCCGGACGTGCGCGCGAGCGTCGAGTATGCGGCCACCGAGCTGGCGCTGGACGCCACGCTCCGGTCCGGAGCGGAGGTCGTCGCGACCGTGGAGGGAACGGTGCCGATCGACCTCGCGCTCGCCGGCCGCACCGGGCCCCGGCTGCTCGACGGCCCCCTGGACCTCGACGTCCGGGCCGATCGGCTGCGGCTGGACGGGCTGCCGATCCCGATCCGGGCCGTCTCCGGGATCGAGGGCCACCTCGACGCCCGGGTCTCCGTCCGCGGCACCGTCGACGAGCCCGTGCTCGACGGCCGGGTCCGCGTGGAGGGCGCCTCGGCCCGCGTCGACACGCTGGGCGTGCGCTTCGAGGAGATCGCCGGCGCCGCCAGCCTGGACGGCCGGACCCTGGCGCTCGACTCGCTCGTCGCGTGGAGCGGCGGGCCCGTCCGCGTCACGGGCGAGATCGACCTCCGGACCCCGACGGAGCCGGCGTTCGACCTCCGGGTCGTGGCCACCCGCGCGACGGTGCTCGACACCGAGGACGGCACGATCCGGATCTCCGCCGATCTCGCGGTCGAGGGGCCCTTCGACGGCGTGCGGGTCACGGGCGTGGCCCACACCCGCGGCAGCGTCGTCTACGCTCCGGAGGGGAGCGAGAAGGAGCTGCTCGCGCTCGACGAGCCCGTGGTGGCCGCCCCGGGCGACACGCTCTTCACTCCCCCGCCCGGGCCGCCGCCCTCGCCGCTGCTGGCGAACCTCGTCGTCGACGTGGACCTGCACGTCGACGAGACGTGGCTGCGGTCCACGGACATGAACATCGAGCTGTACACGGCGCCCGACCTCGGACCCATGCGGATCCACCTCGACCGGGCCGCCGGCAGCCTCGCACTGACCGGCACCATCAACGCGGAGCGGGGCGATTACATCTTCATGGGCCGCCGGTTCGAGGTGGCCACCGGGTCCGCGACCTTCCTCGGCCGTCCGGGCCTGAACCCGCTGCTCGAGCTCACGGTCGAGCACGAGGTCCACCTGCCGGGCCGCGAGCCCGTCGACATCCAGATCCTGATCGGAGGCACTGCCGACGCTCCCCGGTTCACCATCGAGAGCACCGCAGAGCCGCCCCTCTCGGAGACCGAGCTCCTCGGCTACATCGCCTTCGGGCCGTCCTCCGTCTCCCTGATCCAGCAGGAGGGCTCCACGCTCTCCGGCGAAAGCGGCCTCAGCGGCAACCTCGTCGGCAACGTCGCGGCCCTCGCGACCCAGCAGATGGCCGGCTTCGCCGTCCACACCCTGCTCGACGAGTTCGAGAGCGAGACCGCCCGCTCCCTCGGCGTCGACGTCTTCCGCATCTCGGCCGCCGACCTGCCCGCCGAGCTGTTCACCGGCCGCTTCGAGGACGTGCTCCGGGGAACCGAGATCGAGATCGGAAGCTACATCGGTCCGCGTCTCTTCGCCGCGGGCATCACCAGGCCCACCTTCGAGACGCTGCCCGGCGCCCGGCTCGAGTACCGCGCCGCCAACGGACTGCGCTGGCGGCTGAGCTGGGAGGCCCGCTTCCTCGCGCCGACGCCCACGTTCCTCGATCGCGAGTTCGATCGCACCAACGCCCTCGGCGCCTTCCTCAGCCGGAGATGGCGGTTCTGAAGGGCTGGCGTATTCCTGATCTGGCGGGGCCCGGGTCGCTGGGTTAGACTAGTCTACGACCAGTCCATACGTGACCCTGACTCCCTGGGGGATCCCCGTGTCGGAAGTCGGCGCCTACGAAGCCAAGACCCACCTCTCGGAGCTCCTCGACCGCGTCTCCAGGGGCGAGCGGATCACGATCACCCGCTACGGCCAGCCCGTCGCGGTGCTCACCCCGCCCGACCCGCGCGCCGGGGGCGGCACGAAGGAGGTGCTCGAAGCGATCCGCACCTTCCGCCAGGGACGGACGATGACCGTGGCCGAGATCCGGGAGCTGGTGACGGAGGGCCGTCGGTGAGCCCGCTCGTCCTCGACGCCTCGGTGACGCTGTCCTGGTTCCTCGACGACGAGGAGAGCGGCGAGGCCGAGGGGACGCTGGACCGCCTCCGGGAAGAGCCGGCGGTCGTGCCCGCTCTCTGGGCGCTGGAGGTGGCGAACGCGCTGGTCGTGGCGGAGCGGCGGGGCCGGATCACGGAGGCCGAGGTCGGGCGCGTCCTCTCGCTGCTCGACGGTCTGCCGATCGAAGAGGACCCGGCGCCCCGGGAGGTCACGCAACGGCCGGTCCTCGACCTGGCCCGGCGTCATGGTCTGAGCGCGTACGACGCCGCCTACCTCGAGCTGGCGATCCGGCGGGGGGCGGAGCTGGTGACGGTGGACGCCCGGCTCGGCGAGGTGGCCGGGGAGGTGGGGGCGGG
>CAYPDV010000042.1:0-22006 GCA_964409525.1 uncultured Gemmatimonadaceae bacterium
CCCGCTCGTGGGCCCGCTCCACTCTTCCTGCACCCCGATTGTCAAATGGCTGGTCCTGCTCGAACCGCCGGCTCACTTCTCCGGCCGTCCTTCTATATCATACACCCCATCGTCTTCGGGGTTCCTTCGGTGTGTTCCGGTTCTGAGATCCGGTCCCCACCGCGCCCCGGGAGAAGCGTCCTGCTGATTCCCCCGCGAGCCATTCTTCTACACGGGCCCCGCTCGGGGGTTCCCGCGTCCGGAGCCTGTCCTCGGCTCCGGCGCTCCAGGCGGGAACCGCGGTGCGGCCCGTTCGGAAGCGAGCCTGGAAGTTTAGCCCCGGGTCGTGAAGGGGTCAAGGCTCGACGATACGATAGACGGTGCCGTCTCCCGAGAGCAGATGGAGCTCGCCGGCCCCGTCCACACCGAAGGAGAGCACCGGTGCCCGGTTCTCCACCTCCCACTCCCGCCGCTCGACCGCCTCGCCGTCCTCGAGGCGGAACGTGCGCAGGAAGCCCGCACAGAGGTCGCTGTAGAAGTAGTGGCCCCGGAGGCCCGGCAGCGCGTCGCCCCGGTAGACGTGCCCCCCGATGATCGAGCACCCCTCTCCGTTCGGGTACTCGAGGACGGGCAGGACCAGTCCGTCCATGTCGCACTCGGTCTGGCCGAAGCAGTGCGCACCCTCCATGACGTTCCACCCGAAGTTGGGCGCCACGGCGGCGTCGTCCACCACGCTCACCTCCTCCCAGTCGTTCTGTCCGACGTCGGCGACGTAGAGCGTGCCCTCCGCCGGGTCGAACGCGAACCGCCACGGATTGCGGAGCCCGTAGGCCCAGACCTCGTCGCGGCCGTCCGGATCTCCGACGAAGGGATTGTCCGGGGGGATCGCGAACGGATTCCCGGCGTCCACGTCGATCCGGAGCAGCGCGCCCAGCAGCGTGCCGGGGTCCTGTCCGTGACCCCGTGGATCGCCGCCGCTCCCGCCGTCTCCCATCCCGATGTAGAGCCACCCGTCCGGCCCGAACGCCACCAGCCCCCCGTTGTGGTTCGCGAACGGCTGCTCGATCGAGAGGATCAGCGTCGCCGAGGCCGGATCCGCCACGTCGGGGTCGTTCGAGACCCGGTACCGCTCGATGCGCGTGTCCCCGCCGGTGTCGGTGTAGTCGACGTAGAAGAGCCCGTTCGAGCCGTACTCCGGATGGAACGCCATGCTCAGCAGGCCCCGCTCCCCTCCGCTGGCGACCCCTTCGGAGAGGTCGAGGAAAGGCGTCGAGAGCACCTCGCCCCCTTCGACGATCCGGATCGTCCCCGGCTGCTCTACCACGAAGAGGCGTGGATCTCCGGGCGGCGCCGTGAGGTGTACCGGGTTCTCCAGCCCGCCCGCGACGGCCTCGAGCGCGATCGACTCCGGAGGGGGCGGCGGCTCGCCTCCGTCGGAACCCACCGGGTCCGAGCAGGCCGCGATCGTCGAGGCCGCCGTCAGCACGAGGAAGATCCGTCGGGCTCTCATCCGAACGCTCCTGCCGAGTGAACAAGCTCCGCCCCGCGGCGTACCCCCTCGCGAGCCGATCGTGCAGCCCCCCTCCGCCGCGGACCCGCAGAGAGAGCCGCCGATGAGCGAGCACGCGAACCCCCTCCTCTCCGACGCACCCCGGCTCCCCTTCGACCGGATCTCGGCCGAGCACGTGCGCCCGGCCGTCCGGTCCGTGCTCGCCGGAGCCGGCGAGGAGGTGCGGCGGATCGGCGGCGGCGAGGTCCCGCCGACCTGGGCGAACACGGTCGCGGTCCTCGACGAGGTCACCGAGGAGGTCTCCCGGCGGCTCGCTCCGGTGCGCCACCTCCTCGCGGTCGCCGAGACGCCCGAGCTGCGCGAGGCGTGGAACGACGTCCTTCCCGAGGTGACCGCGTTCTGGGCGGGTCTCATGCTCGACCCCCGCCTCTGGGGGCGGCTGCGGGCGTACGCGGAGACGGAGGACGCGGCGTCGCTCCGGGGCCTCCGGCGGAGACACCTCGACAAGGTCCTGCGGGAGTTCCGCCGGGCCGGCGCCGATCTGCCGGAAGCGGACCGGAAGCGGGTGGAGGAGATCCGGGTGCGCCTCTCCACGTTGGAGCAGCGGTTCGGCGAGAACGTGCTCGACGCGACGGCGACGTACCGTCTCCACGTCACCGACGGGGAGCGTCTGCGGGGGATCCCCGACGCACCCCGGGACCGGTTCCGGCGGCGAGCCGCGGAGGAGGGGCTGGACGGCTGGCTGCTCACGCTCGACTTCCCCTCCTACGAGGCCGTGATGAAGCACGCCCGGGACCGGGGCCTCCGGGAGGAGATCCACCGCGCCTACGTCGGGCGTTGCCGGGGAGGCGAGCACGACAACCGTCCGCTCATCGTCGAGATCCTCGCGCTCCGGAGGGAGCTCGCCGCCCTCCTCGGCTATCCCGACTTCCCCGACTACCGCCTCGAGGAGGCGATGGCGAAGAACGGCGAGACGGCTCTCCGCTTCGTCGAGGATCTCACCGGCCGGACCCGGCCCTACTGGGAGCGGGACGTCGACGAGCTCCGGGCACACGCACGGGACTCGGGGATCGACGGGCTGCGCCCCTGGGACGTCGCCTGGCTCGCCGAGGACCTCCGGCGGGCCCGCTTCGAGATCGACGACGAGATCCTCCGTCCGTACTTCCCCCTGGGCCGCGCGCTGGAGGGGCTCTTCGAGGTGGCGCGACGCATCTTCGGAGTCCGCGTCGAGGAGCGGCGGATCGAGGAGGTGTGGCATCCCGACGTGCGCTTCTACGATCTGGTCGACGCGGACGGCACCCGGCTCGGCTCCTTCTACACGGACTGGTTCCCGCGGGAGGAGAAGCGGCAGGGCGCCTGGATGAACGACTTCGTCACCGGCGGGCCGGAGCCCGACGGCGGATTCCGCCCGCACCTGGGTGTCATCTGCGGAAACTTCACCCCCCCGGACGGCGACGGCCCCGCCCTGCTGACCCATCGGGAGGTCCAGACGCTCTTCCACGAGTTCGGGCACCTCCTGCACCACCTCGTCTCGCGGGTCCCGATCCCGGGTCGGGCCGGGATCAACGTGGCGTGGGACTTCGTCGAGCTCCCGTCGCAGCTCATGGAGAACTGGACGTGGGAGCGCGACGCGCTCGATCTCTTCGCCCGGCACCACGAGACCGGAGAGGCGCTACCCGAGGAGCTCCGCGTGCGCATGCTCCGGGCCCGCCGATTCCTGGGCGGGTGGGCGCAGATGCGCCAGCTCGCCTTCGCCCGCACCGATCTCGTCCTCCACCGCGAGTACGCCCCCGACGAGGACGGCGACGTGCTCGAGTACGTGCAGCGGGTGATCCGCGAGTACGTCGCCGAGGAGGAGTTCGCACGTCTCCACCACACCACCTCCTTCACCCACCTCTTCTCGGGGGGATACGCGGCAGCGTACTACAGCTATCTCTGGTCGGAGATGCTCGAGGCCGACGCCTTCACGCGCTTCCGGGAGGAGGGGGTCTTCAGCCGGGAGGTGGGAGAGGCGTACATGCGGGCGATCCTCACGCGGGGCGACAGCGAGGAGCCCGACGTCCTCTTCCGCGAGTTCATGGGCCGGGACCCGGACCCCGAGGCGCTGCTCCGGAAGAACCTCGGCGTGCCGGAGGCGGTGCGGCCGTAGAGGGCCCTCACCCCGCCATCCGATCCAGGAAGGTGCGCTCCTGCTCGGACAGCGCCCGCACCCCCTCGTCGCGGACCTTGCCCAGCAGGCGCTCCACCTCCTCGCGGTTGATCTCGTGGAGGCGCTCGAGATCGATCGCCTCCCACCGCGCCCGGTTCTTCCGATCCGATCCGCCGGCCGACGGCGTGGCCTGCACCTTCCTGCGGAACTCCCGGCTGGCCCGGCCCATCCTCCAGTCGCGGATCTTGAGGTGGAGGAAGCCGACCGCCGCCCCGCCGAGGTGGGCGAAGTGGGCCACTCCGGAACGGGTCCCGGTGACGCCGAAGAAGAGCGCGGCCCCCGCCATCAGGAGAATGAGCCAGCGGGCCTGAACGGGCAGGACCCCCCAGATGTAGATCTCCTCCCGCGGCCAGTAGGTGGCGAAGGCCGCCATCACCCCGTACACCGCCCCCGAGGCTCCCAGGATCGCCGCCGTGGGCGTGAAGAGCGCGCTGAGCACGGCGGCGCCCAGTCCGCTTCCCATGTACAGGAGCAGGAAGGAGCGGGAGCCGATCCTCCCCTCGAGGCGGGGCCCGAAGAAGAAGAGGATGATCATGTTGAAGAGGAGGTGCACGAAGCCGGCGTGGAGGAACATGTACGTGATGACCGTCCACGGCCGGAAGAGGACCCACGCCGGCACCAGGATCAGGGCCTCGGTGAGCCCCCCGACCGCCCCCTGCGCGAGGTAGACCACGACGTTCGCCACCAGGAGCCGGCGGACCCAGGGGGTGAGCGGGTACACGGCTACGCCTCCTGCCGGGAGGATGTGGGCCCTGGCGAGCTCATCGCCGCGCCCCCTCGAGGATCCGCTCGATCTCGGCTCGCACGTCCCGCAGGTGCAGTCGCGTCGCCGGATCCCGCGCGCCGCCGAGGCTCGCCTCCACCCGCTCGGCCAGCTCCTCAAGCTCGCCCCGGAGGAGGAAGCGCACGTCCGAGGCGGCGGATTCCGACCCGCTCTCGGCCGGACCGACGACGTCCGCGACCACCTCGAGATAGGCGCGCTGGAGCGCGCGGCCGTGCACGTCGATCCGCGGCCGGGGCTCCAGGGCGCGCCGCCAGACGGCGCTCCGGAGATCTTCGAGGAGATCGGCCACCGGGTAGGCTTCGTCCGCCGCTCCGGCGGGGTCCGCCGGCCCGGGGAGCGTCTCGCCCTCCTCCAGCCGCTCCAGCCGCTCCGGCGCGAGGAGGGCCCGGAGCACCCGCTGCCGGGCCAGGCCGATCCGGCGGGCCGCGCCCCCCGCGTCGATCCTGCGGAGCACTGCGGGCTCGAGGAGGACGTCCGGCGGCCCGAAGGCGTGGCGGGCGAGGAAGGCGACCGCCTCGCGCTGCCTCGAGCCGGCGACCGGCTCGAGACGCACCTCCGGGCCCCCGTGCCCGGCCCACTCCCTCCCGCCCACCACGCCGGCCACGTTGACCAGGTGGCGCGCCCACTGCGCGACCGCCTCGTGGTACAGCTCCCGGAGCATCGTCGGATCCCGTCCGGAGCGCCCCCAGACCGGCACGAGCATCTCCAGGACGCGACGGAGGTTCCGGAGTCCCAGCTCGCTCGCCCGGACGGGGTCGATGTCGCCGACCGCATCGCCGAGCTCGTCGACCTCGTCGGCGGGCCGGAAGCGGAGACGGGGGATCGTGTCCTGGACGCCGGCCCAGCGGTCGAGCGTCGGCCGCTCCTCCTCGGGCGAGTCGGCCTCCGGGATCGGGCGGTGCCCCCATCCGATCGCGAACCGATCGTACGGGCCGACCGTCGGAACCAGCAGCTCCGGCGGGATCGAGTCCTCCGGCTGGGCCACGTAGTTGAAGCGCGCGTAGTCCATGACGCTCGCGACGTGCCCGCTCCGGCGGAGGAAGGATCCGCTCCGGAGCGAGTCGACCGGGTACGCCCGTGAAGCCACGGGGTTGTGGAGGAGGCCGAGCGCGTGGCCCACCTCGTGGGTCACGATGAACTCGACGAGCCGCCCCATGAGCGAGTCGGGGAGCGGGAGGGAGGAGTTCCTGGGATCGAGCGGGCCCGTCTGCACCCAGTAGCCGTCCTGGAGCCGGCGCATGAGCCCATGGTGGACGCTCACCTCCGCCTTCAGGATCTCGCCGGTCCGCGGATCGACGGTGTGGACGCCGGTCGCATTCGCGATCGGCGAGGCCCGCCAGTGGACGACGGAGCGTCGGGCGTCGTGCATCGACCAGTCGGGATCCTCCTCCGGCGTGGGAGCCCGACGCGCCTCGACGGCGTCACGGAACCCCGCCTCCTCGAACGCGGGCGCCCAGGCTTCCACCCCCCTCCGGAGCCACGGGACCAGCCATTCGGGGGTGGCGGGATCGATCCAGAAGACGATCGGCCGAACCGGATCGGAGAGCCCGCCCTCCCCGATCGCTCCGGGATCGATCGGCTCCAGCCGGAAGCGGTGGATCACGCGGCGCCGCTCGGCGCCGTGGGCCTCCGAGCCGTAGTCGATCCAGGAGCTCGAGAGGTAGCCGACCCGCTCGTCGTGGAGTCGGGGGCGCATCGGCTCGTCGGGAAGCCGGAGAAAGCTCCAGTGGAGCCGAGCGGTCCGCGTGTCCGCGCCACCCGCCGTCCCGCCGCCCCGGCGCTCCGTCTGGATGGCCTCGACCTCCACGTTGGTCGGATAGGGCCACGCACGCTCGACGAACGTACGATCGGGCTCCGGGCTACCGAGTCCGCCCATCTCCGGCACGGCCCCGGTGAAGAGGCCGGTCACCTCGACGACCGCGACGGAGTCCGGCCCCACCGACTCGATCGGGAGCCGCGCGAGGATCGGTCCGCGGCCCAGGCGCTCGACCGCGCGGTGGATCGCCTGTCCCGGCCGGGCCCGCTCCTCGAAGACCCGTTCCCGAAGCAGCAGGTGGTCGGCGCTGCGCTCCCATCGCACCACGCGGGACGGCCCGCCCCCGCCTCCTTCGATGGAACGGACCATCAGGAGAAGGTCCTGCTCGAGGGTCTCCGGAGGGATCCCGAAGCGGAGCGCCCCGTCCGCGAGATGGACGTGGAAGAGCCCGTCGCGCGGCCCTTCGTCCGCGAAGGCGGACGGGCCGGGCTCCGCAGCGTCCGGGGGCTCGGCGCCGGCGTCGCCGGTCGGAGCTCCGGGAGCGGGGGGCGCCGCGCGGTCCGTGCCGGCGATCCCGCAGCCGGCGAGCGTCGCCGCGAGGAGGACGCCGGAGAGCCGACGTGCGGGCGTCACCGCTACCGGATCTCCTCGGCGGGATCCACGAGCCTCGACGGAAGGGGCGTCGGCTCCATGAGCTTGAAGATCGGCACCAGCGGCGGGCCGTCGGCGTCGTCCGGCCGGTTGACCCGGTCCCACTCGGGCACCTCGCCGGCCTCGACGGCCTGGAGCGCGGGCTTGGGGAGCCAGGCGTCCATCGTGTTCCAGTAGACGACGTTGTCGTTCGTCTCCGGCTCGAGCATGTGCGCCACGAGCCGTCCCATGGACTGGCCGGTCGGCACGATCCACGTCCCGGCCGGGAAGGTACGCTCGACCGTGACGGCCTCCGCGGCGACCCGCACGTCCGCCGCCGCCGCGTGGTTGTAGGCCTGCTCATAGATGACGTCCTCGAGGACGTAGGCGTCCACCGGGAGCGTCGCCTCGTCCGTGAGGCGCTCGACCGCGATTCCGTGGCGCCGGAGCATCCGGACCGCGTCACGCGCGTCCCTCGGAAGGAGGTACGCCCACGGCAGCGGCCGGGTGCGCGTGACCACCGGCCGCTTCATCAGCGAGTCGCTCGTGACGGTGCGCACCTCCCGGTCCTCGCCCTCCCCCTCGGCGATGAGGTATGTGACCGGAAACTCCTCGGGCGCATACTCCATCTCGACCACGACCTCGTCGATCGCGGAGCGGTCGAGCGTCTCCCGGCGCGCGTCGCGGACGACCCCCATCAGCCGGGCGGGGTGCTCGGCGGCGTACTCGACCAGGGCGCGATAGCCGAGGAGCGCGGCGCGCACGCCGTCGGACAGCTCCTGGCCGGAGGGCGATTCGAAGAGGATGGTCACCGTATTGGCGAAGCCGCCGTAGTTCCGGCCGATGCGGGCGGCGGGGCCGCCCCCCGTCCAGGCGGTCTCCGTGCCCCTGCGGTACCAGAAGGAGCGGTACCCCTCGGCCTCGAGCCGGGCGTCGATGGCCGGGAAGATCTCCCGGTCGCAGAGGGCGGTGATCCGCGGATCCGGCTGCGCGTGGCTCGGGCACTGGTAGTTGAGATTGTACGGGAAGGAGCCCCCGTTGTGTCCGTCCACGAAGAGGTGCGGGTTCCAGCGATGGATCACGTTCTCGAGCAGGCCGCGGATCTCGGGCTGCTCCACCTTCACGTAGTCGCGGTTCAGATCGATGCCCCACGCGTTTCCGCGCTGCGCTCCACCCTCGGCGGCGAAGCCGTCCGGATTGACCATCGGCACGACGAGCACCACCACACGGTCCAGGAGGGCGTTCATCGGGGTGCCCGGCGTGGCGAGCTCCCGCGCCAGGATCAGGAGGGACTCGCGGGGCGTGCGCTCGTCGCCGTGCACGTTCGCCGACAGGGCGAGCACCGGACGCTCGAGGGCCTCGGCGTCCCTGGGCTGGGTCACCAGCGGGTCGCTGAAGACCAGGTAGGGAAGCTCCCGACCCTCCCAGGTCTCACCGTAGACTCCCATCCGCACGCCGGCGCTGGAGGCCCGCACCGCCTCCAGGTATTCCATCATCTCCTCGTAGGAGGTGTACGCGTTGAAGTCCGATCTCTCCGCGCCGGTGCGGAGATCCTCCTGCGCAGACACCGGAGAGGGAAGGGCCGACGCTACGAGGAGGGAGCCGCCTGTGAGCAGGACGGCGAGGACGGAAGGGACGTGATTCGCCATGGATGTCGGAGGGTGCGATGAGTCGGTGGGGGATACCCGATCGAGCAGGCGCCGGCCCGCCTCCGGGGCAGCGTTAGAAGGCCGTTGAAGAAGTACAGCGGGTCGCGTTACGAGCGCCACGGACTCGCAAGACCCCCGTGCGCGACCCACTGTACTTCTTCAACGGCCTTCTTAGCGTAGTCGGAAGCGCGGGGGGGGTCCACCCACCGGGCGCTCTCGCGGAAGGAGCGGATCCGGCGCATCGGCGGACGGCTCCGGCCGTCAGGAACCGTTCGCCGATCAGGGAAGCGCGGACTGCAGCGCCTGCGCCACCGCCCGGCGGAGCTCCTCCGGTCCGGGGGGCGGGCGGCAGGGCTCGGCCGACTGCGCACGGACGCCGTCTCCCACCGTGCGCCGCGCGTCCGTCCGCTCCCGCGCCTCCCGGGCCTCCCACTCCGCGCGGAGCACCGCCACGGGCAGCCCTCCGAGCCGTCCTCCGGGATCCGACCAGACCGCCGACCGCCGGGCACCGTGCCCGCCCCGCGGCAGCGCGTCCCGCACCGCGCGGTGGATCCGATCGCGAAGATCGAGGTGACCGCGATTCCGGGCGCTGGAGTTCACGCGGTTCGTGAGGAGGATCACGAAGAGCTCGTTCGCGGGATCGATCCAGATGGAGGTGCCGGTGAAGCCGGTATGCCCGAACGCGACCGGTGAGAAGTGCTCGCCCCACCGCGACCAGCGCGAGGCGCTCTCCCATCCCAGCGCGTAGCCCGTCGAGAGATCGGGATCGCGGGTGAACCCCTCGACCAGGGCGCGGCACGCCAGCGTGCCCGGCTCCTCCCAGAGCAGCGCCGAGGCGAAGCGGGCGAGATCCCTCGCCGAGGAGAAGAGGCCGGCGTGTCCCGCCACGCCCCCGAGGGCGCGAGCGTTCGGGTCGTGCACCTCGCCCCGGAGGTGCCGGCCGCCGAGCCGCCCGGTGGGCGCGATCCGGTGCCGCACGCCGGCCCGGCCCGACGGAAGAAAATCGGTCTCGCGCATCCCCAGCGGGCCGAAGATCCGGTCGCGGGCCTGCCAGTCGAGCGTCGCCCCTCCGGCCTCCTCGACCACGAGTCCCAGCAGGATCATCCCGTAATCGCTGTATCGCTGGGTCTGTCCCGGATACTCCTCGAGCGGCATCCGGCCGAGTGCCTCCAGGTAGCCGCCGCGGCCTCTGGCGCTCCTCCAGAGGGCGCCGCCCGTCGGGAGCCCGGAGCGGTGTGCGAGGAGGTCGCGCACCCGGATCCGTCCGCGGAGTCCCTCCTCGGGCCATCCCGCGAGATACCGGTGCACGGGTGCGTCCAGGTCCAGACGGCCCTGCTCGACGAGCTGCATCGCCGCCGTCGCGGTCGCCACTCCCTTCGTGAGGCTCGCAAGGTCGTAGATCGTGGAGTCGGTGACCGGCGGGGAGCCCGGGGCCCAGTCCAAGCGGCCGTAGCCGTGGGAGAGCACGATCCGACCCCGGTGTCCCACCGCCACGGCGGCGCCCGGTGTGGCGCCGCCCCGGATCGCCCTCCGCACGAGGGCCTCGACCCGGACCGGAAGCCAGGGGGCCATCGTCTCCTCACCGTCTCCGGCCACCCCGGAGGGAGGCCCCGCCTCGGCCTGAGAGGAGAGGGAGGCTGTCGCCGAATCGGGGACCCCGGCCCCTTCGCCCCGGTCCCCGGCGTGGGATCCCGCGTCGGCGGCGGCGCCGCTCGCCACGTCCTCCGCCGGCTCTCCTCCGTCGGGGTCCTGAGCGGCCGCCTCCCCGCCGGGCACGACCGCGCAGAGGAGGAGGACCCCGACGAGGAGCGGGAGGAAGGCCGGCACGGGAACGGCTCGGAGGCTCGACGGAGTGCGGATCGGAGGCTCGACCAGGGGCGGGAGGGAGAAGCGCTTCCCCCTCATGATGAACAGGTGTTCGAACCCGCGCAACGGACGGTTCCGGTCGAGGGCCCGACGGTGTAGATCCTGCATGCCGGTAGGGCCGTATGGCTCCCCCTCGCGAACCCCGTCGAAGGCGCTCGTTCTGGTACCGTCCGGGTCTCGACCCGCGGCAGAGCCGGATCCTCGACGTGGTCCTGGTCCTCCTCGTCGTGGGATTCGTGGCGGCATGGATCTACGGGCTCTCCCTCGAAGGTGCCGAAGGCGGAGCACCCCGCCTCGGCGAGCGGCTGACGGCGAGCCCCCTCTCCCCGGACGGACCTCCCGAAGCCGCATTCCTCCTGGACGCCGCGGTCCGCCGCTTCGCGACGGCGAACGTGGGGCTCCGCGGACGGAGCGGGGCGCTCCGGGTGTTGGTGCCCGAGCCGGGAGAGCGGCTCCCGGTTCCCGGCTCGCTCCCCGACGAGGTCGAGGTCGAGCTCCGAAGGATCCCAACGGGAGGCGCCGACACCGGAACGATCCGCCTGCCGGAGGGCGAGGCTCCAGTCCCGTCGCCGGAAGTGGAGGGGGGCGCCGCCGGCGGAGAGCCCACGACGGAGGGCCCCCGTCCGGGCGCTCCGGCCCCGGAGGAGCCGGGGCAGTGGGGATTCCTCCTGCGCCGGGGCGCCGTGGCCCAGTGGGTGCCGGGGTTCCGGATCCTGAATCCGGTTCCGATCTCCCGTAAGCGGGAAGGGCGGATCGGTGGGTACCTCATCGGCAACTGGCCATTCGAGCTGGGGGGCACGCCGCCTTCGTCGGAGTACGGGACCCCCCGCGGGATGGTCGAGGTGACCCCGGAGAACGTCGACCTGCCGATCTCGGACCACTTCGTGCTGGGAGACTTCCTCACCAAAGGCCAGGAGGACGTCTGGCCGAAGTACGTGGTGCTCTCCACCCGCGTCCTGGACAAGGTCGAGCTCGTGATCCAGGAGCTGGAGCGGATGGGGCACCCGGTCGAGAACGTAGGCGTCATCAGCGCCTTCCGGACCCCGCAGTACAACGTGGGCGGGGGCGATCCCTCCGGACGGGGTGCCCTCTCCCGGCACATGTTCGGCGACGCCATCGACTTCTACATCGACAACGACGGAGACGGCCGGATGGACGACCTGGACGGGGACGGGCAGGTCGGGATCGGCGACGCGCGGGTGATCGCGGAAGCCGTCGAGCGGGTGGAACGGGCGCACCCCGACCTGATCGGGGGGCTCGGCGTCTACCGGCCGACGGGCGCCCACGCCGGCTTCGTGCACGTGGACACCCGGGGGTCCCGCGCACGCTGGTGATCGACATGGACGCCCGGGACCACCGCATCCGCTGGTGAATGCCGTGCGGCCGCAGGCAGGGCCGCGAAGACGAGATCCGACGAGGAGGAGCAACCGTGACGGACGACAGCGAACCGACGGTCGAGCGACCGAGCGATCCCCTGCATCCGGGGGCGGGGATCCCGGAGCACGAGGAGAACTTCTGGAAGGAGCTCCTGGAGCCGCACTCCAGCCTCCGCTACGTCGCGCGCCTCTTCAAGGTGCTCGCGGTCCTGCTCCTCCTGCTCCTGGTGGCGGAGGTGGTCATGGGGCTGATGCAGCAGGGTCAGGAGGCGATCCCGATCCTGCTCGTCGAGGCGACCCGGATCATCGTCTTCGCGGGGGTGCTCTGGGGGATCGGCGATCTGGCCCTGATGTTCATCGAGTCGAACCACGACATCCGCGCCACCCGCGTCCTGGTCTGGCAGCTGAACTCGCTCACGAAGATACGGATGGAGAAGGAGGGGACGCAGGTATCGCTGATCGAGCCGCCTCTCGATCCACGGGGCGAGACCCGGATCGAATGACCGCTGCCGGGAAGGACGAGCGGGACCGGATGGTTCGTCACCAGCTCGAGGCGCGGGGGGTCATCGACCGGGCCGTGCTGGAGGCGATGCGCGAGGTCCCGCGGGAAGCGTTCCTTCCGGAAGAGCTGCACGGACAGGCGTATCAGGACTCGCCGCTCCCGATCGGCGAGGGGCAGACGATCTCGCAGCCGTACGTGGTGGCGTGGATGACCGCGGCGCTGGAGATCGAAGAGGGCGAGCGTGCCCTCGAGGTGGGAACGGGGTCCGGGTACGCCGCCGCGATCCTGTCGAGGGTCGCGTCCGAAGTCCACACCATCGAGCGCCACCCGCCTCTGGCCGAGGAGGCGCGCACGGCGCTCGACGAGCTCGGCTACGACAACGTCCACGTCCACGTGGGAGACGGCACTCGCGGATGGGAGGACGCCGCTCCGTACGACGCCATCGTCGTGGCGGCCGGGGGGCCGCCCGATCCGCCCCCATCCCTCGTCGACCAGCTCGCCGAAGGAGGGCGCCTGGTGATGCCGGTGGGGCCCTCGCCCACCTCCCAGGAGCTCGTCCGCTTCCGGAAGAAGGGTGGAGAGCTCCGGCGCGAGGGGCTGGGGCTGGTCCGGTTCGTTCCGCTCATCGGCGAGGAGGGATGGGCCGACTCGGGCGCCTCCGCACCCGGCGGCCCGCGCGGCTCCGATGCAGGCGGCCCCTCCGGTGGCGAGAGTGGCCGACCCTCCAGGCAGGCCGAGCCGGAGAATGCCTCCCGGAGGGAAGCGGGGGCTCCGGGAGATGAGTCGTCCGGGAGCCCGACCGGATCGGCCGCGGGACCGGCCGGATCGGCCGCGAGCACGACGGCGGTGGAGGGTCCGGCGCGGAGCGCTCCGCGACCGGCGACGCTCGCGGAGCGGATCGGCGAGGCGTGCGAGCCGGTCGAGGGCCCCACCGGGGACGAGCTGGAGGGGCTCCTCGGCCGGATCGGCGACGCCCGGGTCGTCCTCCTGGGCGAGGCCACCCACGGCACGTCCGAGTTCTACCGGACGCGCACGGCGATCACGCGGGCGCTCGTGGAGCGGGCGGGCTTCGACTTCGTGGCGGTCGAGGCGGACTGGCCCGACGCGGCGCAGGTGGACCACTTCGTACGCCACGGAGAGCCGCCGCCCGACCGCGCACCCGTCTTCACCCGTTTTCCGCGCTGGATGTGGGCGAACGAGGAGGTCGGCGAGCTCCTGGACTGGCTACGCCGGCACAACGAGCGGATCGACGATCCGGACCGGAGGGTCGGCTTCTTCGGCCTCGACCTGTACAGTCTGCACGCCTCGATCGAGGCCGTGCTCGAGTACCTCGACGAGCGGGATCCGGAGGCCGCCGAGGAGGCCCGGGCGCTCTACGGCTGCCTCTCGCCCTGGGAGGCGGATCCGGCCGTCTACGGACGCGCCGTCCTCACGGGCCGGCACCGGGACTGCGAGGAGGAGGTGGCGCGCATCCTCCGCGACCTCCTCGAGGAGCGGGTGCGGGGCGCACCGGACGGGCTCCGCTTCCTGGACGCCGTCCAGAACGCACGGCTGGTCCGGAGCGCCGAGCGCTACTACCGGGTCATGTACCTGGGCTCGCGGGAGTCCTGGAACCTCCGTGACCGGCACATGTTCTCGACCCTGCAGTCGCTACTACGCCATCACGGCCCCGGCGCCCGGGGGGTGGTCTGGGCGCACAACTCGCACATGGGCGACGCCTCCGCCACCGAGATGGGGTGGGACGGGCAGCTCAACGTGGGCCAGCTCGCGCGGGAGGAGTGGGGGCCGGACGCCTACATCGTCGGCTTCGGCACCCACGACGGGCAGGTGGCCGCGGCGGACGACTGGGGCGGCCCGGTGCGCTTCAAGGAGGTGCGGCCCTCCCACCCGCGGAGCTACGAGCGTCTCTGCCACGACAGCGGCGTGGACCGATTCCTGCTGCCGTTGCGCGACGATCGCGGCGGGGGCGTGCGGGAGGAGCTGTCCGAAGCCCGACTCGAGCGTGCGATCGGAGTCATCTACCGTCCCGAGACGGAGCTGGCCAGCCACTACTTCCGTGCCCGCCTGCCCGAGCAGTTCGATGAATACGTCTGGATGGATCGCACCGGCCCCGTGACGCCGCTGGACCGGGAACCGGGCGAGGAGAGGGAGGCCGAGACCTTCCCCTTCGGGCTCTGACGCCCGCCCCGGACCCACACCCAGAGGAGGCCGCATGTACCCGCGCCGCATTCCCTTCCGATCGATGTTCGCCCTTCCGCTCGCCGCCGCGCTCGCGGTCGCGGGGTGCGACGCCGTCGACGACGACCTCGGCGAGCCGGACGAGGGCGTGACCCCCGCCGAGGAGCCGGCCACGACGCCCGACGAGCCCGCCGCCGCCGGTGAGGCGGTGAGCGTGCAGCTCGACGACTTCTCGATCGAGATGCCCCGGACGCTGCCGGCCGGCCCGACCACCTTCCGGGTCACCAACGTCGGCGCGGTCGAGCACAACTTCGAGGTCGAGGGTCAGGGCATCGAGGAGGAGTTCGACGAGAACCTCGAGCCGGGCGAGAGCCGCACGATGGAGGTCGATCTCGAAGCGGGCGAGTACCGCGTGTACTGCCCCGTGGGCGACCACGAGGACCGCGGGATGACCCTCATGCTCACCGTCGAGGACCGGGGCGGAGCGAACGGAGGTGAGACCGGCGGGACCACCGGGCGCTGAGATGCGCCCGTCCACGCCGGAGACCCCGGGCGCGGCGGGCTGAGAGTCCGGGCGTCCGCGGCGGGCTGAGAGTCCGGGCGTCCGCGGCGGCCTGAGAGTCCGGGCGTCCGCTCAGAGAGGCGGCGGGCGCCCGGTGAACGCCTTCCACCCGGCGGCGGCTCCCCTCCGGGCGAGCAACCGTCCCAGACCGGCCGCGAGCGCGGTCGCGCCGCTCCAGAGGACCGCGTCACGCCACGGGACGTCGTGCTCCTCCGGGTTGTCGGGCGGATCCTCTCCTCGCACCGTGCGCCACCCCTGCTTCACCGCGGTCCGCACGAGGAACCCGGCCGCCACGGCCGATCCGGTGGCCACGAGCGCCCACATCATCTCGTCGTCGATCCTCTTCACCCGATCCGCTCCCTCCGGGGTTCCGTCGTCCCTCCCGCCCTCCTGAAGGCGCAAGTCACGTGCCCGCCGCCCCTCGACCGCGGGAGCCGGTCGGGACCCCCTCCCACGGCTCCCGGGCGCCCCGGTCCACGCCGGGCTCAACGGCGAGCGACCGTGTGGTGTCCGGGGCGGGCGGCTCCCCGGCGCCCCCCGGCGGAGGCTCGTCCGGGTCGTCTCCCTCCGATCCGGGGGGGGGCTCCTCCGGGTCCGCGTCGCCCGTGTCCGGCTCCGCCTCCTCTTCGTCCCGCGCGGGCTCTTCGTCCCGGGCGGGCGGGGGGCCGATCGGCTCGTCGACGAGCTCCGGCTCCTCCTCCAGCTCCGGCTCGGGGAGCTCGAGCTCCTCCGGACGGGGGATCCGGGGCGGCTCCCGGACCTCGCGCTCGGGCTCGCCGCGACTCTGCTGGATCCAGCTCAGGATGAGACCCCGTCGGCGGGCCATGCGGCCCGGGTTCCGGTCCGGGTTCGACGTCAACGGATGCGGGAGCGTGGCGGCGAGCGAGGCGGCCTGGCCCAGGCCGAGCTCCGAGGCCGACCGGTCGAAGTAGTGGCGGGCGGCCGCCTCCGCTCCGAAGATGCCCGGCCCCCACTCGACCACGTTCAGGTAGACCTCGAGGATCCGGTCCTTGTCGAGGAACCACTCCAGCCGCCGCGCCACGAAGAACTCCTGGAACTTCCTCGGAAGCGACCGCTCGGGCGTGTAGTAGAGGTTCTTCGCGAGCTGCTGGGTGATCGTGCTGCGGCCGCGGACGCGGGAGCGGTTCGTCCGGTAGTAGTCGACGGCGGAGAGGAGGGCGCGGAGGTCCTCGCCGTCGAAGACCGAGAAATCGCCCTCCCCCTCCCACCGGAGCTCCTCGCCGAGGGCCCGCCAGTCGATGCCGGCGTGCCGGTAGAAGCGGCCGTCCTCGGCGGCGACGACGGCCCGGCGGAGCTCCGGCGCGATCCGCTCCAGGGGCACCCACTCACGTCGGATCCGCAGATCCTCGCCCGCGGCCCGAGCCTCACGGACCCGATGCCGCATCAGGGAGGTGGAGTCCGGATCGGCCCAGCGGAGGAGTACCGGCCAGGGGAGCAGGACCCAGAGCAGGACGATCGCCGCGATCACGCCCAGGGGAATCCGGAGCAGGAGCCATTTCCACATGATCGGTGATACCTCGGACCGCTGCCGTCGATCCGCCCCCCCACGGACGCCCGGACGCCCGCGCCCGGCTGGTCCGGATCCTGCTCGTCCGGAGAGGCTCGCAGGAGCACGGATGAGCCACGAGCGGCGGAGGTGCGAGATGAACTGGGATCAGGTCGAGGCGAACTGGAAGGAGTACCAGGGGCGGGCACGCAGGAAGTGGGGCAAGCTCACCGACGACGACTGGCAGGTGGTGCAGGGCGACCGGAAGATCCTGGAAGGGAAGCTCCAGGAGCGCTACGGCCACAAGCGAGAGCAGGCCGAGAGGGAGGTCAACGAGTGGATCGAGTCGCTCTGACGATCCGCGCCCGGTGAGGCGAGCGGGACCCCCGGCCCGCCCGGATGCCGAACCGTGAGCTCTACGACCTCCTCGGCGACCGGCTCTTCGACGAGCCCTCCGACGAGGGGGCGCTGAACCCGTGGCGGGAGGTCGAGGAGGACCTCGACCGGCCCGACGCGATCCGTCTCCGGAGGCGGAATCTCCGGCGCTACCTGGGCGCGGTGGCCGGGCGGCCGCACCTCCTTCTGGTCGGAGAGGCCCCGGGCTGGCGAGGGTGCCGGTTCTCGGGGATCCCCTTCACCAGCGAGGCGCAGCTCGAGCGGCCCGACTTTCCCGTCACGGGGGTGCGCACGTCCCTCGGAGGGCGTCCTCTCTCCGAGATCTCCGCGACCATCGTCTGGGGATCCCTCCTCCCGCTCTTCCCCGATTTCCTGCTCTGGAACGTCTTCCCCTTCCACCCGCGCCCGCGAGGGCGGCCGCGGGCCAACCGCCGGCCGCGTGCGGGAGAGCGGCGGCGTTTCCTCCCGCTCCTGGCCGAGTTCGTAGCGACCGCCGGGGCCGAACGGGTGATCGCGATCGGTCGGACCGCGGAGGAGGCCCTCGCCGGGCTCGGGATCTCCTGCCTCTACGTGCGCCATCCGTCCCAGGGCGGGGCACCCCGCTTCCGGAAGGCGATCGCGTCGCTCGTAGAGGACCGGGATCTCTCGTGAGCCGGTCCCGCGGCGGCAGGCCCAGATCGACAGCCGGGCGCGGGACGGACCGCCCCGCGGCGGAGACCCGTTGCCCGCCCCCCTCCCGGGCCGGATCTTTGCCACACCGCTTCCTCCATCCTCCGCCCCGATGCCTCCGCACGGTTGAGCGACTCCCGCCCGTCGCCGTACCTGATCGTCTTCGCCCTCTGGCTCCTCGTCTTCAGCGCGGCGAGCCAGATCATGATCATCTCGCCGATCCTGCCCCAGATCGGCCGGGATCTGGACATCTCCGACGCCGTCCTCGGAACGCTCGTGTCGGCGTACTCGCTCATGGTGGGGATCTTCGCCATCGTCTCGGGGCCCATCTCGGACCGCATCGGGCGGCGGCGGATCCTCCTCCTCGGGTCGGGCGGGATGACGCTCGCGCTCTTCCTCCACGGGCTGGTCGGGAGCTACGCCTCCTTCCTCGCGGTGCGGCTCGCGGCGGGAGTGGCGGGCGGGATCCTGAGCGGGGCGGCCGTCTCCTACATCGGCGACTACTTTCCCTACGAGCGACGGGGGTGGGCCACCGGATGGGTCATGAGCGGATCCGCATTCGGGCAGATCGCGGGGATCCCGCTCGGGGTCGTCCTGGCGGGGGCGTACGGCTTCCGCGCCCCCTTCTACCTGTTCGCCTGCACGATGACGCTCACCTTCCTCCTGGTATGGGCGCGGGTCCCGCAGCCGGACGTCCAGCTCACCCAGGAGCGGCTGAGCTTCCGGGGCGCGGCCTCCGACTACCTCGGAATGCTCCGCCGACCGGAGGTGGCGTCCGCCTCGCTGGCCTTCTTCCTGATGTTCCTCGGCTTCTCGTTCTACGTGGTGTACTTCCCCACCTGGCTGGAGCGGAGCCTCGGAGCGACCAGCGGCCAGATCGCCACGCTCTTCTTCGTCGGAGGGGTGGCGAACGTCCTCACGGGTCCGTGGGCCGGCCGGCTCAGCGACCGGGTCGGCCGGAAGGGCATCATCCTCACCGCCTGCACCGGTCTGAGCGCGGTGATGCTCGTCACCACGCCGCTCGTGGTGGACTTCTGGATCGCCTATCCTCTCTTCTTCGTGGCCATGGGCCTGGTGGCGATGCGGATCAGCCCCTTCTCCGCCCTCCTCACCGCCCTCGTCCGGGACGAGCGCCGCGGATCGCTCATGAGTCTCACCGTCGCGCTCGGCCAGCTCGGCTTCGCGGTGGGCGGAGTGGCCGCCGGCCCGCTGTTCGCCCACTACGGCTACGGGAGCAACACGGTCTTCGGCGCGGTGTTCGTCCTGGGGATGGGCCTGATCGTTTGGTATCTCGTGCCGGAGCCGCACCGATCCGAGACGGTGCCGGCGATCGCGGAAGGACCCATCGGGTGACGGTCCGGGGGTTGCAGAGGGGGGGGCGCGGCCGTTCCTCTGAAGGTCCGCATGCCACGAGCCCGTGAGAGAGAGCCCCGCATGAGAGGCGCCCGCCTGCGCACCGCGTCCGTCCTCGTTCTCCTGGCCGTGGCCTGCGCCGCGCCGCCGGAAGCCACCCCCCCTCCGGAGCCCGCCCCGCCTCCGGACACCGCCGAGGGACCCGCTCCCACCGAGGCGGCGCGGGCGTGGCCGCTCGAGGCCCCACCCGCACCCGAGCCGGATCCGGTTCCGCCGGGTCGTGCGCCTCCCTCCGGCCCCTACCACGCCGGCGTGGACGTCCTCCACTACGACCTGGAGCTCGCGCTCTCCGACACGGCGGACTGGATCGCCGGCCGTGCGGTGCTCCAGGTGCGCCTCACCGACCCGGTGGAGGAGCTCCGGCTGGACTTCAGCGGTCTCGCCGTGGAGGGCGCGTGGGTGGACGGACGGGCGGCTTCCGTCACCCAGGCCGAGGGACGGCTCCGGATCCCCCTCTCCGGCATGCTCCGGGAGGGCGACACCGCACGGGTGGAGATCGTCTACGGGGGCGTGCCCGACGACGGGCTGGTGCTCCAGGAGAATCTGCACGGCCGCCGCTCGGCCTTCGCCGACAACTGGCCGGACCGGGCCCGCTACTGGTTCCCTTCCGTCGACCACCCCTCGGACAAGGCTACCGTGCGCTTCACCGTTCACGCCCCCGCCCGCTGGACGGTGGTCGCGAACGGAATTCTCGAGAGCGAACCGGGGCCGGCACCGACGGTCGCGCCGACGGGTGAGGGCGGACGGACGTGGCGCTGGATCGAGGAGGTCCCGGTGCCGACGTACACCATGGTCGTGGGAGCGGCCGAGCTCGTACGGCGCGCCGTCGGCTCGTCCGCGTGCGGGCAGGCCCCCCGGGCTCCCGGCGGGTGCGTCGCGACCGACTGGTACGCCTTTCCCCCCGACACCGCTCAGGCGGCGCGCATCTTCGCGCGCGGCGCCCGCATGGTCGAGCTCTACGCCCGCGCCGTCGGTCCCTTTCCCTACGAGCGGCTCTCCCACGTCCAGTCCTCCACCCGCTTCGGCGGCATGGAGAACGCCACCGCCATCTTCTACCCGGAGCGCTCGCTCGCGGAGGGCCGGCTCTCCGAAGGCACGGTGGCGCACGAGGTCGCCCACCAGTGGTTCGGCGACTCGGTGACCGAGGCGGACTGGCACCACCTCTGGCTCTCGGAAGGCTTCGCCACCTACTGGGGCGCCCTCTTCTTTCTCTGGGAGGACGGCGAGGAGCCGTTCCGGAGCCTCATGGAGTCCCACCGGAGCAGGTATCTCGGCTCGGACGTCACGGACCGGCCGGTCGTGGACCCGGACGAGGAGGACCTCTTCGCGCTGCTGAACCCGAACAACTACCAGAAGGGCGCGTGGGTCCTCCACATGCTGCGGGGGCTGCTCGGCGACGAGGTCTTCAACCGGGGAGTGCGCGACTACTACCGCGAGCACCGGGACGGGACGGCGCTCACGCACGACTTCCGCGCCGCCCTCGAGGGCGCGTCCGGAGAGGACCTCGCATGGTTCTTCCGCCAGTGGATCCACCGACCCGGCCACCCCCGGCTGGAAGGCGGGTGGCGGTGGGACGCCGAAACCGGTGAAGCCGTCCTCCGGATCCGGCAGGTCCAGCCGGAGTCCTGGCCGACGTTCCGCCTTCCGCTCGAGATCGAGGCCCGCTGGGACGACGGCACCCGGCACCGCTCGACGGTGGACGTGCGGCTCCGCGACCAGGAGGTCCGCGTGGCGCTCGACCGCCGGCCCGACACCCTCGTCCTCGACCCCGACGACTGGATCCTGAAGGAGGCGAGCTGGGTGGCGGAAGGGACGGAGCCGTGAAGTCCGTCTGCATCTTCTGCGGATCGACGGCCGGTGAGGACCCGCGGTACCTGGAAGCCGCCCACGCGATGGGCGAGGCGGTGGCCCGAAAGGGCTTGCGGCTCGTCTACGGGGGCGCTCGCACGGGCATGATGGGACGGCTCGCGAACGCGGCGCTGGACGCGGGGGGAGAGGTGATCGGGGTGATCCCGGGCGCTCTCATGGCGCGGGAGCTCGCGCACCAGGACCTCACCGATCTGCGGGTCGTCCGCTCGATGCAGCAGCGGAAGGAGGAGATGGCCGATCTCTCGGACGCCTTCGTCGCGCTCCCGGGGGGGCTCGGCACGGTCGAGGAGATGCTCGAGGTGCTGACCTGGAACCAGCTCGGGCTCCACCGGAAGCCGTGCGGGCTGCTCGACGTCCTCGATTACTTCGGACCCCTCGTCGGCTTTCTCGACCACGCGGTGAAGGAGGGCTTCCTCTCCAGGACCCACCGGAGCATGATCGTGGTGGAATCGAAGCCCGAGGAGCTCCTCGACCGCCTGGAGAGCCACGATCTTCCGGAGGTTCCCCGCTGGATCGAGCCCGGGCAGGCGTGATCGGGCCCGGGCAGGCGTGTCCGAGCCCGGTAGACCCCGCCCGCCACTACCGGTTACCATACAGATTCGCGATCCCCTGAGCCGGAGGGAGCCGTGGCGGCCACGCCCCACCTCGAGTTCGAGAAGGACATCGTCGAGATCCAGGGCGAGATCGACAAGCTCCGCGCGCTGGCCGACGAGAAGGACCTCGACGTCTCCGACGAGCTGCGCGTCCTCCACAAGAAGATGGAGGTCCTGAAGGAGGAGACGTACCGGAACCTCTCGCCCATCGAGCAGGTCCAGGTCGCCCGCCATCCGGGACGCCCCTACACGCTCGACTACGTGGAGCGGATCTTCGACGACTGGATCGAGCTCCACGGCGACCGCGCGTTCCGTGACGACGAGGCCATCGTCGCGGGGTGGGCACGACTCGGCGAGACCTCGGTGATGCTCATCGGGCACCAGAAGGGCCGGGACATGAAGGAGAACCTCCGCAGGAACTTCGGCATGCCCCACCCCGAGGGCTACCGGAAGGCGCTGCGCCTGGTCCGTCAGGCCGAGAAGTTCGGCCGCCCGGTGGTCACGCTCATCGACACGCCGGGCGCCTATCCGGGCATCGGAGCCGAGGAGCGCGGCCAG
>CAYPDV010000043.1:0-21916 GCA_964409525.1 uncultured Gemmatimonadaceae bacterium
TCCCGTCGATGAAGCAGAAGACGCACTCGTTGGCGCACTCCCGGATCTTGTCGGGAGCGGGTACGATCCCGACCGGCTCCCACGGCTCGCGGGCGATCTCGTAGGTGACCGGCTCGCCGTCGGGGCCGACCGTCTCGAGCTCGAGCTCGCCGTCGGAGAGGAGGAAGGTGAGGTCGAGGCCGTCGCGCACGGTGCGGCCGTTGATCCGTACGATCCGCGTGCCGATCTCCAGGTGGAGTTCGTCGGCGATGCTGCCGGCTTCGATCTCGGCGATGCGTACCACGTCTCCTCCACCCTCGTGCGCGCCTTCGTTCCGGGCGGTGAGACGTTCGTCGCAGCCGCCCGAACAGCCTTGAAATATAGGAAAGACGCGGGTGCGCCGGAAGGGTGGGGTGCGCCCGGAGCCGCCGGCGGAGACGCTCCGGACGGGAACGCCGAAGCCCCCGGCCGGCTGGGAGCCGTCGGGGGGCTTCGTCCTGCATCCAGAGCGGGCGACCGGACTCGAACCGGCGACCCTCAGCATGGGAGGCTGATGCTCTACCAACTGAGCTACGCCCGCGACGACCCCCGAAATCTCGGGACGAACGCGGGTCGGGTCAAGGTGGATACCGCTACGGCGAGATCACCTGATACTGGTAGCCCGTGGCCGGCTGCGAGCCCTCCACGGAGGTTTCGAAGTCGGTCGTCTCGTCCTCCGCGGGTGCCTGGACGCGCACCGTGCTCGTGCCGAGCTCCTCGCCCGCCGAGTAGAACGTGAAGCGGATCTGGATGGAGGTGCCGGGCTCGAGCGAATGGTTCAGGATCTGGCCGGTGAGCGTGCCGCCGCCCTCCGGCGAGGGCTGGAGCCTCGTTCCCAGGACGTTGAACGGGAGCGCATCACCCTCCTCGAGGGCATCGACCGCCGCGTCCTCCTCTCCCGAGCGGACGAGTCCCTGCGCCGTCAGCTCGTGGCCGGCGGGACTGTACGGGTCGATCTCCACCAGGCGCCGCCCCGTCTCCGCCAGGGCCCGGGCCACGCTGTCCTGCTCGGCCTCCGAGAGGTCCCCCTCCTGCATGCTCTGGAAGAGCGCCTGTCCGTAGTTCTGGAGCGCGTCCCGGTTGTAGGGATTCGCCTCCGTGGCGGCCCGGAACGCCCCGGCGGCCTCTCCGAAGGCGTCCATCTGGTACAGGCCGACGCCGATGTTGAAGAGCTGCTCGCCCCCGACGTCCGGCTGCTCGAGGAGCCTCGCGTAGATCACGCGGGCCGAATCGGGCTGATCCGAAGCCACCAGGGCCGCCGCCAGGCTCGTGAGCGTCTGGGTGTCCTCCGGATCGCTCTCGAGCCTCGCCTCGTAGAGGTCGATGGCCTCGTCGTAGCGCTCGAGCTGCGTGTAGATCTGCGCGAGGTTCTGTCGCACGATCTCGGCGTTCTCGCGCCAGTTGGCGGCCGTGGCCGAATCGACCATCTCGATGGACTCGCCTTCGATGACCTCGACCGCGCCCTCGAACTCCTCGGCCGCCATCTCCAGCTCACCGCGGTTCGCGTAGATCGTCCCGAGGTTGAGCATCGCCTCGGGGCGCCCTTCCCAGATGGCGTCCGCTCGTTCCCAGTGCCGCACGGCCTGGTCCTCGTCTCCCTCCTGGAGTGTCTGGACGCCGGCGTTGAACTCCTCGACCCAGAACTGCTCCCTCAGCGGATCGATCTGGAGCTGGTACGGCGGGTGGAGGTCCACGGCGCGGTCGAACAGGGTGTCGGCGGCCTCGAAGTCCTCGGTGCCGAGATTCGCGAGCCCCGCCTGATAGTACCCCTTCGGGTTCGTCGGATCGGCCTCGATCGCCTGCTCGGCCGCTGCAAAGGCTTCGGCGTAGTGCTCGCGCGCCTCGGCGAAGGCGGAGTCCTGCTCGGCCTCCGCGGCCCGGTTGAAGAACCGGTCGGCTTCCTGCGTGAACTCGTCGTCCCGGGGCTCCTCTCCGACCGGCAGCTCCTCGCCGTCGATCGGCTCGCCGGTGCGGGGTGCGGGCGCTCCACCGGAGGCGCATGCCCCGGTTCCGACCACCAGGAGGGCGGCGAGGGCGAATCCGAGAAGAGATCTCATTCGAAAATCCTCCGTGTGTTGCGTTCGGCCGTGCTCGTTCCCCGCTCCGCCGGGGAGGCGTCCGAAGCTATCCAGGGGGGGGAGCAGACGTCAAACCCGCACCGTCCGGTGTGGCTCCGGCTCTCTCCGGTCCGGGTCGCAAGGAACCTGCCACCACCCCGATGCGGGCGGAGATGCCTCCCGTCCGGCACCCGCGATCCCCGCTCACACGGCTTTCCCGGCGGGCTTCTATCGCCCCAGATAGGTGAGGACCCGGTGGGCGAGCGTCTGGCTGAAGCCGGGCACGCGCGCGATCTCCTCGGGGGTCGCCTCGCGCAGGGCCCGCACCGAGCCGAAACGGGTGAGGAGCGCCTTTCTGCGGGTGGGGCCGATTCCGGGTACGTCGGTGAGGGAGCTCCGCACGGTCCGCTTCCGCCGGAGCTTCCGGTTGTACGAGAGCGCGAAGCGGTGCGCCTCGTCCCGCACCCGCTGGAGGAGGTGGAGAGCCCGGTCCCGCCGCCCGAGCCGCACCGGCTCCTTCCGGCCCGGGAGGAAGACCTCCTCCTCCCGCTTCGCGAGGGCCGCCACGGCGACGTCCTCGGCGCCCGTCTGCTCGAGGGCCCGCACGGCCGCGCCGAGCTGCGCCTTTCCCCCGTCGACCAGGAGGAGGTCCGGAAGCGGCTCGCCGCCCTCCCCCATCTGCCGCGTCACCCAGCGCCGCACCGCCTCCTCCATGGAGCGGACGTCGTCGTTTCCCCACTCGCCGCGGATACGCATGTGCCGGTACCCCGACTTCCGCGGCTCGCCGTTCTCGAACGTCACCGCGCTCGCCACCGTCTCGGTGCCCTGCGTGTGCGACACGTCGAAGCAGGCGATGCGTCGCGGCACGACCTTGAGCTCGAGCCGGTCCTGCAGGTCGTACAGCGCCTCGTCGGCGCGGTCGGACGCGTGGGTGAGGGCGGTCACGCGGTCCTCGAGGGCGTGGCGGGCGTTCTGGTCGGCCAGCTCCACGAGCCGCCGCTTCGCCCCGCGCTGCGGACGGTGGAGCCGGACCTGTCGTCCGGCCGCTTCGGAGAGGATCTCCTCCAGGACCGCGCGGTCCTCGAAGTCCACCGGGAGGAGGACCTCACGGGGAAGATCGCTCCGCCCCTGCTGGCCCGCGCCCAGATAGAGCGCCGAGGCGAGGGAGCCCATGAGCTCCTCCTCGTCCTCCTCCAGGATCCCGGAGAAGCGCCGCGTCTCCCGGCCGAGCAGCACCCCGTTCCGCACGCGGAGCAGGACGCCCGCGGCGAGCTCTCCGTCCCGCGCCAGCCCGAGCACGTCCTGGCTCCCGCCCTCGACCTGCTGGACCCGCTGCTCCCGGGCGATCGCGTCGAGACCCTGGAGCACGTTCCTCAGATGGGCCGCGCGCTCGAACTCGAGAGCGTCCGACGCCTCCCGCATGCGTCCCTCCACCTCCCTCCGGAGGTCCTCCGTCTCGCCGTCGAGGATCCGGAGGATCTCGTCGATCATCTCCCGGTACTCGCTCTCGCTCTGGTACCCGACGCAGGGCGCCTTGCACCGGCCGATGTGGTAGTCGAGGCAGGGGCGGGACGGCGTCTCCGACGGCAGGTCGTAGCGGCAGGAGCGCACCGTGTACAGCCGCTTGACCACCGCGAGCGCCTCGCGCATCGGACCCACCGAGGTGTAGGGGCCGAAGTAGCGGGCGCCGTCGCTCCGGACGCGTCGGGTCACGAAGACCCTGGGAAAGGGCTCCTGGACCGTGACCTTGATGTACGGATATCGCTTGTCGTCACGGAGCTGGAGGTTGAAGCGGGGCCGGTGCTCCTTGATGAGGTTGGCCTCGAGGATCAGGGCCTCGGCCTCGTTCCGCACCACGACGGTCTCGACGTCGTCGATCCGCCGCACGAGCTCGGCCGTCCTGGGCGAGCGGGCCGGATCGGCCCGCACGTAGCTCGGCACCCGGGCGCGGAGGCTCTTCGCCTTCCCGATGTAGAGGATCTCGCCGGCCGCGTCCTTCAGCAGGTAGACGCCGGGGCGTGCGGGAAGGGACTTGAGCTTCTCCGGGTCCAACGTGGTCCTCTCGGTGTTCCTGGGGGATGCCCGGGCGGGTCGTGCTACCGGCCCACCAGGTCACGGAGGGGCTCCGCCACGCCGAGGAGCCAGGTGGCCAGGAAGTATACCCCGACGAAGGGAAGGAGCGTTCCGGCCGCGAGCCACACCGGACCGGGAACCCCGATCGCGTCGAGCGCGACCGGTGACGGCAGCGTGACCTGGATGCCCACGCCCACCGCCGTCGCGAGGGCGGCGGAGAGCACCATCCGGAGAAGGGCTCCGCGGTCCGGTGCGTGGTCGCCCAGCCTCCGGGTGAGCACCCGGCGGAGGAGCACGTACTCGAGCCACGCCCCCGCGCTGGCCCCCAGCGCGAGGCCCATGGCCCCGAGGCGGAGTCCCGCGAAGCCGAAGCGGTCGAGGGGAAACATCAGCGAGGCCCCCACGACGACGCTGACGGCCACCCTCAGGAACGCGATCTTCGCCGGAGTGCGGGTGTCACGCAGGGCGTAGTACGCCGAGGAGAGCACCCGCGACGACGAGGAGGCGAGGAGTCCGAGCGCGTAGGCTCCCAGGACCGCCCCGCTCACCAGGACCTCGGCCGACCCGAAGCGGCCGGTCTGGTAGAGGGCGGCCACCACCACGTCACCCAGGAACAGGTAGCCGAGCATGCTCGGCACCAGGAAGTAGGCGACGCGCTCGAGGGCCTCCCTCACCCGCTTCGAGAGAACCTCGCGGACGTGCTCGCGGTGCCGGGAGAGCTCGGGGAGCTCGGAGGCCGCCACGCTCATCCCGAAGAGGGAGATCGGGAGCAGGTAGAGGGTCTGCGCGTACCCCATCACGGCGAGCGCCCCCTCGGCCAGCATGCCTGCCAGGAAGAGGTCGACCCACCCGCTCAGGTTGATCACCCCGCGGGCGGCGACCACGGGCACGAAATTCCGGATCGCCTCACCCACGCCCTCGACCGCCCGGCTCACCGACAGGCGGAAGTGCGAGAGGAGCGGCACGACGAAGGGAAGCTGCACCAGGAGCTGGAGGACCCCGCCGGCGAGCGCTCCCACCGCGAGCCCCACCACGAGGCGGTCGAGACCCCACCCGAGGTACGCCCCGAGCCCGACCATCGCCGCGATCTGCGCGAGGCTCCAGACGACCGGCGCCACGTAGGAGACGAAGAAACGGCGGTGGCTGTTCAACACCCCCAGGGCCCACGCGGAGATCACGAGCACGCCCGTCATCGGGAAGAGGATCTGGACGAGCGTGACCGTGAGGTCCTGCTTCCAGACCGGAAACTTCCAGAAGAAGAGCGGGATGAGCAGGGGCGCCGTGAGGACCCCGATCAGCGCGAAGGTGGACGCGACGACGGAGAGGATCCCGAGGGCGGCCCCGGCGAAGCGTCCCGCCTTCTCCTCCTCGCCCTTCTCGAGGAACTCGGCGTAGACAGGAATGAAGGACGCCGAGAGCGTTCCCTCGCCGAGGAGGTTCTGGACCACGTTCGGCAGGCGGAGCGCCGCCCGGAAGGCATCGGCGTGGCCGGAGGCTCCGAAGAAGTGGCCGAAGACCCGCTCCCGCACGAGACCGGTGATCCGGCTGAGGAGGATCCCCGCGCCCACCCAGTAGGCGGAGCGGCTCCCGAGGTCTCCGGGCCCGGGGGGGCCGGCGGGCGGAGGGACGTCGCCGCCCCCCTCTCCTTCCCGCGCCGTCGCCGCCACCGGATCGGCTGCGTCGGCGGCGGCCTCCTCGGGGCGCGCCCCCTCCCCCTCCGTCAAAGCGGCTCTCTCCCGCTCAGGGTGCGCCTCGGGACGATCCCGCATCCGGCGGCTCCTGGCCCGGCGATTCCCGCCCCGGTGGTTCCCGTCCCGGCTGCCGGTCTCCCGGCGGCAGGCGCCGCTCGTCCTCCTGCCTCTCCGCGAGCAGGTCGTGGAGGAAGCGGCTCTCCTCCTCGAGCCGGAGGAGCTCGCCTCCGAGGCGCTCCACCTCGCCCTCGAGGTAGTCGATCCGAGCGGCGAGGACGTCGTCGCCCTCTCCGAGGCCCCGTCGCTCCAGTCGGGCAGCGAGCGCCCGTCCCACCTGGGAATCGAGGATGATCGCCAGGATCGGGATCAGGATCACGAAGATCAGGAGGATCTGCCAGAACATGGCGGCGGGGCGAGGGAGGGGTGGGCGCGCGGCGCTCGTGCCGCGCCGGAGGGTCGGAGCCGGGGCGGCACGCTCCGGAAGTTAGACCGCCGGGGAGGCGAATTCCACCGCGGCCTCCTCGATCAGGCGCTCGACGAGATCCGGCCCGTAACGGGCCAGGTAGTAGAAGACATTCAGCACACGCTCCTGCGGCCTGCCGCCGGGGAAGAGGTGGACGCGCGCCTTCTCCACCTGGGAGGCCGCGATGCGGTCCTCCCGCTTCACCGCCTGGACGATCTTCGCCTCGACCTCGTCGAGGGCCTGGAACGCCGTGTTCCGCGCGCCGTCGACGGGGCCCTTCAGCGTGGGGTCCAGGGTCCGGACCGCTTCGAGCAGGCGCCCGCTTCCCTCGCCGATGGCGCCCCGCAGCTCGCCGAGCGCGCGGCGCACCTCGTCGGGCACCTCCTCCCTGGCGAGCCGCCCCGCGATCTCGTGAGGGGGGGCCTGCAGCTCCGCCGGGCTCAGCCCGAACTTCTCCAGTACCTTCGCCACCTTTCCCTCCACCAGCGTGAAGGAGCGGCGAGGGTGGACGGGTGGCGGCTCCATGCCGTGCGCCCCGAACACGGGCTCGAGCTCGGCGAAGTAGGCGATCTCGCCCGGCCCCCCGACGTAGGCCGCCACCGGGAAGGCCGCGCTCTCGGCCACCGGTCGGAGGAGGACGTTCGGGCTCACGGTGGCGGGTTCCTCCTCGATTCGACGGAGGAGCTCCGACCGCTCCATGCGGCTCTGCGAGCGGCGGAGGCGGAAGCCGTCTCCGTCCCGGAAGAGCCGCTCCCGGCCCGCGGGGCCCTCCACGAAGAGGTTCAGCGCGTCCTCGAGCACGGGCACCTGGAGCGGATGTCCCTCCCGCTCCAGTCGCCGGGCCCTGGCCCGGAGCGCCTCCTCGCGCTCCTCCGCCTCCTCGACCTCGCGCCGCAGCACCTCCCGTGAGGCCACCTTCACGGCCGGGTGATGCGCGTCGGTGACGAAGAGGCCGTGGGGGCCGAGGAGCGCTTCCAGGACCCGGCCCATGGCGGAGGGGAGGGTGGCGTCCGGCTCGAGCGTCTGCCGGAGGAGAGCCAGGAGGTCCGGGGTGAACTCCGTCTCCGGGAGAAGGCCCGCGATCTCCTCGACGGCGGCCGGACCCGCCCTTCCGAGCGGGATCCGGTGGAGGGGCGGCGCGCGCTCCGGATCCGGGGGCGGGATCCGGATCTCCCGGAGCTCGTTGTCGAGGTCCACGACGCTCGCCCGGGCCGCCTCTTCCCAGTCGTGGTCCTCCGAAGCGATCCAGAAGACGGGGAGCACGGGCCGCTCGAGGAGGGACTCCAGCGCCCCGGCGAGCCGGATCGCGGTGACCGCCTTGTGGATCGTGTACAGCGGGCCTGTGAAGAGCCCCGCCTGCTGGCCGGTCGTGACGACCAACCCGCCCTCCTCCGCCCATCGAGACAGGCGCTCCGCCCCTCCGGTCCCACCGCCGCGGAGAGCGGGGACGGCGGCATCCCGTCGTGCCCGGTCGAAGCGCCGGTCGAGCGCCTCCGCCCTCGCGAGGTAGGTCGCCGGGTCGGAGAAGTGTCCGCCGTAGAGGCGGACGGCGGCCGGCTCGCCGGCCAGGTACGCCCGGACCAGGTCGGAGCCGTCGGGCCAGCCGGAGCGGATCTCCAGGCTCACGAAGCCCGCCCGGTGAGGATGCAGCGGGGCGTCTCGGGACCGAAGGGGGCCCCGGCGTAGTCGCCGAAGAGGTCGAGCGGCTCGAGGCCGACGTCGCGGAGGAGCCGGCGGAGGTGGTCCGCCTCGTAGAGCCGGACCCGCTCGACGAAGCGGCGCTCGCCGGGCTCGCCGGGCCGGATCGTGATCGTCTTCTCCACCATGTCGACACCTTCCTCCTCGATCACCAGCCGCCGCTCCTGGCGCACGCTCACGCCGTCCACCTCCCGCTGGTCCACCGGACGGAGGGTGGACCTCACTTGCGGGGCGTTCAGGAAGTCGAGGAGAACGTGGCCCCCGTCCCGGAGCACGCGGCGGATCTCCGCGAGCACGACGCGGTCGTCCGCAGGGTCGCGGAAGTACCCGAAGGAGGTGAAGAAGTTGGTCACCACGTCGAAGACGGCGGAGCCGAACGGGAGGGTGCGCATGTCTCCGCGGACGAGGGAGGCCCGCACCCCCTCCTCCCTTGCTCGGCGGAGGAGGGTGGCGGACAGGTCGAGGCCGTACGAGCGGAAGCCCTCCTTCTCCAGCTCCACGAGGTGCCGACCGGCGCCGCACGCGAGGTCGAGGACACGCTCCCCGTGATCCCGTCCGAGAGCCCGGCGGAGGAGCTCGACCGCCTCGGCGGCCTCTGCGCGGCCCCGGTGGGGGTAGAGGGCGAGGTAGTCGTCGCCGAACCAGCTCCGGTACCAGGGAGGGCGGCTCACGGGTGCTTCCCGCCGCCGGCTTCCGCACCCTTGTGGTACGGCTCTCCTCTCCGGATGCTCCCGGCCCGGTAGAGCTGTTCGGTCAGCACCAGCCGCGCGATCTCGTGGGGCAGCGTCATCGGCGAGAGGCTGAGATGGACGGGGCAGCGTCCGAGGACTTCGTCGTGCAGCCCGAACGCCCCGCCCACCACGAACGCGACCCCGGGTGCCGAGCGCACGGTGAGCCGCTGGAGCCAGGAGGCGAGGCCGCGGGACGTCATCCCCTTCCCTGTCCGGGTCAGCGCCACCCCCTCGAGCTCGGGGGGGAGACGGGCGAGGAGCCGCTCGGCCTCGGCCTCACGCACCCGGTCGGGATCGGCCTTCCGCCCTCCGGCTCCCTCGTCCACCTCCACCACCTCCAGATTCCAGTACCGTTCGGCCCGCTCCTGGAGCTCCCCGACCGCTCCGGCGAGCGTCCCGCGGGTTCGGCCGACGCAGAGGAGGACGACCCTCACGCGGCCTCCGGGTCGCCGGTGGCGGCTCCCTCCCACCCCGGGAGCACGGTGTCGCGCAGGTGGCGCTCGTTGTCCCGGTGCGGGTGATCCTCGTTGTGGTGGAGGCCTCGACTCTCCCGCCGCCGCCGGGCGCAGCGGACGATCAGGCCGGCCACGTGCACGAGATTGCGGAGCTCGACCCAGTCGGGCGTCCACTTCCAGGCGCACCACCGCTCCTCCACCTCGGCCTGCATGCCTTCCAGACGGAGCGCGGCCTCCTCGAGCCAGGCGTCGCGCCGGACGATCCCGACGCGTTCCCACATCAGGGCCCGCAGACGGAGTCTCCTCTCCTCGATCCACGCTTCGTCGGGAACGCTCCCGGGGCCGCTACCGCGCCGGCCGGGCGGAGCGGAGTCCGTGCTCGTCTCGCCCGCGCGCTCGTCCGCGGCGTGGCCCGCGGGCTCGCGTCCGGTCAGCAGCACCCCGGTGAGCGCGGCCGCCCGGTGGCTGAAGACGACCGCCTCCAGTAGGGAGTTGGAGGCGAGCCGGTTCGCTCCGTGGACGCCGGTGCACGCCACCTCGCCCGCGGCCAGGAGCCCGGCGAGCGAGGTGCCGGCGTCCCGGTCGGTGAGCACTCCTCCGCAGACGTAGTGCGCGGCCGGCACGACCGGGATCCCGTCCTCCCAGGGGTCGATTCCCCGGGCGCGGCACCCCTCCACCGCCCCCGGAAAGCGCTCCGCCGCCCGCTCCGGATCGAGCGAGGAGACGTCGAGGACCACGTGCGGGTCTCCCCGCCGCTTCATCTCCCGGTCCACGGCGCGCGCGACCACGTCCCGCGGTGCCAGCGAGCCGAGCGGATGGGAGCGCTCCATGAACGGGTCTCCGTCGAGGGTGCGGAGCACCGCCCCCTCGCCCCTCACCGCCTCCGAGATGAGGAACGCGGGGTCCTCGGTCGGATAGAGCGCCGTCGGGTGGAACTGGATGAACTCGAGGTTCGCCACCCGCGCGCCCGCGCGATGCGCCATCGCGACCCCGTCGCCGGTGGCGATGCCGGGATTCGTCGTGTGCAGATACGCCTGTCCGCACCCGCCGGTGGCGAGCATCGTGACGCGGGCGGGGACGTCGAGGACCCGGGCCGTACGGTGGTCGAGGACCCTCGCTCCCGAGCACCTCCGCCCGCCGCGCGCATCGGGCCGCGTGAGGAGCTCCACCACGAGCCAGTCCTCCTCCACCCGCACCCGCGGCTCCTCGGCCACCGCCTCGAGGAGCGCCCGCTCGATCTCCCGGCCCGTCCGGTCTCCGGCGTGGACGATCCGCCGCCTGGAGTGACCTCCCTCGCGACCGAGCGAGAGGCGACCGGCCTCGCCCCGGGCGAAGGAAGTGCCCCACGCCATCAGGTCCCGGACGCGGTCCGGCCCCTCCCGCACCAGCTCCTCGACCGCCTCGCGGTGGCAGAGCCCGGCCCCGGCGACGAGCGTGTCCCGCACGTGGTGGGCCGGGTCGTCGTCCTCGCCCAGGACGGCGGCGATCCCGCCGCGGGCGTAGTTCGTATTCGAGTCGGCGCGCTCCTTCTTCGTGACGAGGAGCACCTCGCCGTGCACCGCGGCCTTCAGAGCGTAGGTGAGCCCGGCGATTCCCGACCCGATGACCAGGACGTCGGTCGTGTGGCTCACGGCGTTCCACCGGTGGCGCGGCCGGCGAGTCCGGTGAGGGCGGCGTCGAGGTGCTCGCTGCCGTCCGTGACGACGACATGGAGGCGGAGCACGCGCACCTCCGGAAGCGCGTCCGCCAGAGGAGCCAGCCGAACCGCGTCCTTCTCGGTGGTGACGACGCTCCCCCCGCCGGCTTCCCTCCGGATGCGGGCGGCGTCGGCCACCGTGTAGGCGTGATGGTCCGGAAAGGCGAGAAGCGGGAGGTCCGGACATCCCGCCGCCCGGGCCGAGGCCGGGAGCGTCTCGGGCTCGCCGATCCCCGCGACGGCGAGCGAGGCGTCGCCAGGCGGTGGGGTCGTCCGGCCGAGCAGGTCGGACCACCCGGAGGGCTCGAGCCGGAGGTGCACGAGCGGAACCCCCGGCGCGTGACGCCGTGCCCACGCCGCGGTCGCGGAGACACGGGACGCCGGCGCCTCCTTGCGTGTCACGAGGAGGAGCGTGGCCCGTCGGAGGGAGGACGCCGGCTCCCGGTACGCTCCGCGGGGCAGGAGGCGGGCGAGCCGGGGCTGCTCGGCCGACAGCAGCACCCAGTCGGCCGAGCGGCCGAGCCGACGGTGCTGGAATCCGTCGTCGAGGATCACCACCCCGGCCCCCTTCCCCGCCGCCTCTTCCACCCCCCGCACGCGGTCGGGATCGGCGTGGAGGGCGATGTCGGGATTCCACCGTCGGTGGAGGAGGAGCTCGTCCTCCCCGTAGCCGCTTGCCACGATCGCCGGCCGGAGTCCCCGCACCTCGAGCTCCCGGGCCACCCATCCTACGACGGGAGTCTTCCCCGTGCCGCCCACGGTGAGGTTCCCGACCGAGAGGACCGGAACGGGAGGCTCACGCACGGTCAGGATCCTCCGGCCGTAGGCGGCGTTCCGGAGATGGACGATGCCGCGAAAGAGGAGCTCGGCGGGAAGGAGGAGGAGGGAGACGATCCTGCCCGTGGCCCCCGCCTCGTCCCGCCAGAGCCGCCGCACCCATTCCCGGGCGGCGGAGCGGGCGGAGGGAGTCGGGGCACTCAAGCGTCGCCTTCCGGCGGCTCGGCGTCTCCTCCGACGAGACTCGTGAGACGGAGCAGCTCCCGCTCCAGCTCCCGTGCCCGACGGAGTCGATCCCCTGGACCCGCCTCGCGGGGTACCCATCGGGGCTCGCCGTATGCGATGCGGACCCGGGAGAAGGGTCGCGGCACGAGGAAGCGGTCCCACGAATCGAAGTGCCAGGTGGAGTCCGCCCCCGCGGCTACGGGAATCACCGGGAGCCCGGTCATCTGCGCGGCGAGGAGCGCGCCCTCCTTGAACCGGTGCCGGGGCCCCCGCGGACCGTCGGGGGTGAGCGCGAGGTCGTGCCCCTCCCGGGCGGCGCGGATGAGCTGTCGGAGGCCGCGGACGCCGCCGCGCGTGCTCGAGCCGCGCGCGGCCCGGAAGCCGTGGCGCCGGATCACCCGCGTGATGTACTCCCCGTCCCGGTGCTCGCTCACCAGCACGACGACCTCCTCGTGGCGGTGGTACCAGACCAGGGGAAGGAGCTGGCCGTGCCAGAATACGAAGACGACCGGTGTCCCCTCCCGCCGGAACCGGAGATAGTGCTCCTCCCCCTGGCGCTTCACCCGCACGGTGAGGAAGAGCGAGGACAGCAGTCCTTCGCCGAGGAAGCCGACGGCCCGGGCGCGGATCTCCACCTCAGGCCTCCACCTCTCGCTCCGGCCCGCCGGGCCCGGGCGGGATCCTTCCCCGCTCGGCCAGGATCTCGAGGGTCATCTCGGCGACCTCCCGCGACGCATCGCCCCCTTCCAGCAGCTCACGAACCGCGGCGAGGCCGCGGACGACCACCTCGCGACGGGGCTCGTCGGGATCGAGGAAGGGCAGGACCTCGCTCGCGAGTCGCTCCGGCGTGGCCTGTCCCTGGAGCACCTCGGGCACCACCTCCCGCCCCGCCACCAGGTTCGCCAGCGCGATCCGGTCGACCCGCACGAGCCGCCGGGCGAGGAGGTAGGTGAGGGGGTGGGTGCGGTACACGGTCACGAAGGGCGTTCCGGCGAGGGCCGCCTCCAGCGTGCTGGTTCCGGACTTCACCAGGGCGGCCCGCGCGTGGCGGAGGAGCGAACGACCGTCGGTGGTCACCGGGAGGCCGGCGCCCTCCAGCCGTTCGACGAGCTCGGGCGAGGCCGCCGCGAGGACGGGCTGGATCTCCGGTCGGTCGCGGACGACCCGGGCCGCGGCTTCCACGAAGAGGTCGAGGTGGCGGTCGAGCTCCTGGCGGCGGGAGCCGGGGAAGAGCGCGAGCACGGGACCGGCGGGATCGAGACCGAGCCCGCCCAGGAGCTCCTCCCGCTCCGCGACCGGCTCGTCCCGCTCGGTGAGCGGGTGACCCACGAAGCGCACCCGTGCGCCCGCCTCCCGCAGCAGCGCCTCCTCGAAGGGGAGGATGACGGCGACCCGGTCTGCGTACTCGGCCAGCTTCCGGGCACGCCCCGCCTTCCACGCCCAGACCTGGGGGGCGATGTAGTAGAGGACGGGGATTCCCCGCCGGTACGCCGCGCGCGAGATGCGGAGGTTGAGGCCCGGATAGTCGATCGGGAGCACGAGATCGATCTCGCCTCCGTCCAGCCGCGAGACGATGCGCCGCTCGAGACGCCAGAAGAACGGCAGCCGGGAGAGCACCTCCACGAAACCCATGACCGCCAGCTCGTCGAGGCCCGCGAGGAGCTCGACGCCCCGGGCCTCCATGCGAGGTCCGCCGAGGCCGACCAGACGCAGGTCCGGCCACCGCTCCCGGAGGGCGGCGGCGACCCCGGCTCCGTGCCGGTCTCCCGACTCCTCGCCCGCGAGGAGGAGTATGGTGGGGGCGGTCACGTGCGTCCCGCTCCTAGGATCCGGGAGCCGTGATCGACGGACTTCCGACCCGTGACATCAGAAGCGGGTGCTCAGGTACCAGATTGCCAGTACCACGAGGATCAGGAGGAAGAGGAGGGTCTTCAGGGGAAGCCCCCGCTTCACGTCGATCCAGTTCCGCTTCCTGTCCCTGCGGACCTTGATGAGCGACATGTGAACCGCCTTCCTGCTGGAGGGTGATGGAGCTCAGCGACCGGGGGCCGCGGCCGGGGCCCACTCCGTCTCCTCGACCGACCTCATGATCCGTTCCTCGATCTGGAGCGTGACCGCCAGGGCGCGTCGACCGGCGATGCCCGGCACGGCGGGCTCGGCCCGGCCGCTCACGGCGTCTCGGAAGTTCTCCAGCTCGCTCAGGAGCGGCTCGGCATCGCGGCCCTCGAGCGGGATCCGCTCGACGAGGTCGCCGAGGCCCCCGGGCGGGAGCGACGGCGTCTCCCCGTCCCGGAGGAGTCCGGGGAGCGGTCGCTTCAGCCGAAGGAACTCGCCCGTCCCCTCCGCGAGATCGAGGCTGAGATACCCGGAGGGCTGGAAGATCCGGATCTTCCGCATCCGCTCGAGGGACACGCGACTCGCCGTGAGGTTGGCCACCGCTCCGCCCTCGAACTCCAACCGGGCGTTTGCGATGTCCACCGACGGCGTGAGGACGGGAACGCCGGAGGCCGCGATCTGGTCGATGGGCCTTCCCACGAGCGTCTGGACGAGGTCCACGTCGTGGATCATGAGGTCGAGCACCACCGCCACGTCGGTGCTCCGGGCCACGAAGGGTGCCAGGCGGTGCGATTCCACGAACAGCGGGCGCTCCAGGTGCTCCTCGGCGGCGAGCACCGCGGGGTTGAAGCGCTCCACGTGGCCGATCTGGACCACCCGGTCGGCGCGCTCGGCCGCCTCCAGGATGCGGTCCGCCGACTCGAGGTCCGGGGCGATCGGCTTCTCGACGAGCACGTGTACGCCCCTCTCGAGAGCCTGGACCGCGACCGCCTCGTGCCCGACGGTCGGCACCGCGACCACCACGGCGTCGACCCGGTCGAGGAGATCCTCGAGGGAGCGGCGTGCCGGCACGCCCAGCTCGCGGGCCACCTCCTCCCGTCGCTCCGGACGCGTCTCCCAGAACCCCTCCATCGAGGTGTCGGTCAGGTCGCGAAGGATCCTGGCGTGGTGGAACCCGAGGCTCCCGGTGCCGATCACGCCCATCCGCACCGTCATAGGGTGATTCCCCGCTCGCTCTGCCGGATGAAGTCGACGAGGTGGCGGACCTCCCCGGTCATCTCCACCTCCTCCTCCACCCGCTCGAGCCCCTGGGAGACGTTCAGGTTCGACTTGAAGAGGATGCGGTAGGATTGCTTCAGGAGGGCGCGGCTCTCCGACGAGAAGCCGCGACGCTCGAGGCCGACCGTGTTGAGCCCGTAGAGCTGGGCGGGGCTTCCGGCGGCGCGGCAGTACGGCGGGATGTCCTTCGCCACCCTGGAGGCGCCCCCGACGAAGGCGTGCCGCCCGATGCGTACGAACTGGTGGATGGGGGCGAGCCCCCCGACGATCACCCAGTCCTCGATGGTGACGTGGCCCGCCATGTTCACGGCGTTGGAGAGCACGACGTGGTCTCCGATGAGGCAGTCGTGGGCCACGTGGCTGTACGCCATGAGCAGGCAGTCGCTGCCGACCTCCGTACGTCCGAGGGCGGCGGTTCCGCGGTTCAGCGTCGCGTACTCCCGGATGACGGTGCGGTCGCCCACGAGGAGGGGTGCGTCCTCGCCCGCGTACTTCAGATCCTGGGGGTCGGTGCCGAGAACGGCTCCCTTGTGGATGCGGCACTCCCGTCCGACGGTCGTTTCACGCTCGATCAGGACGTGCGGGCCGATCGTCGTTCCGGCGCCGATCCGGACGTCCGGTCCGAGGATGGTGTAAGGGCCGACCTCCACCCCTTCGCCGAGCTCGGCGTCCGCGTGGACGATCGCCGTGGGATGCACCGGGCTCTCCCGATCGGTGTCCATCGCCGTCCTCGTCATCGTTCCACGATCCGGGCCATCAGCTCGGCCTCGGCCACCCGTTCGCCGTCCACGGTTCCCCGCCCCTTCATGCGGCAGACGCGCCGGCGGAACTGGATCATCTCCAGCTCGAACACGATCTGGTCGCCCGGCGTCACGGGGCGGCGCCACTTCACGTTGTCGAGCGACATGAAGTAGACGACCTTGTCCTCCGGGTTCTCGATGGTGTCCATGAGGAGCAGCCCTCCCACCTGCGCCATCGCCTCGATGATGAGGACGCCCGGCATGATGGGATGGCCGGGATAGTGGCCCTGGAAGAAGGGCTCGTTGATCGTGACGTTCTTGATGCCCACGATCCGCTTTCCCGGCTCGAAGCCGATGATGCGGTCGACCAGGAGCATGGGAAAGCGGTGCGGGAGGTACTGCATGATCTGCTGCGCGTCCACGATGGCACGTCCGTCGCCCCGGCGGCTCCGCTTCCGGAGCGCACGCGCGAGATCGACGTTGCCCCGGTGGCTCGGACGCTCGGCGATCACGTGTCCGCGGAGGCGCGCGCCCAGGAGCGCGAGGTCGCCGACGATGTCGCCCACCTTGTGGCGGAGGAACTCGTCCGGGAAGCGGAGCTCCTCGTTCATCACGCCCGCCTCGTCGAGAACGACCGTGTTCTCGAGCGAAGCGCCCCGGGCCAGCCCCCGCGCGTGGAGCTCCTCGGCATCGGCCCGGAAGCCGAAGGTGCGGGCCCGGGCCAGGTCGCGCTCGAATCCCTCCGTCGTGGCGGGAAAGGAGCCGTACTGCCGGCCGATGGCGGGGTGCTCGAACTCGATCGTACACGAGATGCGGAGACCGTCCGCGGGGGTCGCGACGTACGACTCGCCCTCCGCGCCCTCGACGCTCACCGGCTCGGGGACGGTGAGGACCCTCGCCGCTTCGTCGAGCTCCCGCACTCCCGCTTCGGCGAGAGCGTCGAAGTAGTCTCCGAAGCTCCCGTCGCGGATCGGCGGCTCCGGTCCGGAGATCTCGAGCAGTGCGTTGTCGATCCGGTGGGCGGAGAGGGCCGCGAGGACGTGCTCGACCGTGAGGACCCTCGCCTCGCCCTTCCCCAGCGTCGTCCCGAGATCGGTGTCCACCACGTGGTCGAGATCCGCGGGGATCTCCGGTGTGCCCTCGAGATCGACCCGCCGGAAGCGGATGCCGGTGCCCGCGTCGGCGGGCCCGATGGTGAGGATGGCGGACTCGCCGGAGTGGACGCCGGTTCCCTCGACGGCGATCTCGCGGGCCGGAGTCCGCTGTCGCTGCTCGCTCATTCTGTCCGGATCGGGGGTCGGGGGTAGAGGGCGCGGAAGTCCGCGCGAGGAATGGCCGTCCGGCCGCGGCAATGTAACCGATCGGCGGCGCAGAGACGAAGGGCGACCGTCCTGTTCGTGCCCTCGAAGGCCGCCGAGCTCCTTCAATCGCCTTCCAGCTTCTGCTCCAGAGCGCGGAGCCGGCGGAAGAGCTCCGGAAGTCGGTGTCCGAGCGCCGCGGCCCGCATGGCCTCGCCGTGGGGACGGGCGGGATAGCCCGACCACGTCTCGCCCGCCGGAACGTCGCCGAGGACCCCGGCCTGGCCCCCGATGCGCGCGCCGTCACCGATCTCGGCGTGGCCCCCGACCCCGGCCTGGCCGCCCAGCGCGACGCCGTTCCCGATCCGGGTCGAGCCCGAGACCCCCACCTGTGCGACGACGACGCTGCGCTCGCCGATCCGCACGTTGTGACCGAGGTGGACGAGGTTGTCGATCTTCGTTCCCGACCCGACCTCGCTCCGGCCGACCGAGCCCCGGTCGAGGCAGGTGTTCGCGCCGACCTCGACGTCGTCGCCGATCACGCAGCCGCCGACCTGCGGCACCTTCCGGTGCTCGCCGTCGACCAGCACGTAGCCGAATCCATCCACACCCACCCGCACTCCCGAGTGGAGGGTCACCCTGCGTCCGACGGTGGATCCGGCGTACAGGACCACGTGCGGGTGGAGGACCGAATCCTCACCGACCACGGAGCCGCGGCCGATCACGCAGTGTGCGCCGACCCGCGCGCGGTCCTCCACGCGGGCCCCCTCGTCCACGACCGCGTAGGGACCCACCGTCACCTCCCGGCCGAGCCGCACTCCCGCGCCGAGGACGGCGGTCGGATGGACGCCCGGCTCCGGATCGGGCGCCGGATGGAAGTGACCGAGAAGGGTCACGAGCGCACGGTGTGGATCGTTCACGACGACGCGATCGGCGGGGCGCTCGACCTCGCCGCTGAGATCCTCCGACACGAGCAGGGCTCCGGCGTCTCCCGCGGCGGCCCGCCGCAGATAGCGGCGCTCGGCCAGCAGCCCCAGCTCTCCCGGACCGGCCTCCGCCACCGGGGCCACGTCCACCACGCGCCGCTCCCGATCGCCCTCCACGCGGCCGCCCGTGCGCTCGGCCACCTGGGCGAGGGTGAGCGCGCGATCCATCTGACTCGTATCGGTTCCGTCCGTCATCTCCGTCCTCCTGCGAGGATGTCCCTGCTCCCGACCCGGAGGCCGTAAAAGCCGACGAGCCCGGCCCCGGCGCAAGGCCGGAACCGGGCTCGTCCTCCGTCACCGGGCGGATGGGGTCAGTTTCCGGTGCCCGCCTCCGTCCGGAGGCGCTCCAGGACCTCGTCCGTGAGGTCGAGCTGGGGGGTCGCCGCCAGGATCACGCCCGAGGACGCGTCCAGGATGAAGTCGAGACCCCGCTCCTGGCGCACTTCCTCGAGCAGGTCGTTGATGCGCCGCATGATGGGGCCGAGCACCTCCTCTTCGCGCTCCTCGAGCTGCTGCTGGAGCCGCTGGGCGGCCTGCTGCGCCTCCATCTGGCGCTGCTGGATCTCCTGCTGGCGGGTCTGCCGGGCTTCCTCGGAGAGCGTGTTCTCCTGGGCCTGGTAGCGCTGGACCAGCTCCTGGATCTCCTGCTGGAGCCGCTGCACTTCGGTGCGGGAGGCCTCGACCTGCTCCTGCAGCTGCTGCTGGGCCTCCTGCACTCCCGGGGCCGACCGCATGATGCTGTCGGACCGGACGTAGGCGATCTCGGGCGCCTCCTGCGCCTCGACGGCGAGGGCGCCCCCGAGGACCGCCAGGGTGGCGAATGCGAACATCTTGATATTCATGGGACCGCTCCTTCTATCATGATCGATGGGGTGGCACGGGCTCCAGGATCAGAACCCGGGGCCGAGCCGGAAGTGGAGCTGCCACCCCGGTTCGGGCTTGTCGAACCCGTAGGCGTAGTCGAGCCCGAGGGGTCCGAAGGGCGTCACGACCTGGACGCCGAATCCGGCGCCCCGGAAGAGACGGGAGGGATCGACCTCGAGCGGATCCCTCCACACGTTCCCCGCGTCGAAGAACGTGGAGAGCGAGATGTTGTCGTTCAGGCGGACCGCGTACTCCGCGGTCAGGGTGAGGAACGCGTCTCCGAGCCGCTCGATGTCGCGGATCGCGGTGCTGCGCTCGGGAAAGAAGCCACCGGGCGTGATCGTGGTCTCGTCGTAGCCCCGGAGCTTCTCTCCGAACTGGACCCCGCCGAGCCAGAACCGCTCGAAGGGGAAGCGGTCCGCGTCGCCGAACACGGCGCCCGTGTTCACCGTCAGACCGAAGGCCGTGCGGATCGGCCGGCTCCCGGGCTCGCTCCCGCCGATCTCGGCCACGGGAACCCACCACGCGCCTTCGAGCGTGACCTTTCCGAAATCGCCGTCGCCCCCGAGCGGCCCGCCGCTCAGCTCCCAGCTCAGGTCCTGCCGGGAGCCGGAGGTCGGGAAGAGCGGATGGTTCAGCGTCTGCCGCTGGAGTCCGAGGGTGAGCGTGCTCTGGGTTCCCGCGGGCCGCCCGAAGAGGGAGGTGTCGTCCACACCACGCCGCAGCTCCATCTCGGTGTGCGAAAGCCCGTAGCCGACGAAGAGCCGCGTCCTGGGAGCTCCCGGCATGGGAAATCCGAATCGGGTGGTGAACCCGGTCCGCTCCCGGCGCCCGTTCCGGAACGAGAAGAAGCGATCCCGCGTGTTGAAGAGCGAGATCGATCCGCTGACCCGACTCTGGAAGAGCGCGGGATCGGACAGACCGAGGGTGAAGTTGTTCTGGAAGCGGCCGAAGTCCCACCGGAGGTGACCCTCGATCGCCTGCCCGAACAGGTTCGGCTGGTCGTAGCCGATGAAGCCCGCGAGCCCGGTGCCCCCGCCGACCGAGGTTCCGAAGTTGATGGACCCGGTCTGCTTCTCGTCCACGTGGAAGGTGATGTCCACGTCGCCGTTGTCGAGCGGGGTGATGGTCGGGAACTCCAGCGGCTCCTCGAAGAAACCGAGCGAGGAGATGTTCCGGTAGCTCTGGATCAGGAGATCCTGGCTGTAGAGATCGCCCGGGAGCACGAAGAGCTTGTCGCGGATCACCCGCTCGTGGGTGTATTCGTTGCCCTCGATGTGGATCCGGTTGATGTAGGAGGGGGTGCCCTCCTCGATCTGCCAGCTCGCCGTGACCGTGGGGGCCGCGCCCGGCTCCTCCGGCTCGTGACGCTGGATCCCGGCGCTCACCTGCGCCCGGAGGTGCCCCTGGTTGCGGTACCGCTCCTCCACACGAGCTGCCGCCTCCTCGAAGGCGACGCGGTCGAACACCGGCCGGGCCTCGCCGTCCTCCTCGCCCCCGCCGATGCCGAAGCGGCGCAGGAGACCCGATTCCTCGAGCGTGAAGTACCGCCTGAGCTCCTCGGTCGGGAAGCGGCGGTTGCCTTCGATGGTGAAGTCGGCCAGCCGGTAGCGGCGGCCCTCCTCCACCTCGATCTCGACCCTCACCTTGCCGGTCTCGGGATCGACGACGAGCGTGTCGTCGACCACGTGGAAGTCGAGGTAGCCCCGCTCTCCGTAGTATCTCGGGAGGTTCTGCCGCAGGTCCGCTTCCAGCATCTGGGCGTCGTACTGTCCGGTACGCAGCCAGAGGAAGCCCTCCTCGCTGGTCTCCATCGCGGAGGCGAGCACGCCGTCGGAGAAGCTCTCGTTGCCACGGAACGTGATCCGGGCCACGGTGACACGGCTTCCCTCCTCGACGTCGAGGAAGAGCGCGACCTGCTTCTCCATCCCCTCGATCGGCTCCACCCGCTCCTCGATCCGCACGAAGGGGATCCCCCGGCGGGCGAGCTCCTCGCGGATGAACTCCTCGGCCCTCCGGACGGCGGCCGGCCGGAACGGCTCGCCCGCTTCGAGCCCCGCCGCTTCGCGGACCTCGCGGGCCTCGAGGCTCTCGAGGCCGGTGATCTGGACGCGGTTGACCAGGTCCTCCTCGTCCACCCGCAGAACCATCACGAGGGGCTCGCCCCCTTCCCCGCCCCGCGCCAGGACCTGGAGATCGCGGAACTGGCCGCTGGCCCAGAGCTCCTTCAGGCCGCGCTGGATGTCCTGATATCCGACACGGGTCCCCGGCTGGATGCCGAGGCGGGAGAGGATGGTGAGATCCGACTGGCGGACGTTCCCCTCCACCACGACGGAGTCGACCACCGGAACGGCCCCGGGCTCGCCCGGAATCTGCGCGGGCTCGCCCGGAATCTGTGCGGAGACGGGCGCGGCGAGGAGGGCGACCGACAGGGCCGCCGCGGCCGCGGCGGCCTGCCGACCGTTTCCTGCGCGCTGGTGGCGGAATCGCATCAGGTCTTGGTCGGCGATGCGGCCCGGAGCGAGAGCCCCTCGCCGTCGTCCCTGGCTTCCACCTCGACCTCGTCGCCGGTCGAGAGCTCGCCGGCGAGGATCTTCTCGGAGAGCGGATCTTCGAGGTAGCGCTGGATCGCCCGCTTCAGCGGACGCGCACCGAACTTCTCGTCGTAGCCCTTCTCCACGAGGAAGCCCACGGCCGAGTCGGACATCCGGAGCGACATCTCCTCCTCGGCGAGCCTGGCCTGCACGTCCTGGAGCAGGATGTGGACGATCTCGCCGATCTGCTCCCGTGTCAGGGAGTGGAAGACGATGATGTCGTCGACCCGGTTCAGGAACTCCGGATTGAAGGCGCGCTCGATCTCCTCGCGCACCTTGTCGCGCATGACCGTGTAGCTGCTCTGCGGATCCGCCTTCTGGAATCCGAGCCCGCCCCCCTTCGTGATGTCGCGGGCCCCGAGGTTGGACGTCATGATCAGGACGGTGTTCTTGAAGTCGATGACCCGCCCGTAGTTGTCCGTCAGGTGGCCCTCGT
>CAYPDV010000044.1:0-21837 GCA_964409525.1 uncultured Gemmatimonadaceae bacterium
CGGATCCGCGACCTGAGTGGTACGGCCCCGCGCGGTACCTCCCTTGCGGAAACAAAGGGCGGGTCCTCACAGTACATGAGGTAGTGCCCCTGGGGCCGAGTGGGCCCGGGGCGGGCGTCGCGAGAGGAGCCGTACCGGTGATCCTGTACTGCAACTACGAGGAATTGCTGGCCCTCAGACAGGGGGCCCACCTCCTCCTGCTTCCGACGGGAGCGGGAGGCGAGTACGGCGTAGCCGCGCCTTCCATGCACCGCACCCGCGTCGAGGCGCTGCTGCCGCGTCTGGAGGGCGACGTGGCGATCCCCACGCTGGCCGAGCAGCGAGTGGTCGAGGTGGCGGTCCGCGCGATCGTGGAGTGCCTCCGGGCCGAGATGGAGACCGAGGTCGTCACCAGCCATCCGGCCGACGAGGGCGCCGTCGCGGCGTATTTCGACTACGCCCACTCGCTCGCGGTCCTCGAGCGGCTCCACGAGATGGGCTCCGAGATGGAAGCGCTCATCGAGGTCGTCACCGGCGCCCCGCCGGACGAACACACGGCCGCCAGCTTCGCGTTCCCCGACTGATCGAGCGGCTGGCCCCGCGTCCGGCGCGCGGAGGGTGACTGCGTGAACGATCGCGTCCAGGCCCTCGAGCGCATGCTCGCGTCGCGGCCCGACGACGCCCGTCTCCGCTTCGGGCTGGCGCTCGAATACCTGAACCGCGACCGGCTCGACGACGGCATCGAGGCGCTTCGCGCCTACCTTTCGCTGGCCGAGCGGCAGGGCACGCCCGACGAGGGCAACGCCTGGGGCCGGCTGGGCGCCGCGCTCCTCCAGGCCGGCCGGGACGCGGAGGCGTACGATGCCTACCGCGAGGGCGCCGAGGCGGTCCGCCGTCATGGCCATCCCTCGATGGCGGAGGAATTCGAGGCGATCCTGGCCGACGCGCGCTGAGCGCGCCGCCGGCGTCCCCCCCTCCACTGGACTTCCCGCGTCCATTCTGAGAGGATAGCGCGGGAACCGGCGCGGGCTCCGCTCCGTCGCCGCCCCCGCATCCCCAGGCAGGACGCCGTTCCGGCCCGGGATCCGAAGCACTCCCCGAAGACAGCCCGGCACCGCCAGTGAGGGAGCCCGAATGAGCACGGCCCAGAAACGGGAACGCATCGTCACGCGCCTCCTCGAGGAAGAGATGAGGGACTCCTTCCTCGACTACTCGATGAGCGTGATCGTGTCGCGCGCGCTGCCCGACGTGCGCGACGGCCTCAAGCCGGTCCACCGCCGGATCCTCTACGCGATGCACGAGATGGGGCTGCGCCCGGACCGCGGCTACAAGAAGTGCGCGGCCGTCGTGGGCGACGTGCTGGGGAAGTACCATCCCCACGGCGACTCGGCCGTCTACGACACGCTCGTGCGCATGGTGCAGGACTTCTCGCTGCGCTACCCCCTGATCGACGGGCAGGGGAACTTCGGCTCGATCGATGGCGACTCCGCGGCGGCGTACCGGTACACCGAGGCCCGCCTCGCCTCCGTCGCCACCCCGATGCTCGACGACATCGGGAAGGAGACGGTCGACTTCGTCGACAACTTCGACAACCGGATCCAGGAGCCCGGCGTCCTGCCCGGCACGGTGCCGAACCTCCTGATCAACGGGAGCAGCGGGATCGCCGTGGGGATGAGCACGAACATCCCCCCGCACAACCTGCGTGAGGTGGTCTCCGCTCTGCGGGTCCTCGCCGACGATCCGGAGTGCTCGATCGACGACCTGATGCGGGAGATCCCCGGCCCGGACTTCCCTACGGGTGGGTTCGTGGTAGGCGACGAGGGCATCCACGACATGTACCGCGAGGGGCGGGGCCGCGTCGTGATGCGGGCCCGGATCGTCCGGGAGGCGCTCCGGGGAGGGAAGGAGCAGCTCGTGGTCACCGAGATCCCGTACGCGGTGAGCAAGGGCAAGATCATCGAGCAGATCGCCAGCCTGGCCCGCCAGGGGAAGCTGGAGGACGTGAGCGACATGCGGGACGAGACGGACCGCGAGGGCATCCGGCTGGTGATCGAGCTCAAGCGGGGCGCCGACACCGCCGACGTGCTCCGCATCCTGTACAAGCGGACGTACCTGCAGAGCACCTTCGGGGCGATCATGCTCGCCCTCGACCACGGCCAGCCCCGCGAGTTCGACCTGAAGCAGATGCTTGAGGCGTTCCGGGACCACCGCCTGGAGGTCATCCGCCGCCGCTCGCGCTACGACCTCGAGAAGGCCGAGGCGGAGCGGCACGTGACCGAGGGGCTGATCGCCGCGCTCGACGCGATCGAGACGGTGATCCGCATCATCCGCGAATCGGAGGACCGGCCGGCGGCCTCGAGCCGGCTCCGGGACGCGCTGGGCCTGAGCGAGGTCCAGGCGGACGCCATCCTGAACATGCGGCTGGGCCGCCTCACCGCGCTCGAGCAGGAGGAGCTCCGCGCACGCCTCGAGGAGCTGGAGACGACGATCGCGGGGCTCCGCGAGATCCTGGACAGCGAGGAGGTGCAGCTCGAGGTGCTCCTGGGCGAGCTCGAGAAGCTGGTGGCCGAGCACGGCGACGCCCGCCGCACGGTGATCCTGCCCGACGCCGACGAGAAGCTGCCGGAGGTCGAGGAGGCGATGCCCGACGAGGACGTCGTGGTGACGGTCAGCCACGAGGGGTACGTGAAGCGGATGCCGATGCACCTCTACCGCCGGAGGGTGCGGAGCGGGAAGGCGCTCGCCGGGATGGAGCGCTACGAGGAGGACTACGTGGAGCGCATGTTCACGGCGCGCACCCGCGGGTGGCTCCTCGCCTTCACCCGGGGCGGGCACTGCCACTTCCTGCAGGTGCTCGACGTGCCGGAGAGCGCCCGCTCGAGCCGCGGGCAGTCGATCTACTCGCTCCTTTCCGAGGCCGATCGCGAGGACCGGATCGTGACGGTGCTCCCCGTCGACGACCTCGAGGAGGAGGAGCGCGTGCTCGTCTTCCTGACCGCCGGCGGCATCGTGAAGCGCTCGGCGCTCTCGGACTTCTCGAATCCGCGCTCCACCGGGCTGATCGCCGCGGGGCTCAAGGAGGGGGACCGGATCCTGGACGTCGCCCTCTCGGACGGCACCTCCGAGGTGATGCTCCTGACCCGGAGCGGCCGCGCGATCCGCTTTCCGGAGACGGACGTGTCGGTCATGGGACGGACCGCCCAGGGAGTGAAGGGGATCGACCTCCGGGACGAGGACCGGGTGGTCGGGATGCTGCTGGTCCGCAGGGAGGCCGACGTGCTCACGGTGACCGCCCGCGGCGCTGGCAAGCGGACCCCCGTGGGCGACTTCCCGCTCCAGAAGCGGGGAGGGCTCGGTACGCTAGCGGTGCCGTCGGAAGAAGAGGCGCCGGACCTGGTGGGCGCCCTCGAGGTGCTCGAGGGGGACGAGGTGATGGTGCTCCTCACATCCGGGCGGGTGGCGCGGGTGCCGGTATCCGGGGTACCGAGGCAGGGCCGGCGGACGCGGGGGCCCAGGATCGTCGAGCTGGCCGCCGACGACCGCGTGGTGGAGCTGACCCGCACTGCCGGGCAGTCCTCGCGACCGGAGGGGAACGGCGGCGGTCCCGGAGGCGGGAGCGACGGCGGGGGTGGAACCGGGGGCGAGGACGTCGGGGAGGCCGACGAGGACGGATCCGGTGACGGATCCGGGGAAGGGGCCGATGGTGCAGGCCCGGTGGACGTGGAGCCGGAGGCGGAGATCCCCGCCGGCGTGGTGGACGCGGAAGACGAGGAGGATCAGCTCGACCTCCTCGGAGACGAAGACTCGGACCGGAGCACGACTTAGAAGGGTGTTGGAGAAGTGGGAGGGCCGCGCGCAGGGGGTCTGTGCGTGTTCAGAGTAGGATGGACGACGAGTCGTAGCAGCGCTACGGTGAGGAGGAGAGACGACCTATGAATCGCACACCCCCCCTGCGCCCCAAGGGTTACGGGCAGCACGGCCCCATCTCCGTCGTTGGCGTCCCTAGACGTAGCCACGGCTATGCCTTCGGAACGCCGCCTAGGATCTGGAGCCGTGGTGCCCGTAACGCGGCCCTCCCACTTCTTCAACACCCTTCTTAGATGAAGGCGCTCGTCCTCGGCGGGGGGGCCCAGGGGTCCGCCGCCGCCTACGATCTCGCGCGTCGCGAGACCTTCCGCGAGATCGTCCTCGCGGACCTGGACCCGTCGCTCCCTCCGTTCCTGGAGGGGCTCGAGGGGGGCATCCTGCGCGCGGTGGAGCTCGACGCCTCCGACCACGACGCCGTCCTCCGGCAGATGGAGGGCGCGGACGTGGTGCTCTGCGCACTGCCGTACTTCATGAACCTCGAGATGACCCGTCTCGCCATCGAGGCCGGCGCGCACTTCTGCGACCTCGGCGGCAACACCGGGATCGTCGAGGAGCAGAAGGAGCTGGACGGCAGCGCCCGGGAGCGGGGGGTGAGCGTCATTCCCGACTGCGGGCTCGCGCCGGGGATCGTCAACGTCCTGGCCCAGGCGGGGATCGACTCGCTCGACACGACCCGCGCCGTGCGGATCTACGTGGGCGGCATCCCCCAGGACCCCGAGCCTCCGCTGAACTACCGCATCGTCTATTCGATCGACGGGGTGCTCGACTACTACACGACCGACGCGCTGGTGCTGGAGGGAGGGCGGACCCGGAAGGTGGAGGCGCTCACCGGGGTCGAGCGGGTGGCCTTCGACGGGCTCGGAGAGCTGGAGGCCTTCTACACCGCCGGAGGAATCAGCACGCTTCCGCTCCGCTACTCGGGCAAGATCGAGGAGATGACGTACAAGACGCTCCGCTACCCGGGCCACGCGGAGGTCATCCGCACCATCCGCGATCTGGGGCTGCTGGACACCGAGCCGGTGGAGGTCGAGGGGAGCTCGGTATCGCCGCGCCGCCTCTTCGTCGAGGTCGCCCAGCCGAAGCTCACGGGCGAGCAGGTCCGTGACGTGGTGGCGCTCCGGGTCGACGTGCGCGGGCGGAAGGACGGCGTGGAGAAGACGATCCGCTACGAGCTCCTCGACCGCTCGGACGAGGAGACGGGCCTGACCGCGATGATGCGGACGACGGGCTTCTCGCTCGCGATCATCGGGGCGATGCAGGCGGACGGGCGGGTGAAGGAGAGGGGCGTGCGCACGCCGGACGAGGCGGTGCCGACCCAGCCGTTCATCGACGCGCTCGCGCTCCGGGGCATCCACGTGGAGCGTACGGACTTCTAGCGGATCCGGCCGCCGCACACCCATCTTGATCCGGGGACGGCTTGATCCCCGTATCGGCACCGAGCGAACCGCGCGGAGCCTCGTGAACGACCGGGCGGCGCACGGCTGATCCGGCAGAGGTCCACCCCCCGGCGATCCGGGGCCCAGGCCCGGGAGATCTACATACGGTTCTTCCAGTGGTTCTTCCCGGATCCTTCGCGAGAGCGGGAGCGAGAGCCGGCCAGGCTCTTCGCGATGATGGTCCTCTACTTCCTGGTGCTCTTCTCGGTGGGCATCCTCCGCCCCATCAGGAACACGCTCGCCCTGGACGGACTGGCGCAGTCGCAGTTCTACAAGGTGTACCTGGTGAGCTCGGTCGTCGTCCTCTTCGCGCCGGCCTACAACCTCCTCGCCGACCGGATCCGCTGGAAGATCCTGATCCCGGCGACCGCCGGGCTCTTCGCGCTGAACCTCCTGCTGTTCCGACTGGTCTACACGGAGGGGAGCACCGCCTTCGGGGTGATCTTCTACGGATGGTACGACCTCTTCGCCGCCGCGCTGGTCACGCAGTTCTTCATGGCCGTGCAGCTCTTCTTCAACGCCCGTGACGCGAAGCGGGCGATCCCGCTGGTGATCGCCGCCGGCTCCCTGGGAGCGACCCTGGGGGGGTTCACGACCGGGTTCCTCGCCCAGACGATGGGAACGCCCAACCTGATGCTCCTCGCCGCGATCTTCATCGGCGCGTTCGCGGTCGGGCTGCCCCTCGTGTGGACGGACCACCGGGAAGAAGAGGGTGCCCGCCGCCCGAAGGCGAGCACCCTCCCGAGCCTCGGCGACGTGCCCCGGGAGGTCACGCGGATCTTCTCGAACCGTCAGGTGCGCCTCATCGCCACGCTCGTGCTCATCACGATCGTGGTGAAGACGATGGTCGACTACCAGTACAACGAGGCTGTCGCGGCCTACGCGGGAGACCGGGACGCGATCGCCCGCTTCCAGGGATTCGTGTTCGGGGCGACCCAGTGGCTGCCGATTCTGGTGCTCCTTCCTCTGGGCCCGCTCCTGAAGCGCTGGGGGATCGGTCTCGCGGTCCTCGCCCTGCCGGTCGTGATGCTCGGGGGCACGCTCGCCCTCGCGGCGGCCTTCAGCGTCTGGACCGCGGTGGTCGCGAAGGCGGCGGACACGACCTTCCGCTATTCGTCGGAGCGGACCGCCCGCGAGATCCTCTACGTGCCGGTTCCCACCGAGCTGAAGCTGAAAGCGAAGGCATATGTGGACATGGGCATCGAGAAGGGGATCGGTAAGGCCTTCTCGGCCGTGCTGATCTTCGTCTTCCTGACCATGATGGACTACCGCCAGGTGGCGTGGATCGCGGTCGGCGTGTGCGTCCTGTGGATCGGGCTGGGCCTCAGCGTGAAGCGCGAGTACGTGCGCACGCTGGCGCGCTCGATCCGCGGCCGCTTCGCCAGCCTGGAGACGGGGTACGCCACTCTCACCGAGCGCAGCACGCTCGCGCTCGTGGAAGAGGCGCTGCGCTCTCCGGAGACCATGCAGGTGTCGTTCGCGCTGCACCTGGTCGAGGAGGCCGACCGGGTGGACGCCGAGGTGCTGGCCGACGAGCTGGATCTTCTGCTCGACCACGCCTCGCCCGACATCCGCCGCCGCGTGCTCGATCTGTTGACGCGCTTCCCGGGACTCGTCCCGCTCGATCGGGTCCGCCCGCACCTCGGCGACCCCTCGCTCGCCCTGCGGGAGGCGGCGGTCCGGGCCCTCTGCGCGGGCTCGCCGGAGCGGGTGGACGACGTGCTGGAGGAGCTGCTCAGCGGAGCGTGTGGTCCCGCCCGTATGGCGGCCCTCTCCTGTCTCGTTCGCGGAGAGATGCCGGTGGAAGGGAGGTCGCGTCTCGGCTCGCGGCACGTGCAGCGGCTCCGGGAATCCGGAAGCGATCGGCGAGAGGAGCTCGCCCTCGCCCTCGGACTGCTCGAGGAGGAGGCTCGAGCTGCAGGGATCCTGGAAGGGCTGCTGGACGATCCGGAACCCCGGGTCGCCCGGGCCGCCCTCCGGAGCGCGGGCGCGGTCGGATCGGAGTCGCTCCACCCCCGGGTCGTCCGGGCCCTGGGCGACCCGGAGCTCCGCGAGGCAGCGCGCGACGCTCTCGCCTCCGCGGGACTCGAGGTCGTGGATCTGCTGGAGGCGACGCTGAAGGACCGCCGGGAGAGCCTCCCCGTGCGGCGCGGCGTGCCCGGGGCGCTGGCGCGGATCGGCGGCCAGGCGTCGGTGGAAGCGCTGCTCCGCGCCCTCCGCGATCCGGATCTCGACCGGGTGGCGAGCTTCCGCACGTTGAAGGCCCTGAACCGGATCCGGGCGAGAGGAGACGGCGACGTCGCCTTCGATCCGACGCCCGTGCTCGCTGCCGCACGCAGGGAGGTGGAGGCCGCCGGACGCCATTCGGTGCACCTGGCCACCCTGGAGCGGGTGGGCGCCTCCGGCCCCGGGATCGACCTTCTCCGCCAGGCGATCGGGGAGGCGTGGGAGGAGCGGAGGGAGGCGGTCTTCCGGTGCCTGGGTCTCGTATATCCGGCGGAAGGGATGTACGATTGTTACATGGCGGTCACGGCGGGAGGGCAGCTCGCCCGCGCGAACGCCCTGGAATGGCTGGACCACACGCTGGGCAACCCTCTCTTCACCCGCGTGGGCCCGATCCTCCGGGGAGCAGGGGCGCACGAGCCCGCGCCGGGAGAGCGCCTCCCGACCCTCTCGGCCGTGTTACGGGAGCTCGCCAGCGGGCCCGACGCCTGGCACACGGCGCTCGCGGTCTGGAACCTGAACCGGCCGCGGGAGCGGGACGACCCTCCGGAGGGAGACGAGCAGCGGATGGATCTCATCGAGAAGGTCTTCCTGCTTCAGGAGGTCGATCTTTTCCAGGGTGCGAAGAGCTCCCACCTGGCCCTCCTGGCGTCGGTCGCGGAGGAGATCGAGGCCGCCGACGGTGAGGTGCTGGTGCGGAAGGGAGAGCCGGGGACCGCCCTCTTCATCCTCGTCCGGGGGGCGGTCGAGCTCACCGGGATGGGAGAGCGGGTCCTCGTCGCCCGCGAGCACACCCCGTTCGGGACGTGGGCGCTGATCGACGCAGATCCCAGCCTGGTGGGCGCGGTGGCCGTCGAGCCCAGCCGGCTCCTGCGGATCACCCGGGACGACTTCCAGGGCCTGCTCGCCGACCACGCCGAGTTCGCGGTCGGAATGCTTCAGGGGCTCGCCCGTCGCGTGCGGCAGCTCGTCGCATGACCGAGGCCACCGTGATGATCGTGGACGACGAGGAGATGGTCGCCCGCTCGCTGCAGAGCTTCCTCGAGCTCGAGACGCCGTACCGCATACTGCCCTTCCTCTCCGCGCCGAATGCCCTGGAGGCGCTCGAGACGGAATCCGTGCAGGTCGTCGTCGCCGACTTCATGATGCCGCAGATGGACGGGATCTCCTTCCTGAAGGACGTGCGGAAGCGACGGCCGGAGACCACTCGCATCCTCCTCACCGGGTATGCCGACAAGGAGAACGCGATCCGGGCGATCAACGAGGTGGGGCTGTACCACTATCTCGAAAAGCCGTGGGACAACGAGCTCCTGAGGCTCGTGATCCGCAACGGGGTCGAGCGCTCCTCCCTCTTCGACGAGCTCTCTTCGAGAGTCGAGGCCCTGGAGGCCGCCAACGCGGAGCTTCAGGGATTCCGCGAGCGCCTGGTCAAGGCGTTCTTCTGATGCCCGCCTGATGTCCTCCTCCCCGCCGCCGTTCTCCGCCGCGGACCTCCTCACCTCGGCGCGCGCCTCGACGCTCCGCGACCTGGTGGCGGGGGTGGCCCACGAGATCAACACACCTCTCGGAGCCCTGGCCAGCAACCACGACGTGACCCGACGGGCCCTCGACCGCCTCCAGGTCATCCTGGAGGACGAGGTCGTCGATCCGGACGAGCTGGTCGAGGTCCGCAGGATCGTCCGGGCCGTGGACGGAGTGCAGGAGACCAACGCTCTCGCGGTCGAGCGGATGAAGGGGATCGTGGCGAATCTCCGGACCTTCGGACGTCCGGACCGCTCCGAGATCGATCGCCTCGACGTCCACGGGATCCTGGAGAGCGCGGTGGCTCTGCTCCGGCACCGGCTCGAGGGGCGGATCGTGGTCGAGCGCGACTTCGGCGGCACCGGCCCGATCGAATGCTATCCCGGTCAGCTGAGCCAGGTCTTCATGAACCTGCTCGTGAACGCGGCCCAGGCGATACCGGACGAGGGAACGATCCGGATACGCACCCGGAACGAGGAGGACGGGGTCGTCGTGAGCGTCGAGGACACCGGGGTGGGGATACCCCCGCAGAACCTTGAGCGCCTCTTCGAGCCGGGCTTCACCACGAAGGGCTCGCGCGTAGGGATGGGCATCGGACTGCTCATTTCGAGGGAGATCGTGAGCCGGCACGGCGGCAGGATCGACGTGACCAGCACGCCGGGGTCCGGCTCGACCTTCTCCGTCCATCTTCCCAGGGAGCTTCCATGATCGCCGACGGAGATTCGCCGCGGGCGCAGACGATCGTCTTCGTCCTCCTGCTCCTGATCGGGGGGCTCGGCGCGGTGGTCCCCCTCCGCGCGCAGGACGGACATGTCCTCCTCCCGGCGGACAGTGTCGAATACCTGCTCGCCCATGCTCCATTCCGGCTGCCCGACACCCTCCGTGACACCCGGTTCGAGGGCGACCGGACGCAGCGGGTCGCGCTCTGGTTCGACGACGAGTCGGGGATACTCGTTAAGTGGGCCCGCGCGAGCCGGGGTGGCGAGGCGTTCAACAACAATCCCCGCTACGAGCTCGCCGCCTACCGGCTCCAGAAGCTCTTCCTCGACGAACCGGAGTACGTGGTGCCGCCCACGGAGGCGCGGATCGTTCCGCTCCTCTGGTACCGCGAGCTGGATCCCTCGGCCGCGGCCACCTTCCCGGACACGGAGTCGGTGCTGGTCCTGCTCCAGTACTGGCTCTACGGCGTCACGGACGGGGAGGTCTTCGATCGGAGCCGATTCGATTCCGACAGCGCCTATGCCCGCAACTGGGCCAACGCCAACCTCCTCACGCATCTGATCCGCCACAGCGACTCGAATGACGGGAATCTCCTCATCGGCACGGACGAGGCGAACCCCCGGGTATTCGCGGTGGACAACGGCGTCTCGTTCGACAGCGAGATCTCGGATCGCGGCACGCGGTGGCGCACGCTCCACGTCCGGCGCTTTCCGCGGCACACGGTCGAGCGGCTGCAGGCGCTGACCGCCGAAGACCTACGGGAGGCGCTCGGGGTGCTGCTCGAGTTCCGGATCGTCGAGGGAGAGCTCGTGAGGGTGCCACCGGGCCCCAACCTCCAGCCGGGAAGAGGGATCCGCCGCGAGGACGACCGGATCCAGCTCGGGCTCACCGAGCGTGAGATCTCGGAAGTGCGGCGTCGCCTCGAGCGGCTCCTGCAGCAGGTGGAGGGCGGGCGCTACCGCACCTTCGTCGCGGGCGGCAGCGCCGAGCCGGAGTCGTCTCCGTGAAGCGCGGCATCCGGTCGGCTCCGTCGAGCCTCCTACTCGTATTCCTCGCAGGGTGCGCGGCGCCGGCGGCGAGCGGCGCCGCGCAGGAGCCCGCTTCGGTGTCGCCGTCCACGACCTTCCATTTCGCCGGAGAGTACGGGCTCTGGGTCTCCGAGGAGCCGGACGGTCGGATCCGGGTCGCCTGGCTCGGCGACGATGACGAGGCGGGATTTCTGAAGGTGGTTTCCGGTGAGCGCACGCTCCACGAGCTCGAGACCCCCGTCGCCACGGCCCACGTCGCGCGCTTCGAACGCCCGCCACCGGGAGCGCTCCGCCTGGAGTACGGGATCCGGGGAGCGCCTGCCCACGTCACCGTCCTGCACCTGGACGACCGGGAGCGGCGGCCTGCCGAGGTGGAGGATGTCGACTCGCTCTTCGTGGTGGGGGATGTCCACGGCGAATACGAGACGCTCTTTCGCCTGCTCCACAACGCCGAGCTGGTGGACGAGGAGGGACGCTGGAGCGGCGGAGGCAGGCACATCGCCTTTCTCGGCGACCTCTTCGACCGAGGCAGCGACGTCACCCGCACCCTCTGGTTCCTCTACCGTCTCGAGCGCGAGGCAGCCGAGGCGGGCGGGGGCGTGCACGTGGTCCTCGGGAACCACGAGGTGATGGTCCTCACGGACGACCTCAGGTACGTCGCTTCGAAGGAACGGATGATCGCCCACTTCCACGCCGTGGACTACGACCGGATGTACGACCCGCGCCACTCCGTGCTCGGGCGCTGGCTCGTGAGCCAGCCGGGGCTCCTCCGGGTGGACGACCTCCTGCTGGCCCACGGGGGTGTGTCTCCGGCGTACTCGGAGTACTCGGTCCAGGCCTTCGACGACTCCCTGGCCGTCTTCGTGGCGGAGGACCTCTTCTACCACATGGGAGCCCTGTTCGACCCGGAGGACACGACGGCCGCCCTGGTCACCGACCCCCGACAGGCCGCCCGGGCGGTAGCGGAGCGCGTGATCGTCATGGACTCCGCGGCCGCCGCCCGGCGCATCGATTTCTTCTTCGCGGAGAACAGTGTCTTCTGGTTCCGCGACTACGTCGGTACGGACACCCTCTCGGACGCGCTCGACCGGGTGCTGGAGCGTCACGGGGCGACAGCCCACGTCGTTGCACACACTCCGGTGGAGCCGATCCAGAGCCGCTATGGGGGCCGGCTGGTCGCGGTCGACCTCGCGGAGCCGGCGACGGAGATGGCGCTGTTCGTCCGCGAGCGAGGAGAGGGCTGGACCGTCCTGCGCTACACCACTGAGGGCCCGCCGACCCCGCTTCCGGACGGCTCGTCGACTCGGCCCGACGCTCGCTGACCGGAAGCCCGTCCCCACGTTCGCCCACCGTGGCTCGGAACGACGCTCGACGCGCGGCCCTTCCCCCGACGGCCGCCCTCAGGCGCGGCCGCGTCCCGGATACAACTCGAGGAAGTCCTCCAGGATCCGGTGGGTCAGGCCCCAGACCACCTCGCCCACTACCCGGATGCAGGGAAAGTCTCGAGCCCCGCCGGGGAGCTCGATCCGCGTGGCTCCGTAATTTTCCGGAGCGGCCACATCCTCGACGGGAACCCAGTGCACGGCCGCCACTTCCGGGCTCGCGACCCTCGCCTCCATCCCGGTCGGCACCGCGAAGACGAAAGGGTGGATCGACATCCGGGGCAGCCGCACGCTCCGGGGGGTGACCGTCGGCAGGATCCCCAGAAGGCGGCCCACGTCGTCCAGCCGGATCCCCGTCTCCTCGGCTGTCTCCCGGACCGCCGTCGAGCGGAGGTCCGGGTCGTCCCGGTCGCGCCGCCCTCCGGGAAGTGCCATGTGCCCGGACCACGGGTCGCCCGGGTGCTCCGCCCTGCGGATCAGGAGGAGACCCGTTCCGGATCCGTCGGCGCGGACGGTGGAGGCCGGGGGGCGGAGCACGAGCGCCACCGCCGCCTGCAGGCGATCCCGCGGCTCCACCGGCGGGTCGTCCGGATCCGACGCGTAGGAGGCGAGGGCCTCCTCGAGCAGGGCGAGGCGCGCCTCCGGGTCGAGCGGCTCCTCCGTCGACCCGCTCCCGGTCCGCCCCTCAGACACCCGTCACGTGGGCGCCCCAGATCAGCTTGTGGAGCTGCATCTGGAAGCGGAGGGGGAGCCCGTCCTCCAGGATCCATCCGGCGAGCGCCTCCAGGTCGACCGCGTCCCAGACCGGCGAGACGAGGAGCGCCCGCAGGCTGCCCTCCTCCACCCTCCGGTGGAGGCCGCGCTCGCGCACCACGTCCCGGGCCCACTCGTAGTCCTCCCGGCCGGCGACGACGAACTTCACCTCGTCCCTCCCGTCGAGGTGCTCGAGGTTCGACCAGAGGTTCCGCTCCGACTCGCCCGAGCCGGGGCACTTGAGATCCATGATCACGTGGATGCGCGGATCGAGCCCGGAGACGTCCAGGGCGCCCGACGTCTCCACCAGCACGGTGCAGCCGTCCGCGAGGAGCCGCTCCGCCAGCACCGCGGCGTTCCTGTGGACCAGCGGCTCGCCCCCGGTGATCTCGACCAGGGGCGTGCCGATCGCGCGTACCCGCTCTACGATGGCGTCGAGCTCCATCCGCTCACCGCCGTGGAAGGAGTACTCCGTGTCGCACCAGACGCAGCGGAGCGGGCACCCGGTGAGGCGGACGAAGGTGCACGGCAGTCCGGCCCAGGTGGACTCGCCCTGGATCGAGTGGAATATCTCCGTGACCCGGAGGAAGGGCGCGGAGTCGGTCGTTCCGGTGGGGGTTCCGGAGGTCGTTCCGGCGGTCGTGGCCGGCGGGGAGGCGTCGTCCTTCATGGCGAGTGTCAGACCCCCGCGGCCGGCCCCCGTTCCGGAGCGGCGGCTGGTCCGGAACGGCGGCCCTACTCCCTCCCGGACGGCCAGAGGAAGCCGAGGGGCGACTCGCGCACCACGCTTCCGGCCAGGAAGACGACGTTCGCGGGGCGCTCGGCCAGGCGGCGCATGAGGTAGGGGTACCACGCGTCGCCGAAGGGGACGTAGACGCGGACGTTCCACCCCTCCTCGAGCAGCTCCCGCTGGAGGTCGCGCCGCACCCCGTGGAGCATCTGGAACTCGAATCGCTCCGCACCGATCCGCTCCGTGGAGGCGAAGTCGCGCGTCGCGTCGATCATCCGGGGGTCGTGCGTGGCGATGGCCGGGTAGGTCCCGTCGGCGAGGAGGCGGCACATGCAACGGACGAAATTCCGGTCCACCTCGTCCCGCTCCTGCCACGCGACCGCGGGCGGCTCGGCGTACGCCCCCTTGCAGAGCCGGACCGGGGCGCCGAGCTCGTTCATGCGCGCCACGTCGCCCTCCGTGCGGTACAGGTACGATTGGAGCACGACCCCGATCCCGCGCCACCCTTCCGACCACAGCTTCTCGAAGGCGTCGAGGGTGGGATCGGTGTAGTCGGAAGACTCCATGTCGAAGCGGACGAAGAGCCCCGCCTCGTCGGCCCGCCGGAGCAGTCGACCGAGGTTCTCGTCGAGGAATGGCTCGCCGATCTCCTGGCCGAGCTGGGTGAACTTGAGCGAGACCCCGCCACGGAGCTCCTCGGCCGTGATCCGCTCCAGGACGCGGAGGTAGACGTCGCCGGCTTCCCGCGCCGCCTCCCGGCTCCTCTCCGACTCGCCGAGGTAGTTCGCCGTGAAGGTGAGGCCGGCCGCGTTCGCTTCCCGGGCCGCCCGGACGAGGTCGTCCACGCTCTCGCCGGCGACGAATCGGCGCGCCATCCCCCGCAGCGGCGTGCGCGTGACGAGCGAGCGGGCGACGAACGAGTCGCCCAGCCGGATCAGGCCCTCACGGAGCACGGGTGTCCTCCGCGTCCGCTCCTCCGGGGCCCGACCGGGTGACGGCGCGGTCCAGGTGCTCCTTCACCTCCCGGAGCGGCAGCTCGCCGAGCCGCTTCCGGGCCTCTTCGGGAGTCCGGGCCCGGATCAGCGTGGGGCTCTCGACGTGGTCGACCACGCCGAGGCCGGTCGCGGCCCAGCGGGGAAAGACGAGGTATCCGTGGTAGGGCGCGGCGAGGTCGCCCGTCTTCTCCACCTCGGGCGACACCGTGTACGGCTCCCCGTCCGGGCCCTCGAACGCGGGCGGGCGGTCGTGGTGCTCGAAGTAGCCGCCGAGGGTCGCGTCGGGGAGGTCCTCCTCGGCGAGCTCCCGGTCGCTGACGACGACCTCGGGCGGGTCCTCGTCCTCGGCGCCGGAGCCGTCCGCATCGGCCTCGTCCACGGGGGAACGGCCGTTGCGGGAGGGGGGTTCGGGATCGGGCGTCATGGCTGGAGGCAGGGGTGCGGGTTCGCCCTCCTGGCGGCGCGGAAGGTAGGGGATGGCGGGGCCCGGAGACAGGGCGTGACCGGCGTGTGAGCCGCGCACCGGGCGGTTGCCCGGCTCCCTCGCCGGCCGATACGATTCGCGCCCGCATCCGGCACCGTGAAGGCGGCACCGCGAACACCGCACGGGGAACACGGCACCCGAGGGGAGGGAGGAAGCATGCGCGCGGCGATCTTCGACGAGCACGGCGGTCCCGGGGTCCTCCGGGTCGAGGAGGTGGAGACGCCCGAGCCGGGACAGGGCGAGGTGCGGGTCGAGGTGCGGGCCGCCTCGCTCAACCACCTCGACCTGTGGGTACGGAGGGGTCTTCCGATCGAGACCACGATGCCGCACATCGGCGGCTCGGACATCGCCGGCGTGGTGGACGCGGTCGGCCCCGGGGCCGGAGGGGTGGGGGTGGGCACCCGGGTCGTGGTGGATCCCTCCCTCGACTACGACTGGTACGACGGAACCAACCGGGGGCCGGCCTTCCAGGAGCGCGAGCTGCGACTCCTGGGCGAGCACACCCAGGGCGGGTTCGCCGAGTACGCGGTCGTGCCGGCGGAGAATCTCGTGGAGGTCCCGGAGGGGGTGGAGTTCGAGACGGCGGCGGCGGCCGGTCTCGTCTTCGTCACCGCGTGGCACGCGCTCCTGGGGCGGGGCGGGCTCCGGCCGGGCGAGCGGGTCCTCGTCACGGGCGCTTCGGGAGGCGTCTCGACCGCCGCCGTCCAGATCGCCAGGCTCGCGGGCGCCGAAGTGTACGCGGTGACGAGCGGTCCGGAGAACGTGGAGCGGGTGGGCGACCTCGGGGCCCAACGGGTCTACGACCGCCTCGACGATCCCGGATGGCCGAAGTCGCTCTGGAGCGACACCGGCAAGCGCGGCGTGGACCTCGTGCTCGACTCGGTGGGAGGCGACCTCTTCGGCTCGCTGGTCCGCTCGCTGGCGGTCGGCGGCCGCCTCGTCATCTACGGCGCCACCACCGGCCCCTCGGTGGAATCCGATCTCCGGCTCGTCTTCTGGAGGCAGCTCTCGATCCTCGGGAGCACCATGGGCTCGCCCGCCGAGTACCGGGAGGTGATGGCGGAGGTCTTCGCCGGTCGGCTGCGCCCCGTGATCCACTCCGTCCTCCCGCTGGACCGGATCCGGAAGGCCCACGAGCTGCTGGAGCAGGGCGAGGTGTTCGGAAAGATCGTGATCCGCCCGTGAGCGCGGACGCGAACGCCGGCAGGGCCGGAGCGGACGGCGCGGACGGAGCGGACGGCGCGGACGGCGGGAGCGAGCTCACCCTGGCCGAGGCGCAGGAGCGCGTCGACCGCTGGATCTCCCGGTTCGAGGAGGGCTACTGGCCGCCCCTCCACAACCTGGCGCGCCTCGTGGAGGAGGTGGGCGAGCTCGCCCGCGAGATGAACCACCTCTTCGGATCGAAGCCGAAGCGGCCCGAGGAGCCGGAGAGCGACCTCGCCCTCGAGCTGGCCGACGTCCTCTTCGTGCTCCTGGTGATCGCCAACGAGCGGGAGATCGACCTCGGCCCCGCCCTGGAGCGGGTGCTCGAGAAGTACCGCGTGCGGGACTCCGGGCGTTGGACGCCGAAGCCCGGGGCCCGGGAAGAGCCCCGCGACGGGTGAGGTGGAGCGGGCGCTACGCCCGCGTCCGCTCCAGCGCCTCCACGAAGTGGTCCACCTCGTCGGCGGTGTTGTAGAAGTGGGGGCTCACCCGGACGTGGCCCGGCCGGTGGTCGACCACGACGCCCTCCGCGGCGAGTCGCTCGACGGCGCCGGCGGGGTCGGCGTGCCGGACCATCGCGATGGCGGAGCGCCGGGCGGGATCCGTGGCCGCGGTCACCCCGAAGCCCCGCTCCTCCAGCGCCTCGATCAGGCGGTCCGTGAGCAGCCGGTTCCGCTCCCGGATCCAGCCGATCCCCGCTTCGTCGATCAGCTCCTGGCCCCCCAGCGCCGTGTGCACGGTGGGCAGCGCGGGCGTGCCGAGCTCGAAGCGGCGCGCGTCGTCCCGGTACTCGAACGTGCCGGCGTCGAACGCGAACGGGTCCTTCGTTGCGAACCAGGAGGTGATCCGGGGACGCATCTCCCGGATGCTCTCCTCCCGGACCCACAGGTACGCCAGCCCCGGTCCGCCGCAGAGCCACTTCAGGGGCCCCGCCGTATAGACGTCCACTCCGCTCTCCCGGACGTCGACGGGTACCTGTCCGGCGCCCTGGTAGCCGTCGATCAGGCACCGGGCTCCGGCCCGGCGCGCGACGTCGGCGAGCGTCGGCAGGTCCTGGATGAAGCCGGTGGTGAAGAAGACGTGGCTCGTGGCCAGGAAGAGCGTGCGCTCGTCCACCGCCTCCTCCCAGCGCGCGGGATCGATCGAGACGCCGTCGTCGCTCGGGACGACGACGACCTCGATCTCCGGCTTCACCCTCCACTGGTAGACGAGCGTCGGGAAGTCGAGCTCGGAGACCACGACCCGGTCCCTCCCCTTTGCCGCGACGCTCTCCGCCACCACCGAGAGCGCGGCCGAGGTCGAGGGCAGGAGCGCGAGCTCGGCCGGCGAGCCGCCGAGAAAGGAGGCGACCGCTCCCCGGAGCTCCTCGATCCGCGCGAGCCAGTGGTCGTACCAGGCGGCGGCGCCCAACTCGTTCCAGAGCCCGCGGAAGTCCTCCAGCCGGGCCTCCGCCCGGCGCGAAAGCGCCCCGAGCGAGCAGGAGTTCAGGTAGACGCTCCGCTCCAGGATGGGGAACTCGCCCCGGAGCTCGCGGACCCGGTCCTCGGGCTCGATGCCTATGGGAGCCCCTCCTGGTCCTCTTCGACCGGGGCGACGCCGTGCCAGTCCGGCCGCCCCTCCCGATCCTCCTCCGCCGCGGGCGGCATTCCGTCCGGCGCCCGCTCGCTCGCCGTGCGGCTCCCGAACCGGACGCGGGCCACCGCGCGGGGGCAGACGAGATCGATCCGGTCGGTGAGCGCGACCTCGATCTCGCCCCGGCCATCCGGCCGGCGCAGCCGCGCCGAGGTGCCGGGCAGGAGCGCCACGCCGAGGTCGACCCGCCCGTCGGGGCCCTCGAGCGAGCGGATCACGAGAGCGCGCGGCCCCAGGCAGGCGACGGTCGTCCGACCGCCGGAGACCTCCACCCGGAACCCTTCCAGCTCCACGTCCCCGGACGGGTCGAGACGGACCACCTCCTCCGGATCGTGGTCGATGTTGAAGACGGCGAGGAAGCGGTCCGTGTACTCCACCAGGTAGCCGGGGAACTCCGAGATCCGGCGCGGCGCCGCCTCCGGGTTCTTCAGCTCCACCACCACGCGCCGCCCGAGGTGCCGCTCGAGGAGGGGCTCGTACGCGTGGCCGACCTGCCCGATGAAGAGCGCCAGCGCGCGGATGAAGGCGTCCCTGATGGAGTTGAAGAGGTTGCGCAGCCAGCGCAGCGTGCGGCGGCGGAGCCCGGGCCGGAAGGTCCGCCGCACCTGACGCTCCCGCTCCGCGCGCTCGGTGTCGGTGAGGGCCTCCGCCGTCCGGACCAGCGCCAGGGAGGCCCCCGCCTCGTCGTCGTACACCAGCGCGCTGCTCTTGAGGTAGCCGCGGCGGGTCCGGTGCGGCGCATCGAAGACGAGCTCGACCCCGCGGGGGGTCACCCGCACGTCGCCCCAGATCGTGCGGCCCCCGTAGTCGAGGTAGGTCGCGTGGTGGTTCTCGAAGAAGCCCAGGCACTCGTCGCGCCTGTGCATCCGGATCACCGCGGCGACGATCGCGGTGAAGAAGACGACGAGCAGCGCCAGCCAGAAGAGATCGTCCATGCCCGAGAGCACGCCACCCGCCTGGAGGGCGAGGAGTCCGGGGTGGAGGAGGGAGGGAGCGTGCACGGATCTGGAACCGGGTCCGGGTGGAGGCTCGGCAGCGGGCGCGTACGGCGTCGGTACCGGTGATGCCGCCACCGGTGCCGGACCGTCTGGAACGGGGCGTGCACCCGCACCTGTCCGCGCCTCCCCGAATCTCCCTGCGGGGAGCCCCGCGGCGCAACGACCCCGCTCCGGCCCGAGCCCGACCCGACCGTGACGCCCTTCCCCGATCATCCTACGAGCCCCCCCGGACCCTCCCCCGAGGGAGGGCGCGAGGAACCCGGTGAAGAGAGCGACGGGGGACCGCTCGTAGGTCGTCACGACCCGGACGTCTCCGCGGCTCTCCTCCGGCTCCGCCGCGGGGCCGACTACCTCGACGCCGCCTTCCGCATTCCCGGAACGCGGATCCGGCTCGGCTGGGACTCTCTGCTCGGTGTCATCCCGGGTGCCGGAGACCTGCTCGGAGCCACGGCCGCGCTATGGATCGTGGCCGAAGGGATCCTGATGCGCGCTCCCGCCTCCGTCGTGCTCCGGATGCTCTGGAACGTGGCGATCGACGCCCTGGTCGGCGCGATCCCCCTCGTCGGCGACCTCTTCGACGTGGCGTGGAAGGCCAACCTGCGCAACGTCGGGCTTCTGGAGCGGGCGGCGGCGGACCCGCAGCGGGCCGACCGCCGGAGTCGCCTCCTGCTCTGGGGGATCGCGGGCGGGCTCTTCCTGGTGGTGGCGCTGGTCGCGGCGGCCGTGCTGGCGGTGCTCCGCGCGCTCCTCGGGGTGGGGTGAGGCGTGGCACCACCGTTGCAACTCCTTGCCCTTCGGGAGGGGAGGGGCCGTGCTAGGCAGCAAGAGCGGAGATCCGACATGAACGTATTCGAGAGGGACCCCCGGACCCGGAGGTGGAGGCGGGCGGCGACGCTCCTGCCGGGACTCGTGCTCGTCGCCGGCTGCGCCGGTTTCGGCCTCGAGGACGTGCTCGGCGGACTTCCCGGCACGGGCGTGCAGGACGGCGAGCTCGTCGAGGTCCAGCAGGTCGACACCCGCAACCGCGAGATCGAGGTGATGACCGAGGACGGTGTCCGCGATCGGGTGCTCTACGACGAGCGGACCCGGGTCCGCTACGAGGGGCGGGACTACGAGGTCCGCGCGCTGGAGCGGGGCGACCTGGTCCGCATGCGCCTCCGGGATACGCGCGCGGGCGAGCCGTACGCCGAGCTCATCGAGGTGGAGCGCTCGGCGGACGAGCGCGGCGGAGGCGGCGTGACCGGCACGGTGGAGCGGGTCGAGGGGGAGGTCGGCTGGCTGGACCGGGACGGGGGCCGCTTCATCCTGGAGACCCGCAACGCCGGCATCATGGTGTTCCTGCCCCGGAATCCGCCGTCCGACATGGTGCGCACCTTCCGGAACCTGGACCGCGGCGACTGGATCCGCGCCGAGATCCGGCCCCTGGACCGCGACGAGGCGGAGCTGGTGCGGTTCGGCTGGAGGTAGATACCTTCGCCGCATGTCTCCGGATCCCCCCGCCCTGCTCGACGAGGTGCTCGGCCGCGCCGAGCGCCTCACGGGTGATCCGCTTCAGCAGGTCGTCGTCCTCGTGGGGCTCCACCAGGACCTCGTCGAGGAGCGGTCCGTCGACGCCGTGCGCGGCACCTCCCCCCTCCTGCGGGAGATCGCCCCGGCAGTACCGCACCTACCTCGAGCTCCTCTTCGACATGGCAGTCTAGAAGGGGGGTGAGTCCGTTCCTCCTCGCCGTCCTCCTCGCGCTTCCCTGGGTGCTCGTCGCCGCCTGGGTCGCGCTCCGCCCGAGGTGGCCGCGCCCGCTGCCGGGGGCGGCGGACCTTCCTGATCGGTCGCCGGCCCCGGCCGGTCCGGGCGCTCCGCTCGTATCCGTCGTCGTGCCCGCGCGGAACGAGGCGCACAACATCCGCCGGTGCCTCGAGTCGCTCGTCGGTCAGGACCACTCCTCGTTCGAGGTGATCGCGGTCGACGATCGGAGCTCGGACGACACGGCGGCGCGCGCGGCCGAGGTGGGGCGGGGGCGCTCCCGGGGGATCCGGGTGCTGGAGGGGCGGCCCCTGCCGGAGGGGTGGTACGGCAAGCCGTGGGCGTGCCTGCAGGGCGCCGAGGAGGCCGGGGGCGACCTACTCCTCTTCACGGACGCGGACACCACCCACGGGCCCCACCTCCTCCGGCGGGCCGCGGCCGGGCTCGACGAGGACGCCGCTGACGCGCTGACCCTGATCGGCCGGCAGGAGATGCGCACCTTCTGGGAGCGGGCGGTGTTGCCCCACCTCTTCCTGATGATCGGGCTCCGCTACCCCGACCTCGGCGATCCCCTGCCGTCCGAGCGGTGGGAGGACGCCCTGGCGAACGGCCAGTACATCCTCGTCCGGCGAGAGACGTACGAGGCGATCGGCGGGCACCGGTCGGTGGCCGGCGAGGTGGTGGAGGACCTCGCCCTGGCGCGCACGATCGTCCGATCGGGAGGGCGGCTCACGGTCCGGCGCGCCGAGGACGAGCTCACGACCCGGATGTACCGCTCCCTTCGGGAGGTGGTCGACGGCTTCACGAAGAACGTGGCCGCCGCGGCCCGCATGGTGGCTCCGGGAGGGCGCGCCTCCCTCTTCCTCGCGGGCGGCGTCCTGTTCCAGGCTCTCTTCTGGATCCTCCCGCCGGTCGTGCTCCTCGCGGCCGGGGCGGCATGGGGCCTCGGAGCGCTCCTCACGGGCGGAGCGGGTGCCGGCGTCCTGGTGTGGGCCGGGATCACGACGGGAGTCGGCCTGCTCCTCTGGACGGCCGCCCACCTCCGCTTCGGGGTCCCCCTGATCCTCGTCCCCGCCTACCCGCTGGGCGCCGCGGTCACCGTGTGGATCGTCCTCAGGAGCTGGGCGAGGGGCGACCGCATCGAG
>CAYPDV010000045.1:0-20729 GCA_964409525.1 uncultured Gemmatimonadaceae bacterium
GACGATCCGATGGAGTGGGGCGCGGACGCGATCTTCACCATCGAGGACGGGAAGCTGGTGTTCCAGAGCTACTACAAGATGCCCGCCCCGCAGACGGCGCAGGAGAACTGCGTGGCCCACAACGGATCGCTGATCCCGATCCCCGGCCGCGACGTGATGGTCCAGTCCTGGTATCAGGGTGGGATCTCCGTCTTCGACTGGACCGATCCGGCCGATCCGACCGAGATCGCCTTCTTCGACCGCGGCCCGGTGAATGCCGAGCGGCAGGCGTCGGGCGGCACCTGGTCGGCCTACTGGTACAACGGCGCGATCGTGAGCTCCGAGATCGCCCGCGGCCTCGACATCCTCGAGCTGGTGCCGAGCGAGTTCGTCTCGGAGAACGAGATCGAGGCGGCGCGCTCGGTGCGCCTCGATCAGTTCAACCCCCAGGGTCAGACCCGCTTCGAGTGGCCGGCGACCTTCGCTCTGGCGCGGGCCTACGTGGATCAGCTCGAGCGCTCGAACGGCCTCTCCGCCGATCGGATCGCGGAGGTGCGCCGGGAGTTGCGGAGCGCGGAGAGCGCCTCGGGCTCGGCGCGCCGTGAGACGCTCACGAGTCTGGCCGATCGGCTCACCGCCGAGACGGACGGCTCGGCCGACGCCCGGAAGGTCGGGATGCTCGCCGACGCCGTGCGGAGGCTGGTGAACGCGGAGTAGGGTAGGGGCTTCCCGGCGGCGCGCCGTTGCCACCGGGTCGCGAGCTGGAGCAATCCCGGACGACTGCCGCCCGGAGCCGACGTGCTCGGCTCCGGGCGCTTTCGTGTGGGGCGAGGATCCTGGTCCGTCCCCTTCCTGCTTTCTACCATGGTGGCATGAATCTGCTCTCCCGGGTCGCCGGTGCGACGTGGCGACCGCCTCTCCGGCTCGCCCTCCTCCTTCCGCTCCTCCTCGTCGCCCCCGGATGCGAACGGGCCGACGAGCACGGAATGACGGCGCTCATGCGGGCCGCAGGCGCCGGCGACACCCCGGCCGTGCGGAAGCTACTCGACCGCCCCCGGCCCTTCCGGCCGCGGGTCGACCGGGCGGTCAGGCCGGACGACCTCCGGGACCTGATCGCCTTCCTCAGCTGGATGCAGGAGCGCCCGGAGCGTCGCGACGGCTGGACCGCGCTCCACTTCGCGGCGCACGCCCACCGGACGGGGGCGGCCCGGCTGCTCCTGGAGGCGGGCGCCGATCCGAATCGGCTCGAGCGGGGGGGTGAATCGGCTCTCGACGTGGCCGTGCCCGTGCTCGGTCCTTCGACCTATCCGCCGATGGCACACCTCCTCCTGGATCACGGAGCGCGCGCGGGCGATTCTCGGGGCGGCGGACGAGGACTGCTCGTCGCCGCGAGCGTCGGGGACACCGCGCTCGTGCGGAGACTCGTCGGCGCCGGCTATCCGGTCGACGGCTCCGCCACCCAGGACCGGACGTCGCTGATGGTAGCGGCCTCGAGGGGCGACTCCGCCACGGTAGAGCTCCTCCTCGGCCTCGGCGCCGACCCGGAGCGGCGCGACCGCGAGGGCGCGACGGCTGGGATCCTCGCCCTGCGGGCGGGGGAAGGGCGTCTCGCCCGCCGGCTCGGCGCCGGCCAGACCTCCGACGGTCGGGCGGTGCAGGCGATGGAGGCCGTCCTGTCCGACGACGTCGTGCGGCTCCGCCGGGTCCTCTCGGGGGGTGCGGTGGCGGACCTGCGCGACCCGCACGGCCGCGGATTGCTTCAGCTCGCGGCGGACACCGCCAGCGAGGAGGTGGCGCTGGCGCTCCTCGACGCCATGGAGGTCCCGGACGGTCGCGAGGGAGAGCGGCTGATGAACGTCTTCATCCGCCGGCGACACACGGCGGCTCTCGACCGCCTTCTCGATGCCGGCGTCCCGCTCCCGGAGCGGGCCGCCTCGAGCGCGGTCCTCTCCGGTGATCCGGATCTCCTCCGGCAGGTGCTCGACGGCGGGGCGGATCCCGCCCACGGTCCCAACTGGCCGCTCTTCTACGCGCTCGGCGAGCTGGATCCGGTGATCTTCGAGATCCTTCTGGAGGCGGGGGCCGACCCCCACGAGCCGTTCCACAACGGGCTCATTCCCCTCGACGTGGCCGAGCAGATCTCATCGTCGTGCCCACGCTGCTCCGAGCTCCTGCGCACGGCCGCCGGGTCCGACGTTCCCTCGTCGCCGGTCGACGGCTCGAGGTAGCCGGCGCCCCGCCGGGCGGCGTGCGGGATCAGCCGGTGCGGAGGTCCCGCTCTTCCGGTGAGCCGCGGGCGCGCTATATTGGATCCGCTCGACCGCGGCGTATCGGCAGCGTTCCCGGCGGCCCCCCCACACCGTACCTCCATGACTGCTCCCGCGTCTCTTCTTCTCGCCCTGGTCTTCTCGCTCTTCGCGCCCGACGCAGATCTCGCGACGACGCTGGACGCCGATTCGCCGGATCGCCCCTTCCTGCTCGAGGTGGTGGCGACCGACTTCGCCTTCGAGGCGCCCGCCTCCGTCCCGGCCGGGTGGACGACGATCCGCATGGTGAACCGGGGAATGGAGCCGCACCACGTCTCCCTGGTACGGCTCGACGAGGGCCGCACACTGGAAGACTTCTTCGCAGCCATGGAGAGCGACGACCCGACGCCGTCCTGGGCGGTGGGGGCCGGTGGACCGAACGGGGTGGGGCCGGACCAGCGTTCGGAGGCCACCCTGCATCTGACCCCCGGCCGCTACGCCCTGATCTGCTTCATTCCCTCGCCGGACGGCGTCCCGCACGTGATGAAGGGGATGAGCACGATGCTCGAGGTGACCGGGCCGGGGGACGGATCCGAACCCTCCGGCGCGGAGGACGCCCCGGAGGCCCAATTCCAGATGCGGCTGGTGGACTTCGCGGTGGCGCTCGATCGGCCGGCCACGGCGGGGACGCACACCTTCCACGTGACCGCCGACGACCGCTCGTCCGAGCCCCACGAGATCGTCCTCGCCCGTCTCGCCCCGGACGCGGATGCCGAGGACCTGATCGGGTGGTTGAGCGGCCACGCGGGCCCTCCGCCCGCCGTTTTTCTCGGGGGGATGAGCGCACTGAGCCCGGGCGAGTCCGGCTACTTCACCGCCGACCTGGAGCCCGGCCGCTATGTCTGGATCTGTCCCCTCCGCGTCGGTCCCGGCGCCACCCCGCACCACGAGCGTGGCATGTTCCAGCCCTTCACGATCGAGGAGCCGACGGAGGACGCCCACGCAGGACAGCACTGACCGGGAGCCGAAGAAGGAGGGGGCTCCGCCGTCTTCGTTCCCGACTACGTCAGGCGACGTATCGTCGGCCGGAGCGAGGGGGCGTCGATTCGAAGGGGTGAGCTCGTCCCCTTCTCCGGAGCGATCCGATGACCGCCTTCCGCGCTCTTCTCGTCCTGGGCGTCCTCCTCCCCGTCCTCCTCCCCTCCTCACCGGCCTCGGCACAGGAGGGCGGCGTCTTCGTCGGGCTGGGCGCCCACCTGGCCCGGGGCTCGATGTCCGTCGGACGCGACGATGCCAGCGCGACGGGCCTCTCCGTCACGGGGCAGGTCGGCACCGCGCGGGCGGGGTACCGCCGCTGGCTGGTGGAGCTCGACGCTCAGCTCTTCGAGACCCCCAGCCCGGTCCTGGACGAGCGCTACCGGGCCGTCTCCGTCCTGGTTCGTCGGTCCCTCGGTCGGGACCTCTTCCTCGCCCCCGGCGCGGGGGTCCAGTATCGGAGCTGGTCCGGGCCGGAACGGGTCGAGAGCTCGGACGTCGGGGTCGTGCTGGGCGCGAGCGCCGGCGTACGTGTGATCGTGGGTGGTTGGAGCGTTCTGCCGGAGATCTCCTTCCTCTGGAGTCCGATCGAGACCCAGGGGAGCGTGGGGGGAAGCACACTCCGGATCGGGGCGAACGTGATGCGGGTCCTGTCCGGGAGCTGAGCTCTTCCGGAGGCGAGTGCTCGGCCGCGTCACGCCGATCCCGCTCGCCCTCGTCCGATCCGGCTCGGCCGCGTCCGATTCGGCTCGGCCGCGTCCGATCCCGCTCCCCCTGTCCCTCCGATCCCGCCCGGGCGCCACCGACCTCCGCCTGCCCACCCGTTCCCGCTGGCGCGGTCCTCGCAAGTGAGGGCACTCGCCATGGACCTTCCGATCCCCGATCCCGCCCTGCTGCTCCTGATCGGCCCCGCCGGATCGGGAAAGTCGGCCTTCGCGCGAAAGCGCTTCGTCCCCACCGAGGTGGTCTCGTCCGACCATTGCCGCGCCCTCGTGTCGGACGACGAGAACGAGCAGGCGGCGACCGGATCCGCCTTCGAGATCCTCCACCTCATCGTTCGCAAGCGGATGGAGTGGCGGCGCCTGACCGTGATCGACGCCACCAACATCGAGCGCGCGGCGCGGCGCCCGCTGCTCGAACGGGCCCGCCGGCATGGACTGCCGGCCGCGGCGATCGTTTTCGACCTTCCCGAGGAGCTCCTGGTGCGGAGGAACGAGGAGCGGCCGGATCGGGACATCGGTGGCCGGGTCGTCCGCCTCCACCGGGAACGTCTGGAGCGCACCCTCCGGAGCCTCCCGAGCGAGGGATTCCACACCATCCACGTGCTCGGATCGGCCGAGGAGTCGGAGGCGAGCCGAATCGTCCGTCGGCCGTTCGAGCGCACGGGCGGGGAGGCCCCGGAAGCGCCTGTGGACGGGAAATCCGGGGATCCCGGGCCCGCCCATCCCGACGGATCGGGACTTGCAACCTGAAAGGGGTGAAGACATCGATGATCCGGCCGTCCGGGAAGCACTTCTCCCGGCTCCGGCCTCCCCGATACGGAGGAGCCTTCCGATGACCCCCGAAGACTGGAAACGACGAATGCAGCGCCTGGTCCGGACCGACCGCGGTCGGGCCCTCGCCGTCGGACTCGTCGGCGTCACCGGGGCCGGTGTGGCCTACTCCGGCCGGGACGCTCCCAAGACCGAGCAGCCCGTCGTCGATCCGGTGAAGGCCGCCGTCCAAGAGACGATGGTCGAGCGCCTCGCTGGGCGTGGCTGGGACCTGCCGAACCTCGAGCACGAGCGGGTCGACTTCTGGGTCGACCGTTTCACGAACGACCCGGACATGCGGGCCAAGATGGAGAGCTTCCTCTCCCGCGCCGGCATGTACATCCCGATGATGTCGATCAAGCTCGCAGAGCGGGACATGCCGAACGACCTGATCTTCCTCGCGATGATCGAGTCGGGCTTCGAGCCGCAGGCGTACTCCGCCGCCGACGCGTCGGGAATCTGGCAGTTCATCGCGGAGACGGGGCGTCGTTACGGCCTCCGCATCGACGCCGAGGTGGACGAGCGGAACCATCCCGAGAAGGCGACCGACGCGGCCCTCGACTACCTCACCGAGCTCCACGAGCGCTTCGGCTCCTGGTATCTGGCCTCGGCGGCCTACAACACCGGTGAGAACCGGGTCGGTCGGATCATGCGCGAGGAGACCGGCTCCGAGCGTGCCTCCTCGGAGGAGGACTACTACCGGATCTGGGACCGGCTGCCCCGGGAGACCCGGGACTACGTGCCGCTCATGATCGCTGCCGCACGGATCGCGAAGGAGCCCGCGAAGTACGGCTTCGACCACGTGATCCCCTTCGCGCCGGAGGACGTCTCGGACGTGGAGACCACGGCGGGGGTGCCGCTCTCGCAGATCGCGACCACCGCCGGGATCGATCTGGACACGCTTCGCCTGCTGAATCCACACCTGCGCGCCGATCGCACGCCGGCGGGCACCGCGCTGCGCGTCCCTTCCGGGACGGTGGGCGACGTGGCCTCGCTCTTCGGTGGTGGCGCGGCGACGGCGGAGTGAGTCCGACCGCCGATCCCGGCCCCGTCACGCTCTTTCTCTGCGGCGACGTCATGACCGGCCGCGGGGTGGACCAGATCCTCCCGCACCCCGTACCCTCCGACATCCACGAGCCGGTCATGACGTCGGCGTACGGCTACGTCGAGCTGGCCGAGCGGGAGAGCGGTGAGATCCCCGATCCCGTCGACTGGGAGTACCCGTGGGGCGACGCTCGGGGGGTGCTCGACGAGCTCTCGCCCGACGCTCGCATCATCAACCTCGAGACGGCGGTCACCCTCAGCGAGAGCTGGGTTCCGAAGGGCATCAACTACCGGATGCATCCGGAGAACGTGCCCGTGCTCGGCGCACTCGCTCCCGACGTCTGCGTCGTCTCGAACAATCACGTTCTCGACTGGGGCGAGGAGGGGCTGCTCGAGACGCTGGCCACGCTCGAAGCGGCGGGGTTCGAGGCGCCCGGCGCAGGGCGCACGCTGGAGGAGGCCGATCGGCCGGCGGCGCTCGAGGTGGGAGGCGAAGGACGCGTGCTGGTCTTCGCGTTCGGCTCCACGGATTCGGGAATCCCCCCTGGATGGGCCGCGACCATGGAGGAGCCGGGGGTGAACCTCCTGCCCGATTATTCGGATCTCACCCTCCAGACGCTCGCCGACCGGATCCGCATGGAGCGGCGGCCCGCGGACCGGGTGGTGGTGTCGATCCACTGGGGTGGGAACTGGGGGTACGAGATCCCGGACGAGCACCGCACCTTCGCCCGCGGCCTCGTCGACGCGGGCGTCGACGTCGTGCACGGCCATTCCTCGCACCACCCCCGGGCCGTCGAGGTCTACCGCGGCCGTCCGATCCTGTACGGGTGCGGTGACTTCATCAACGACTACGAGGGCATCGGCGGAAGGGAGCGCTTCCGGAGCGAGATCGTGCTGATGTACTTCGCCACCCTCGACGGTGGCGTGGGCGGGCTCCGGCGCTTCGAGATGCGCCCGATGCGGATCCGTCGGATCCGCCTCGAGCATCCCTCCGAGGAAGACGTGGAGTGGATCCACCGCACGATGGACCGGGAGTGCGGACGCTTCGGGGCGGACGTGCGCCGAGAGGGCGATCGGACCCTGGTGCTGGAGCCCTGAGGAGAGTCGACATGACCGACCGTGGCACCCGCGCGGCCCTCGATCTCATGGACGACTTCGCCCGTGGGACCGGGCTCACGCCGTCCGAGCCGCCCCGGCGCTACCTGTGGACGGACGCCTTCGCGGTGTGTAACGAGCTGGCGCTTCACGGCCGGACCGCTGACGACCGCCACCTCGAGCGGGCGCTCCGTCTGGTCGACCAGGTGCACCGGGTGCTCGGCAGGCATCGGGACGACGACTCCCGCTCCGGGTGGATCAGCGGTCTGGACGAGGAGGAGGGAGCCCGCCATCCGACGGCGGGGGGCCTCCGGATCGGGAAGGAGCTCCCCGAGCGGGGCCCGGACGAGCCGATCCGGACCGGACTCGAGTGGGAGCGGGACGGCCAGTACTTCCACTATCTCACCCGGTGGATGCACGCACTGCTCCGGGTGTCGGAGGTCACCGAAGATCGGGAGCCCCTCCGCTGGAGCCTCGAGCTGGCCCGGGCCGCGCACCGGGCCTTCACGGAGCGGCCCCGCCCGGGCGCGACTCCGAGGATGTACTGGAAGATGAGTATCGATCTCTCCCGCCCCCAGGTCGATTCGATGGGGGCGCACGACCCCCTCGACGGGCTGCTCACGTACAGGACCCTCCAGGCCGTCGCCGACGCGGACCCCGAGCCCCTTCCCGATCTCCGCGACGAGATCTCGGAGATGCAGGAGCTCTGTCGCGGCCGGAGCTGGGCAACCGAGGATCCCCTGGGGATCGGCGGGCTGCTCCTCGATCTGCACCGGGTCTCGGTGCGGCGGGCCGACGAGAACGGGACCGGCGGAAACGTCTCGCCCGCCCGGCTCGCGGAGGAGGCGCTCCGGAGCCTGGCGGCGTACACCCGGACGGATCGGCTCCGGTCGCCGGCCGAGCACCGGCTCGCCTTCCGCGAGCTGGGGCTCGCCATCGGCCTCCGCGGTGTGGAGGATCTCTCGCGGCGGAGGGAGGAGGGAGAGGCCGACGATTGGATCGAGGCGCTCGCCCGGCACCTGGAGCTCGGGCGCGTCATCGAGGAGTACTGGCTGGATCCGGCGCATCGGGCCGTGAGGACGTGGACGGAGCACGTCGACATCAACGCGGTGATGCTCGCCACCAGTCAGGTGCCGGAGGGGTGGCTCGGCTCGTCGGGAGGCACCTAGAAGGCCGTTGAAGAAGTACAGTGGGTCGCGTTACGAGCGCCACGACCATCGCTGGCGCGACGGTGCCCGCGGATGGTAGGCGGCGCTCCGAAGGCATAGCCTCTGCGCCGACCCCCGGGCTTCGCCCGGCGGTGCCCGGAGGAGCGCCAACGACCCAGACAGGGCACCGCGCCGCGTGAGCGGCGTGGTCTTGCCGCCGTAACCCGGAGGGCACGGGGGGGTTGCGGCCTCACGCTGCGTTGGATCCTCTTGCCGATGCACACGGCATCGCCTTCGAGAATCCAACAAAGCGTGAGACTCGCAAGACCCCCGTGCGCGACCCACTGTACTTCTTCAACGGCCTTCTAGACCGTCAGCACGCTCAGCGTCGGCACGTTCCGGCGAGGGTCGGCGTGGAAGCCCCAGACCCTGAGGATGTGCTCGCCCTCCTCCGCCAGCCCGCTCTCCCGGGCCAGTCGCCGGGCGGTCTCGTGGAGCTCCTCGCTGCTCTCGCCGAACGGCTCCAGCACGGGGACCACTCCCCAGAGGAGGTTCAACCTCCGGCACGTCCGGGGATCGTCGGACACCGCGAGCACGGGCGCCTGGGGTCGCGACGAGGCGACCATGGAGGCGGACCACCCGGTGCCGGTGAAGACCGCGATGCCCCGGACCATCAGGTCCCGGGAGAGCTGCCCCGTTGCCCGGGAGACCGCCTCGTGCACCTCCATCGCCTCCGCGTGGCCGCGGATCGGCGCCTCGGGGGCGACCGAGCCGAACGATCCCGTCTTCCAGAGGTAGGCCTCGGTCTCGCGCGCGATCCGGTCCATCATCTCGACGGCCCGGACGGGATGGGCGCCCGCCGCGGTCTCCGCGGAGAGCATGACCGCGTCGGCCCCGCTCCGGACCGCGTTCGAGACGTCGCTCACCTCGGCCCGTGTCGGGCGGGGGTGCTCCACCATCGATTCGAGCATCTGCGTGGCGACCACCACCGGTTTGCCCCGGGCCCTCGCCAGGTCGACGAGCTGGCTCTGGGCGATCGGCACCGTCTCGGGCGGGAGCTCGACTCCGAGGTCGCCCCGGGCCACCATGATCCCGTCGCTCACCGCCAGGATCGGATCGATCGCCCGGAGCGCCTCGGGCTTCTCGATCTTCGAGATGATCCCCGTGCGGCTCCCGCTCGCGGAAACGATGTCGCGGAGCGCCGCCACGTCCTCGGCCCGCCGCACGAAGGAGAGTGCCAGGAAGTCCACCCCCAGATCGAGCGCGAAGGCGGCGTCCTCGCGGTCCTTCGCCGTGAGGGATGGGGCCGTGACGTGGGTGTCGGGCAGGTTGATGCCCTTGCGGTCGCTCAGTACCCCCCCCGCCACGACGTGGCAGTGGATCTCGGTGTCCTCGACCGCCTCGACCCGCAGCTCCAGCCGCCCGTCGTCGAGGAGGATCCGGGCGCCGGCCGTGATGTCGGTGGCCAGCCCGGGGTAGCCCGACGGGACCAGCCCCGGAGCCCCCTCGACGTCCCGGACCGTCACGGTGACCGGCTCGCCCTCCTCCAGGAGCACGCTTCCGCCCGGGAAGGTCCCGGTCCGGATCTTCGGGCCGCAGAGATCTCCCAGGACGGCCACGTGCTCGCCGAGGCGCTCGGCGGTCGCACGGACCCGCCGGAAGGTCTCCGCGTGCTCGTCGTGGGTGCCGTGCGAGAAGTTCAACCGGAAGACCTCGGCCCCGGCGCCGATCAGCTCCTCGATCCGGTCGCGGGACGCGGGTCCGAGGGTGGCGACGATCCGGGTGCGGCGACGCTTCAGGCGCTGGACCACGGTTTCGACGGGCATGGCTCCTACAGTGGGGCCGGGAGCGGCCGCACCGCAAAGGCCCGGGTGTGCGGTCTCGCGTCCGTCGTGCCGCACGCCGGCCCCTCGCCCGGGACGCGGAGTCAGGAAGCGGTGCGCTCCCGGATCATGCGGATGAGCAGGTCCCAGTCGGGTGGCTTTCCGATCTGCTCGATGCCGCCGGGCCGGTCCTGCTCGGGTCCGGTCCCGGACATCAGGATCAGGTTCGCTGGATCGGCGCCCCGCTTCCGGAGCTCGTCGACGACCTCGAAGCCGGAGATCGTGCCGAGGTGGACGTCGATGAGAGTGACCTCGGCCGGCTCCGCCGCCCCCACCCGATCCGCGAGCGCGGCCGGGGTGGAGGTGGGATCCGCGAAGACCCGGAGCACTCGAGCACCCGCGCGCTCGAGGAGCGCTCCCATGGCGCGGAGTACCTCGGGACTGTCGTCGACGAGAGTGACCCGCGCGCCGTCGAGGGATCCCGCGAGCCCGAGATCGGCGGATCGGGGAGGAGGCGTCTCTCCCGCCGGCAGGCACACGACGACGCGGGCGCCTCCGAGCTCGGAGGGGGATCGGAGGTGGGCGGACCCCCCCCAGTACTCCGTCACCCAGCGAACCACGGAGAGCCCGAGGCCGAGGCCGCCGCTCCGCCCGCTGCTTCCGAGCGGAGGGAAGGCGTCGCCGGAGAACCCCGGCCCGTCGTCCTCCACGACCACCTCGACCGAGTCGTCGGCGCGTCGGCTCCTCACGAGCACCCGGCTGTCGGCGAATTCCCCCGCGTTCATGAGGAGGTTCTGGAGGATCCTCTCGAGGGCGGTGGGAGGCACGGCCGCCCAGAGCCCCTCCTCCACGTCTGCCTCGACCTCGACCGAGGGCATCCCCCCCGCCCAGCGCCGGATCGACGCTTCGACGACGGCGACGATGTCACAGCGCGCCGTCGGGCGCTCCCGCTTGCCCGGCCCGAGGTCGCGGAGCGTCTCGAGGGTGAGACGCTCCAGCCAGGTGGCGGTCTCCTCCGCCTGCTTCACCTCGTCCGTCGTTACGCGGCTGTTCATGAGGCCGTCCCGGATCACCGCGAGGCGGCTCCCGAGGACGGTGAGCGCGTTCAACTGGTCGTGGAGGAGACCCCGTACCAGCCAGACCGGGATGGTGGCGCCGTAGGGATCCTCGCTCATCCTGCTCACGCCCGTGCCTCGCTCCTGGACCGCCGGATCTCCTCGACGAACGCGATCCGCGCGGTCCGGTACGCACCCTCCTCCCGGAGTCGGCTCGGCGGTCGATCGAGGACGGCCCGCATCGCCCGGCGGAGCCCCGCGGCCCGCGCGTAACCGGAGACCCGCGCCACGTCCTCCACCCGGCGCCCCGGGTCGTCCAGCAGGGAGGCGGCGAGGAGCACCCTCAGCCACCGGAAGAGATCCCGCGGCGTCGGCAGCCCCGCCTGCCGGGTCCATCGGCGCAGGGATCGGGGCGGGAGCCGGAGACGCCGGCCCAGATCTCGAGGATAGCTCCCGCGGGCCGCCACCTCCGCCGCCCGCTCCAGCAGGAGCCGGGCGCGTCCGGGGAGGTCCTCCAGGTCCGAGCCGTCGAGGAGGGTGCGGAACGCGTCCGGGGGGATCCCGTCGAGCCGTGCACGGAGCGCGGCGGGCGTCGTCTCGGATCGGATGTCGAGCACGTCCGCCACACCGAGCCGGCCGAGCTCGAGGATCCCCTCCGCATCGAGCCGCTCGGAGTCGATGACGGCGACCACACGGGCCGAGGGGATCTCCGTGCGGAGACGACGGAGACCCGGGTCGAGCTCGGCGGCGGCGTCGCCGGCCGGCCCGCCCCACGGGTCGCGCCGCCGGACTCCCGGGCGGCCCCGGAAGGGCTCGCCGATCACGATGGCGCGGGGCGAGGCACGCCGCATCTCCTGCAGGACCTCCTCCCATCCGGCGCAGAGGTGGATGCGGGTGCGGGCGGACACGGCGTCCCGCACCGCCCCACGTACCAACGGGTGCTCCGTCAGGAGGAGCACGTCACCGGCGCCTGCACACTCTGGCCGAAAATGGTCGGTCATGGGGGCAAGATAAGGTTCAGCGGGGCTCGCGTCACGGCTAGGCTTCATGTGGGAGGGGGGAGTCGCCGCCTTCCGCCTACGCCGAGTCGGACCTCTTCACGTTCTGGAGGCAAGCCATGCGCCGCATCCCATCCGCCCTCGTCTCGCTCCTCGCCGCCGCGGCCCTCGTCGCCTGTGGCGACGCGATCACTTCGCCCATCCAGCCCGAGGTGCCGTCGGAGGTGCAGACGGACGAGAGCTGCGACGATTCCGACTCCGACTGCTTCGGCGGCACGCAGGGCTCCAATGGCTGAGCGGGAGTGCGGTCGCCAGGGCACGATGGGATCGAACTACTGACGTCCATCCCGAGGCGCACCGTCCCGGGACGCACCCCCACGGCCGGAGAGGCGTCACGCGGCCTGCCCCGCGGCGGGGCGCTCCACCCGGAGCGCGGCCACGAGGTCTCGAACCCATGGACGTGGGGCCGCCGAGGGAGCCGCCGGCGGGACCGGAGCATCGGTGCCGGCGGCGGCCAGCCACTCCCGCTGCTCGTCGAGGTCGAGGAGCGCCTTGCTCTCGCCCTGCTCGCGGGCGAGCACGCCTCCCACGCCGTTGATCCGGAGCGCCCGCTCCCACTCGCCCATCTGTGCCGCTCCCTCGGCCACCTCGACCAGGATCCGGGCCGGGAGTAGCTGCCCCTCGACGGCCCGCTCCACCTCGCGCATCGCCTCCCGGTAGAGCGCCTCCCGTCCCAGGTGCGCGGCCGACCACGCGACGCCCGCCCAACCGATCGCCCTCCGCTCGGGCGTGTGGGCGCGATCGACGCCCGCCCGGAAGACGGGCAGCGCCTCGTGGAACCGGCCCCGGAGGGCGAGGATCTGCGCCGCGTCGTGGGCCAGCGCATAGAGCATGTGATAGAGCGGCCCGTAGCACTCGAACGCCTCGCGGGCGAGCGACTCCGCGCGCTCCTTCACTTCCTCGGGAAGCCGGCTCCGGCCGCGGAGCATGCCCTGCTCCAGCTCGACGGTGATCAGGTCGTGCGCGGCCATTCCGCGGCTCTCGCCGAGACCTTCCCGGCGGGCCCGGTTGAGCGCCCGGGTCAGCGAGGTGCGGGCTCCTCCCAGGCGGCCACGGCGGAACTCCAGGATCCCGCGGGCATCGAGCGCGCGCACGTAGCAGTCCCACCGCTCCGTCCGCCGCGCGAGGAGAACGGATCGCTCGAGCCAGCGCTCGGCCCGGCTCCACTCGGAGAGATTCCGCGCCGCCCGCCCGGCCAGGAGCGAGCGCTCCGGATCGCCGGGAGCGAGGCGGGCCGCCGCCTCGAAGCAGGCGAGGGCGGTCCGCTCCCGTTCCGCCGCCTCCGCCCGGAGCGCGAGCCGCACGAGCGTAGCCGCCGAGACCTCGCGGGACGGCCCTCCCTTCCGGAGGAGCCCCGCGGCCGCGAGGAGCGCCCCCTCGAAGCGCTCGTCGATCCCGCCCGACCGGAGCGCGCGCAGGTGGGAGAGGTAGGCGTCCGGACGGAACACGGCTTCCCGCTCCGAGCCGCCCGCCCGATCCACCCGGGCGCGCAGGTCCGCCGCCCGCAGCGTCTTCCAGACGAGGTGCGCGGTCGCGTCCCGCCCTTCGTCGAGGACCTCCTGGAAGGGAATCCCCCCGAGCGAGGGGCCGGGAGTCGGCAGACGGTCGAGAGGAAGTCGCACGGTGGCTCGGAGGGAGGAGGCGCTCGGGAGGAAGCCCCGCGGGCCGCGGCCGCCGGAGCGCAGGATCCTGCCCGAAAAGGTATCCTCCGGACGGCCCACGTGAAAGTGCGGTCCGCGTGATTGGCCCCACACCGGCGTGAAAGCACCTCCCCGCGGCATCGGCTTACGTGAGCGCGCTCCAGAATGTAGATTGGCCCCGATCGGGTTCCACGGAGGAACCCCGGGAGGTCCATCCACGAGGAGTTCGATGATGCGGAGGTTCTTCGCGGTCTCGCCGCTGATCGTAGCGGTGTCGCTCGTGTCCGTCTCGGCCGTCTCGGCCCAGAGCTCGATCCGGCTCGGGGAGACCGTGGACGGGAGGCTCACGCCCGACCACCCGGTCGAATCCGACGGTGCGCATTACGAGGACTACCTGCTGGAGGTACCGGAAGCGCAGCGGGTCACGATCGACCTCCGCTCGGAGCAGTTCGACACCTTCCTGCGCCTCTTCCGCTCCCATCCGGACGGGATGGACCCCGTGGCGACGGACGACGACGGGGCCGGAAACCTGGACTCCAGGCTCCGCCTCGGCCTGGACGAGGCCGGCACGTACGTCGTACGCGCCACCTCCTACGGCGAGGGAGCCACGGGGGCCTTCACGCTCTCCGTGCGCGCGGCGCCGGAGGTGATCGTCGAGCCGCCGAGGCCGATCTCCGACGGTGAGACGCTGCGCGGCGAGCTGGAGGCCACCGATCCGCTCCACGACGGACGCCACTACGACGAGTTCACCTTCGAGGCCGAGCGGGGGCAGCGGGTCCGCGTCTCGGTGCAGGCGGATCACGACTCCTTCCTCTATCTCGGGCGCGAGACGGGCGAGGACTTCCAGCAGCTCGCCACCGACGACGACGGTGGTGAGGGGCTGGACGCCGCCATGACCTGGACCGCCCCCTCCGACGGGATCTACACGATCCGCCCCTCCTCCTTCGGTCAGGAGGTCGAGGGTTCGTACGAGGTGTTGCTCGAGAGGATGCCGGAGCCGGTGACCGCCGATCCGGAGGCTTATCCCGGCGGCCGGGTGGCCGGGGTGCTCGAGCTCACCGACGCGCAGGGAATGGTGCGCGGATTCGGGATGGAGGAGTCGTTCTACGACGACTGGACGGTTCGTGGCCGGGCGGGCGAGCGCCTCGTGATCTCGGTCAACTCCACGGCGTTCGATTCCTTCCTGCAGTTCGGCCGGGGCACGGGCGACGACTTCGAGGAGCTCAAGTCGGACGACGACGGCGGGGCGAACTACAACTCCCTGCTCGCGATCGTCCTTCCCTTCGACGGCACCTACACGGTCCGGGTGAGCCCGGTCGGGGACTTCGGCGAGGGGACCTACGAGCTCGAAGTCGAGTCGGACCGATGAGCCGGCGCCGGTGGAGCGTCCGGACGAGCGGACCCCGGCGATCCCTGCTCCCCCTGGCCGCGCTGGCGGTGGCCGCCTGTGCCTCGGCGCCCGCGGCGGAATCGGTGGGGGCGCAGGACGCCGCCCGGATCCAGATCGGCGAGGTGCGGGTCGGCACGCTCTCCTCGGGAGATCCCGCGGAGTCCGACGGCTCGAGGTACGACGACTACCTCCTCGAGGTGTCGGAGAGCCGGAACGTCCAGATCGACCTCACCTCGGATGAGTTCGACACGTACCTCCGGCTCTACTCCCTTGCGGGGGGGATGCGCGAGCTCCGCACGGACGACGACGGGGGCGACGGGCTCGACTCCCGAATCAGCCACCGGCTTCCCGATGCGGGACGCTACCTGATCCGGGCGACGTCCTACTCCAGCGGAGGCACCGGCACGTACCGCCTCTCCGTGGAGGATGCCGGGGGCGACCGGGCGCCGCGGGCGATCGGAGTGGGCGACACCCGCGACGGAGCGCTCGATTCCTCCGATCCGACGTTCGAGGGCGACCGCTACGAGGACTGGCTGGTGCGGGTGGACGCCGGCACCTCGCTGGCGATCGAGCTCACCTCCGACGACTTCGACACCTATCTCCACGTGGGAGAGGGGGTCGGATCGTCCTTCCGTGAGCTGGACCGGAACGACGACGGAGGGGAGGGTCTGAACTCCGCGCTCACCTTCGATCCCCCGCGAAGCGGGGAGTTCGTGATCCGGGCCTCGAGCTTCAGCTCCGGGGCGAGCGGCGCGTACACACTGTCGGTGCGCCGCGCCATCGCGCCGGGCGAGACCCTCGCCGGCCGGCTGGAGCGCTCGGATCCGATGAGCGGCGGGAAGTTCTACGACGAATACGTCTTCCAAGGCGAGGCGGGTGGGACCTACTTCATCGACATGTCCGCCCAGGACCTGGACACCTACCTGCACGTCGGACGCGGGTCGGGCGCCTCCTTCAGCTCGATCACGAGCAATGACGACGGGGGCGACGGGCTGGACGCGTCGATCGCCTTCACGCCCCCGACGACGGGTGCGTACGTGATCCGGGCGACCTCGTTCGGACGGGACGCGGCGGGCGGCTACCGGCTGTCGCTCGAGAGCCGGTCGGGCTCCGGCGGTGCGCAGCCGATGCGGGGGTCGAGGGTCGAGGGACGGCTCGAGGCCGGCGACGCGACCGCGTCCGGTGGCGGACTCTACGACGACTGGACCTTCGGGGGCCGCGCCGGCGAGCGGATCTCCGTCTCGCTCCGCTCCGACGACTTCGACACGGTCCTCGAGCTGGGCACCGGCACCGGCGGCTCCTTCCGATCCATCGCCTCGAACGACGACGGGGGCGACGGGCTCGATTCCTACCTGGACACCACGCTGCCCCGCTCGGGCACCTTCACCCTGCGGGTCCGGAGCTTCGGCGGCTCGGGCAGCGGCTTCTACGTGCTCGAACGAAGATAGGACGCGGTGGCGGAGTCCCCGCCGCCGGAGGGGAGCTCCCGCGGAAGGCGGACGGTGAAGGTGGTGCCGCGCCCCTCCTCGCTCTCCACGGCGACCTCGCCACCCATGAGCCGGGTCAGACGCCGCACCAGGCTGAGACCGATCCCCGTTCCGCCCACCTTCCGGGTGCGGGGACGCTCGATCTGACGGAAGGGCTCGAAGATCTCGGTCAGCTTGTCATGGGGGATCCCGATCCCGGTGTCTCGGACGCGGATCACCGTCTCGCCGTCCGAGACCTCCGCCTCCAGGCGGACGGTTCCGTCGTCGGTGAACTTGATGGCGTTGGTGAGCAGGTTGATCACCACCTGGGACAGCTTCCGTCCGTCGGTGACGATCCGGCATCCGTCCGTCGGGAGCACCATCTCCAGGGGCAGACCGCTCCGTGTCGCGAGCGGCCGGGCGAGCGACGCGGTCTCCTCGAGGAACTCCTTCAGCTCGACCTCTTCGAGATCGAGGTGCTCGTGGTCGCCCTCGAGGCGTGCGAAGGTGATGATCTGCTCGATGAGCCTGAGCAGGTGCTCGGCGCTCCGCCCGACGGCGCTCACGTACTCCCGTTGCGTCTCGGTGAGGGGTCCGCCGATCCCCTCTTCCAGGAGCCCGACGTACCCTTCGATGGCCGAGAGCGGGGTGCGGAGCTCGTGCGAGACGATCGCGACGAAGTCCGATTTCGCGCGGCTGGCGTCCTGGGCCAGACGGAAGAGGCGCGCGTTCTCGAGCGCGATCCCCGCCCGCCTCGCGACCTCCTCCAGGAGCTCCAGGTCCGCCTCTTCGTAGCGCACCTCCGGATCACAGGAGAGGACGGTCATCACCCCCCAGCGCAGTGAGCCGGCGAGCAGGGTGACCATCATCAGCGAGCACGGCTCGAGGCCGCGGAGGGCCTGAAGCTCGTCCATCTCCTCGGCGATACGCTCCAGCCACGACTCGTCGATGTCCCGGACGAGCTCCGATCTGCCGGTCCGGAACACCCGCCCTTCGAGACTCTCGGCGGGCGGCTGGACCAGCCGCTCGTCCAGGTCCCGCACCAGCACCTCCTTCTGGAAGTCGCGCCGCGCTCCCGCGAGGCGGCGGAGCGGACCGTGCCGATCGTCGACGTCGACCAGGCAGACGTCGCCGAGATCCTCCGTGACCACCCTCGTCATCTCCCGGAGGATCCGGTCGACGTCGAGGCTGCTCGTGAGCGACTCGCTGATGCGCGCCAGGAACTCGTTGCGCTTCGCCGCGGCCTCGGCCTCGGTGCGCGCCGCCTGCTCCCTGATGAGCTCGCGCTCCCGCTCCTCCGCCTTCTTCCGGTCGGTGATGTCACGCAGCGAGACGAGACGGGCCGATTCCCCCTCCCACTCGGTGCTCGCCACCCTGAGCTCCGCCACCCGACCGGGACCGTCCCCGCCCACCAGGTCGATCTCGGTCCGGTCTCCCGCGATCACGGGCTGTCCGAACGGGCTTCCCACCAGGTCGTCCGGATCGTGGCCGAAGAGCTCTCCGGCCGCGGGATTCGCGTACTGGATGCGGTCCTCGTCGTCCAGGACCACCATCCCGTCCGCGGACCGCTCGATGATGTTGTAGAATCGGGCTTCCGCGGCCGCCAACCGGTCGGGAACGGCGTCATGGGTGTCGTGGTCGGCCCTCCGCCCCTTCCGGCTCATCTCGTCCGCCTAGTCCGCGGCCGCCTCGGATTGTTCGTCCGTCTCCGGCGGCCTCCACCAGGAGTCGCTGTAGGTCGGCGTTCCCCACATGATCCCGGCCACCTCCTCGAAGGGGCCGTGGATGTGCATCCCCCGCTCGTCGATCGTCACCTCGCGCACGTTCCGGTCGTGGTGCGAGCCCCGCATCTTCAGGACCGCGAGCGCACGGCGCATGACGCCGTACGTCTCCACGTAGCGGAGGAGGATGATCGAGTCGGTGAGCGTGGAGATGTGCTGCTCGGTGACGGAGGGGCCTCCGGCGAGCGTCGGCGAGGTGGCCGTGAAGAGGCCCGCGATCTCCTTGCTCTTCAGTGTGGCCGTGACGTTGAGCACGAATTCCCGGAAGCCCCGCATCGGGCCCGTCCGCTCGAGCGCGGTGAGGCTGTCGACGGCCACCCGGTTCGGCTCGAAGTCCTCGATCTGGTCGTTCGCGTAGACGAGGTGCTCTTCGAGGCTGCGGGCGTGCGGGTAGAAGTTCACCACCCGGAGCGTCTCCTCCCGCTCCATCCGTTCGAAGTCGATGCCCCACGCGGCGGCGTTCCGGAAGAGCTGGTCGCGGCTCTCCTCGAAGGCGAAGAGGAGGCATTTCTCGCCCCGCTCGACCCCGCCGGCGAGGAACTGCGTGGCGGTGAGGGTCTTTCCGGTTCCGGTCGCGCCCGAGACGAGCACGATCGAGTCCTGGAAGAAGCCTCCTCCGCACATGCGGTCCAGCTCCTCGTTTCCGGAGGTGATCCGCTTCGTCGAGGAGCTCTGGGTGAGCTCGATGCCCGCCAGGGGGATCACCTGGATGCCCCCGGTGGAGATCGTGAAGGGGAACTCGCCGTTCTGGTGGCGGCCGCCCCGGAACTTCAGGATCTCGAGCGTCCGCCGCCGGCGCTCGGCGTGGAGGACGTTGCGGAGGATCACCACGTTGTCCGCGACGAACTCCTCGATCCCGTATCCGGTGATCGGACCGTAGTCCTCGTTCCGCTCGGCGGTGAGCATCGCCGTGACCCCGAGCTCCCTCAGCACCGACACGATCCGGAAGAGCTCCGCCCGCAGGACCACCTCGTCCGGGAGCTGCGCGAAGAGGGCGTTGATCGAGTCGATCGAGACCCGGGTGGCCCCGACCGTCTCCACCGCGTTGCGGATCCGGGCCGCCAGACCCTCGAGATCGTAATCGCCCGAGACCACCGTCCCCAGGTCCGGCCGCGCCGCCGCGTCGACGAACGCCCACCGTCCCTCCTCCTCCCACCCGTCGATTTCCCAGCCGAGGGCCGCCATGTTCCGGCGGATGTCGGTGGGGGTGTCCTCGAAGGTGACGAAGACGGCGCCCTCGTCCTCCGAGAGCTCGAGGCCCCGCACCAGGAACTGGTTGGCGAGGATCGTCTTCCCGCTTCCGGCGGTTCCCGCGATCAGGGTGACCCGATTCTCGGGAAGCCCTCCCGCGGCGATCTTGTCGAACCCCTCGATGCCCGTCCGCACGCGCTCGATCTCGCGGGACCGGTGGGAGTCGGTCCGGTTCTCCACCTGCCGGCGGCCGCTCATTCGCCACCTCCCGTACGAGGGGCCCCGGAGACCGAGCCCGGCACGAGCACCCGGAGCAGGGCGTCGGTGTCGGACAGGTCCCCCATCACCCGGCGGCCCGGCGGGGGCGCGTGCTTCACGAGGGTGGGCGTCGCCAGGATCCGGTCCTCCTCCGCCCTCTCCGGGTGCTGGAGCACGTCGACGACCTCCATCTCGTAGCGTCCGCCGAGCGTGTCCTCACCGAGGCGGCGGAGATTCTCGATGGCCCGCAGAGATCGGGGAGAGTCTCCGGCCACGAAGAGCCGGAAACGGAGCAGCGTATCGGTGTCCGGGGTGGGGATGGCGGGCATCGAGGGGGGTGGAGAGCCGACATGGGGGCGGTGGGGACGGAGACACCCTCCCGTGCAATGAACATGCCCCCCCCGGCGGGCCGGTCCGGCGTCCGCTCGTCCCTCCGACCGATGTGAAAAGGCCTCTCGGGCCACACACCCCCCCTCCGAGGAGCCCGCGCCCGGTCGCTCGACGCGCCTCGCGGCCCGGCCGCCTCAGTACCGGTAGTGCTCCGGCTTGTAGGGCCCCCCCTTCGGCACGCCGATGTAGCTCGCCTGCCGGTCCGACAGCTCCGTCAGCCGCACGCCGAGCTTGTCCAGGTGCAGCCGCGCCACCTTCTCGTCGAGGCGCTTGGGAAGGACGTACACCTTCCGGTCGTACTCCTCGTGTCTCCTGTGGAGCTCGATCTGCGCCATGACCTGGTTGGTGAAGCTCGCCGACATCACGAAGCTCGGGTGTCCCGTGGCGCAGCCCAGGTTCAGGAGCCGCCCTTCCGCCAGGACCAGCACTCCGTGGCCGTCCGGGAAGCGGAACTCGTCGAACTGCGGCTTGATCGGGATCCGCTCGGCCGCCTTCGCCAGCCCGGCCATGTCGATCTCGTTGTCGAAGTGGCCGATGTTGCCGACGATGGCCTTGTCCTTCATCCGCGCCATGTGGTCCACCGTGATCACGTCCTTGT
>CAYPDV010000046.1:0-20728 GCA_964409525.1 uncultured Gemmatimonadaceae bacterium
CGGGTGATCCGGTCACGATCCCGCGTAATTCGCAATGCCGCGTTTGCTGCAAGCCAGGCGCGAGCCGGCCGGAAGCGTATGCGCCCAGACCTACGAGCGCGACGCCTAGCTTCTCCTTTCCCTTTGGAATACTTATGGAGGGAAAGCCGATGGACGTCGCAGCAAGTACGGACCCGCCCTGCTTTAAAAAGTGTCTCCTGGAGATGCTCCGATCCATATCTGGTAGGAATGGTATTGCTCAACGTCAAACCGAATGGTACGTGCGACCGCCGGGCCGACCGACGTCCTCCGAACGGACCTCCGTTCAATCCAAAATCTGTTCAGGGCGGCGACTTGCGGACGAGCACAACTACTCTCACCCGGGGTCGGTCCTACAGATCCCGCGCTCGCGTGGAGGTTCCTCGAAGGTGCGCAGGGGCTCGAGCGCATCGTGCGAACTCCGGCCGTCGGTATAGGCTGTGTAGCGGCTGGCCGGTTTCGCGATACATCTTACATGCCAGGGAAGCATGGATCCGGAGTGCCATGACAAGACAGATTCCCATCGAATAGCTGCACGAGGATCTCTCCGCTACGATCGCTGAAGGAAGGCCTTCCAGATGCGGAGTTCGAATCCGGTACGCGGTACGAAAAAACCCTCGCTCGTAATGCTTTGGAAGCCAAGCACTTACGGCGAGGGATTTCTTTTTGCCGCTTGTTTATCCTACCGTTTGTGGGCTGAGCTCCTCGCCATGGGTGATGTTGGTCGTAACGCCAACCACCTCGCTGCATCGCGGATTGGAAATGAGTTGATTCTAGATTATCGCGACATGTTGTCCGCCGTCTCCGACGAGGAGGTTGAGTCTTTACTCGTCGGGGCGTACGCGCTTGCGGTGCACGGCTTTGTTCGAGCTACAGGCGATATTGATCTATGGATACGATCGAGCGGATCTCGCGTGGTTACGTGGCCGAGACCAACCTGAGTAGAGGGGAGCATAGCTATGCGCTCCTGCGGACGAACCTTCGCGGGTTTCTGCGCCCCAGTCCGATCATTGCGAAGTGGTGCTCGCAATCGCGGCTACCTCGAAGTCATCGACATGTACGTCGAGCATGTGATTGATCCGAAAGCCAATGATGCCATCGGATGCCACGCTTCCATCGCGCGGCAGGCGTACGATTTCACGGTCATTGCAGTAGAAGCTCATCGCGTTGTCGACGACCTCAACGGCGAGCGTATTGCGCATACCCGCCTCACCAAACGCGCTTTGAATCGCCTCGCTCGAGCTCCACTCAACGATCGTATGCGTCACGTCGCCGGACCGGCGCTTGATGAGAAATTTGCCGTCCTGGCGAATCAGGAAGTATAGATACTCCTGATCGCCGCGGTCCAGGTTTTTGCCCCCGAATACAAGCCCATACGCCTCGGGATGCGCCGCGGCCGCCGTCTGCGTGAAGGTCGCCTGCGCGCGAAACGGCCCACCGGCCCGGATGCCCGGGTTGTAGATTACGGCCGCGGGCTTACCCGTCGTGGCGTGAAAGCCGTCGCCCATGGCGCGGAAGGCCATCTGCGAGGCATCCACCGTCGGGTCGTCCAGCCGCGCGAGCCATCCGGGGACGTGCGTGGCGACGCCGACCTCCCGATCTCCGAACCTCGACGGCCCCGATAACAGGTCGCGTTCCTGCGCAATGGTGGCGGCAAGCGCCGTGCGCGCCGTCTCGTCCTTCGGATAGACCACATAGCGTGCATTCATCCCCAGATTCATGTGCGGAGTCACGTGGCAGTGAAAGAACCAGATCCCCGGATTGTCGGCCACCATGTCGACGTGGGCCATCATCATGGGCTCGACGCTGATGATGTCCATCCGGTGCCCGTGCATGAGCACCGTGTGTCCGTGCCAGTGGGGCGTGTGGAAGTCGAAGCCGTTCGTGCCCGCCATGATGTACCACCGAATGCGCTCGCCTTCCTCCATCGTCAGCAGCGGCATGTTGCCGTACATCCACCCGTTCATAGACGGCGCAAGGTGGCGCAAATTGAAGCGCGGCGTGCTCTTGACCGTGTCGACGTTCGCGCCCGGAATGAACCGGCGGATATTGTCGTCTATGTACCAGCTCGAGGCCTCCTCGCCGTCGGAGAACATGACGACGAACTCGCGATCGACGTCCTTGGGCGTGCCGTCCGGCCTGGTCATGCCGCGCGCACTGACGATAATCGGCCCCATCAATCCCGCATTGATGTCCTTTCCTTCGTCAACGTGAGAGTGATACATCCACATGATTGAGCTCGGGTCGTGCGGCCCCGGTCCGGCACGCTCCGACACGATCCACGTGTACGTGTGCGTATGTCCAGGAAGGACGCCGTCGTCGAGCTTGTCGGCGCCACTCGTACCGTCCCGATATGGCGTCCCCTCGGAGTCCTTCTCATAGAAGACGCCGTGCGGATGCATCGTGTAGGGCCGGGACGCATGGTTGCGGAAGACGACGACGATCGTGTCTCCAACTTCGGCCCGCAGGAGCGGACCCATGAAGCCGAGATGCTCCCATTCCGGCGCGGGCGGCTTAAGCGTAGAAAACGTGGCGTCCGTGTACTCTCGGTACAGCGCCTTCTTGTAGGCGTGTCCGACCTGATTGGAGTCTCGCCGAACGTTCGCGTACATCTCGAGCTGCGGCGACACCCTCCCCGTCGTGGTGTCGAACAGGGCTCCCGTTATCATGTCCCGGCCGGACGGCGTGTAGTCCCAGACCAGCTCGTCAGCCGCGACGAAGTACGTGTGGGTCGAAGGCTGCGCCGTGGCCGCGCTCGTGACCCCCGCGAAAACCAGAATAAAGAATAGGATGCGCATGTCGAGAACCGATGACCGGAGCGAGGCTAGTTCGAGTTGGAGCTCGTGATCGAGGTGAGCTCGTAGATGTTGTCCTTGTGCGCGCGGCAGTCATTGAGCCCACTCTCTGGCGAGTCGGGATGACGGTCGGCTCGTCGTAGAGCCTGCTCGTCGAACGCCGCAATCAGCGAGGGGATGTCGTCGGCTGCCGCCCACCGGACGACGCTCCATTCATCCGCCCAGTCATGGGACATGAAGCCCGTTCCGCGCCAAAGGCCCTCGGCCACCAGCTCCCGCGCGATAGGCAGCGCGAGCGAGTCCTCCTGCCGAATAAGCCGCCCCACATCCTGCAGAGGGCACTTCCAGTAGCTCAACGCATAAGCAGGCGGACGATCCGGATCGACGACGCCCGTGAGCTCCATGCCGGCGTCGACCGAATAGATGTTGTCCTTGTGCTCCGAGCAGTGCTCGATGAAAAAATCGTCGTCCGGGTAGAGCTCTGCGTAGCGGCGGTTCATCTCGCCATTCGCCTCGACGACGGCGGCCACGTCGGCCGCGACGACGAAATTGACGTAATTCCATTCGTCGCCCCAGCCGTGACTGAGCGTGCCGGCCGAGACGATCAGATCCTCATCCACCATCGCCTGCGCGATGGGAAGCGTCCGCTCCCGGTCCATTTCGATGATGCGATCCAGGGCGGCGCGTTCGCACTGCCAGGAGCCGAAGGAGATCGCCCGTTGCGACGGGACGTCCTGGGCCATCGCTGCCGTCACGGGCACGAGCCACATCCCGAGGCTGCATAGCACTAGCCAGTTCAAGATCTTGCGTTTCATGGTGTAGGCCTTTCGGCGGTGTTGGGTGAAGAGGATGTAGAAGTCGGAGAAGGGCTCCTACTGCTTGAAAACGAGCTGGCGAGCGAGCTTCCCTCCAACGAGTTCTCGCAGCTTGCGCCGCTCGACCGTCGCCCGGCTCTGCTCTTCGGGGTTCGTCTGCAGCACCTCGCGCGCATTGCGTTCGAAGACCTCACGCGAGTTATCTAGCGCGGCCATGTTCGGATATTCCACGAGCAGCATCAGGTCCCAGTCGTCGCGGTTCGACGGTTGCGAGGCCAGGATCAGATAGGAGAGGATGTGGCCTTCCGCCTTCGCGGCGTCCATCATCCGCTTCCAGTTTTGGTTTAGATTGCTGAGATAGGCATTGAACTGGCCGGGCTCCGTCTTCACGTAGCTGACATCCCACACGGTACCGTCGTCGTAGACGCGGTCCTGGGCGACGGCTTCATGCACGATGCCGCACGTGAGAATCGAGACGGTAAGAAGCGCCGAGAACGCATTTCGGAGGTTCATTGATCGAAGTTTCATGGTGTTGTCCTGGTGTGGATGGTTGGAAGGTTCTGATTTCGCACGGACATCATTCCTCGCCCGCCGGCGGCGCTCTGTCGTGTAGGCCCTCCGCCAGGTCGGCCAGCACTTCTCCGACGAGGCGCAGGTGGGTCGGCTCACCCAGCACGCCGGAGGCAGTTGGGACGCGTGTGGCGGCAACGAGGACCTGCACTCCGCGGCTGAAGCGGGCATCCTGCAGGAGCAGCTGGTTCAGGCGTCGTTCGTCGTCTGCCGTGCCCAGCTTGCCGCAAAGGACGAGGTCGATTTCCTCCTTCTCGATCACGGACGCGGCGTGCGCGGCATCCTGCGCGCTCCTCACCCGAAAGGCGGGCGCGCTCGTCCCTGGCGCGGGGGCGGCCAACTTCGCTGCCGCTTTCGCGCGCAGGCCGGCATCGGCCTCCACGACGAGCACGACGGGCCGGTGCGGCGTCGCCTCTCGGTTCACCCAGACTGATTCGGAGATGGATCCGGTGGCGAGATCGGCTTCGAGACGCACGTGTTCGGACGGCGTCGGACGATCGGACCGGTTCGGCGGCTCGGCGGCCATGGCAAGACCTATCGCTGAAGTGTCACGGCACGGGTCGTCGTCTGTCGGCCTGCCTCAACACGGACCAGATAGGCCCCGGAGGCAAGCCCGTTCTCCGGCTCGAGACGTAGAAGCTGCTCACGGCCCGGCTCCAGCATCCCATCAAACAGGACCGCAACCTCGCGGCCCAGCAAATCGAAGATCGTGACACGCGCGCGTTGGACCCGGTCCACCGAGACGGGAAGGGATATCTCGGTCGTGAAGGGGTTTGGATAAGGAGCACCCACGGAGAGCTCCAGCTCTGGAACGCCGATGGCCACGCGCATTTCTTCGGTGTAGGATACCGTCCCGTCCACGCCGAGAAGTGCAAGGCGAAAAACCTGGATTCCCCGGTCGAGATCGCGCGTACTTGCGTCGTACCGCAACGACTCACCCGTCCATCTTGCCGCCGGCACATATGAGGTGCGCACGAATCCGCCGCCGACCCACTGCTGGATCTCGAACCCGTAGAGGCCGTCCTGCTGCTGCATCGTCCATTCGAAGCCGACGTGATCTCCGGAGACGTCGACCGACGGGCCCGAAAGCGCCGCCATGTTCATGGCCGTATTCGATTCTACGTTCCAGGAGGTCGATACACATCCCTTCGGCCCCTTAACGCCGTTGTCGCAGTACGTTATCGTCACTATTGAATAGGTGAGCTCAATCTGCTCGACGGGCCGGCCCTCGCCCGGAAGTGCTTCCACCGCATATGAGGTGACGACTACATTGTCGAGCTCGACCTGGAAGAACACGAAGGGCTTGCCGTTTTCTTCGGATATGAACTCGAATACGGCGCCCGAAATCATCTGTCCGGTGTTCAGGGCCTCAACGAGGTCCGGCGTCGTTATGTCCAGGTACTTACCGATCGAAACCGGCGAATGCACGGCCCTTCCCACCCCTGGGTCGCCTCCCGGAGATGGAACGAACGTATTGGACAGATCATGGTGGTACGAGAGCACGTGCGTCCATCCTACGTACCCTGGATCCGTACTCTCCCCCTTGATTCCGGCAAATTGAACGAGAATTTTGTCCGCCGCGTCCGCAGCCTCGGACAGCTTATTCTGGAGGAAGGGCTCCTGCGCACGAAGCGGCATAACAGCCAGTAGTGCGATCAAGGCGACGGTTGTAATGGCGAAGTAGTTCTTCATCGTACCGTGGCTTGAATGAATGAGGAAACGTGGGCTTGCCGGGCACTAACTCCAGGCGAATGGGCTTGCGGGGGCCAGCCGTCTCTCTATGTCGATCGTCGGGAATCGGCGACGATCAGATGCCCCTGTGAGGCCGAACGCAGCTTATGAAATGAGACGGCGCGCACGCTTACATCGGCGTCGCATTCCGTTTCGATCTCGTCGCACGAGGACGGCGAGATGCCGGTCAGCCTACGCGCTCGCCGCAAATCGCCTGCCCTCGGGATGTCCGCGATTTCACGGGGTGTGGGATGGGAGGGCGGCAGTGCTGCATCGCCGTATGCAGCGGGTACTTTCAGGGGATGCGACCGTGCGGGAGGTTATTCTGCAGCTTCGTCGTCGGCCGTCGTCCCCGCCTGGTATGCGGTCGGCGTTTGGTCGAAGTGCTCCCGGAAGCTGGTAGAGAAGTGCGCGACGCTCTTGAAGCCGACGGCATAGGCGATTTCGCTCACGGTTCCGGCGCGCCGCCGGAGAAGATCAGCTCCGCGCTCCAGGCGCATGCGACGGAGCAGATGGCTGGGCGATTCCCCCGTGACGTCGGTGAGCTGTCGGTGGAGCGTCGATCGGCTCTGTCCGATTTCAAGCGCCATCTCCTCGACGCCAAACTCCTCATCGGCCATGTGATGCTCGACGACCGCGCGAACCTGTTCGAGAAAGATAGCTTCAGCGGATTTCGCGTCGGACGGTAAGGCGTGGATGGTCTGTCGCCCGTCACTCGCAGCTCGAGCCGCCGCGTACCGGCTTTTCAGCCGCCGCCGCTGCGCGATCAGATTGTCGACGCGGGCACTCAGTTCACGGGCATCGAAGGGTTTCGTGATGTAGTCGTCGGCCCCGAGGCCAAGACCGGCGAGGCGATCCTCCGCCTCCGCCCGAGCGGTCAGTAAGATGATCGGAATGAAGTCCGTCTCCGGATCCGAACGGAGCGATCGCAGCAGTCGAAAGCCGTCCAGGTGCGGCATCATCACGTCAGATATGATGAGGTCCGGCAGGCAGGATCGGATTGTCTCCAGTGCCTCGCGGCCGTCGAGCGCCTCGGCGATCCGGTAGCCGGCAGCGAGGTGGCGACGGACGTAGGCGCGGATGTCGGCGTTGTCGTCCACGATCAGGACGGTCGTGACGTCGCGGGAGTCGACGACCTCGCCCGGATCATCGAATTCGTTGGCGCCCATGCTTTCACGTACTTCGGCGACGCCAAGGGTGTTCGAGGAGGATTGGACCGGAGGTAAATCCGCGTACTCCACCGCATCAGCCCGCGGCATCCGCACGGTGAACGTACTTCCAACCCCCTCTGTGCTCTCGACGTCGATCGTTGCGCCGTGCAGCTCGGCGATCTGCCGAGCAAGCGAAAGGCCAATGCCGGTGCCGGGCTGCATCTCGGACTTCGAGCCCTGGAAGAACCGGTCGAAGATGTGGGGGAGGTGTCGCGGCGCGATCCCTCTGCCGGTGTCTTCTACAGTGACAACGGCCCGTTCTGCGGTCACATGCAGTCGCAGGACGACCGCCCCGCCAGCCGGCGTGAATTTCAACGCGTTGGAGACGAGGTTGGCGAACACCTTGTCGAGATGGTCGGGGTCGAAAGCGACGACGACGGGCTTTGGCGGAACGTGCACAGAAAACGAAATATCCGCTCGCTCCGCGGCGGCGACAAAAGGGCCGGCCAGCGTCTGGAGGTACGCGGCGAGGTCGCCGGGGAGTCGTTCGACCGTAAAAAATCCCGCTTCCAGGCGTGCGAGATCGAGTAGCTGATTGGTCAGACGATGGAGGCGGCGTCCGTTGCGTAGGGCGATCGTCACCTGCTCGCGCGCGCGATCATCAATTGATCCGACGCGGCCGTCCCGAAGGTCTCGGAGGGGCCCGAGGGTCATCGTGAGCGGTGTGCGGAACTCGTGGCTGACGTCGGCGAAAAATCGGCTCTTGGCTCGGTCGAGCGCCCGGAGTTGATCCGCCTGCTTCTCCATGAGTGCATTGGCCGCGCGCAGCTCGCTCGTCCGCGCACGCACCTCTGATTTCAGCTTCGTCTCGCGCTGCCGCATCTTGTGGATACGGTATCGAAAGACGCTGCCGACTAGGAGAAGGCCTGCCACGATACACAGCAGGACGAACCACCAGGTCTCATAAAAGTAGGGCGCTACGGTCACGATGAGGGGAAGCCCGCCGTCATTCCACTCGTCGTTGCCGCTGGAGGCCGAAACCCGAAGCGAATAGGTGCCTGGCGGGACCCGGGTGTAGATGGCTTCGCGGCGATTGTCGACCAGCACCCAATCGTTGTCGAACCCATCCAATCGATAGCGAAAGCGGGTGCGCTCAGGCGCCGTGAAATTGGGCGAGGTGTACCGCACGGCAAAGCTTCGCTCGTCTGCCGAAATCTCGATAGGCGCACCGCCGACGCGATGGACGCTCCCTGCCGACGTCGTCAGCTCCTCTATGATGACGGCAGCCTGGGCGGGCGACGCTTCGATCTTGTCGGGATCGATCACGACCGCACCGTCCTGGCTGGCAAACCAGAGCCGCCCATCTCCTGTTCGAAGGGCGGCATTCTGAAAACCTCCATTGGCCTCCCGGTTGCGCATGCCGTCGCGCTCCGTATAGAAAGTGGAGCGCACGCGATCGATGCGTCCGAGCGCGAATGCGTCGAGTTCGTCCCGCGCGATCGAAAAGATGCCGTTGTTGGTGCTCATCCACAGGCGGCCGTCTTTGTCCTCGAGAATCGCGTGCAGGCCGTCCTGGTAGAGTCCATCCGACGCACGAATCTGCGTAATGTGACCTGTGTCGGGGTCGAGGCGAGCGAGCCCCAGATCCTCGGTTGCGATCCAGATGATGCCGTTCCGGTCCTCGTGGAGCCCGCGAACGTTGTTACTGGGCAGTCCATCGGCCATCGTGATGGCCTGGAAAGCAGGTTCGTTCGCTTCCGACTCGGCGTAGCGCGCGATACCTCCGCCGTTGGTCGACATCCACAGGGACCCGTCTCGTGTCTCGAGGAAAAATCGGACGAACAGGTGCGGCAAACCGTCTTCGGTCGTGAAGTGCCTCCAGGTGCCGCGGCGCCGTCGAAACACTCCCACATTCGTGCCGAACCAGAGTGCGTCGTCTCGCGACTGCATGATTGCATAGACGTCGGACGGCAGTATACTTTCGATCTCGAATCGAGTGCATCCGCCGCCGTCCGTCCGTCTCTCTGGGCGACAAAGATGCCGTCCCGCCCAGAGCGCACCGCCTGCGGCATCGAGGAAGGCTGCCGTGGGGCCATCGAGATCGGACGATGGGTGCGATTCCACCTGCCCATCGGTGAGAAGTCGGCCCAAAAAGCCGCGACTTCCGAACCAGATCGATCCATGCCGATCCTCGAACACGCCGTACACATTGAATGAAGATGTGTGATCAGCGGGGCGGACGGTCTGAATCAGTGCCGGCCGAAAGCGGTGAAGGCCCTCACCGGCCGTGGTGATCCAGAGATTCCCTTCCTGATCGCACAGCAGCGTCCGACTGTCGAGCCCGGTATCCATGACGAAATCGCCCCCCTGGTACAGCCGCCCGCGGTCGAGGGCCCAGAGAGTACCGTCCGGACACGTTGCAAGGGCGCCTCCCTTCTGCACGGCCGTTCCAAACGGCCGCCAGTCAGCGACAGGACCGAGCGGCCGGACGCCACCGGCAGCAATCTCGAAGAGACCTCGCCCCGCAGAGACGATCGTTCGTCCGTGACCATCCACCCGAATGCCGAAGATCGAAGGCGGATCGTCACCGACCCATGGCGCCTCCTCCGATACGACTTTCCTAAACGCACGATCCGCAAATCTCGCGATCCCGGAGCCGGCGGCCCAGATGGTCCCGCCGGCATCCTCCGTCAAGCGATGGACACCGCCCGCACCGGCCGCGTGCACGTCGAAATGCGTCGCAGCACCTTTTCCGATTCGCAGCACGCCGTCCGGCATCGCAAACCAGAGGTCACCCGATGAAGACCTCAGGATGTGGCGAACCGGTCGGCCTCGGATGATCCCGGGCGCGAACGGAACGAGCTCGCCGCTCTCTTCTTGAAACACGCCCGTTCGCGTGGCAACCCACACCGCGCTATCGCCGTCGAGGAACACACCAGCTCGGTGAAACGCCTGACCGGAAACGTAGCTGCGGATGTCACCCTGATCGAAGCGGATGAGGTGATTCTGCTCCGTCGTGAGCCAAAAGCTGGTGCCGCGACCGGGCTGGATGGTGACCAGGCGGTTGGACGGCAATCCCGGTGTATTCGCTGCGTTGTAAACGGTGAAGCGGACGCCGTCGAAGCGTACCAGTCCGTCGAAGGTGGCCATCCACAGGTAGCCATTCGGCGTCTGGTAGAGCTGGTTGACGTGATTGACGGGCAGGCCGTCCTCGACGGTCCACGCTTGATGGACAAACGAGCGCCGTGGGTTCTCCTCGGGGCTATCCGACATCTGCGCCGGCGCGCCGGGCACGGGGAGAGCGAGTATCAAGGCGAGCCAGAGGGCTCTTGTTGCCACCACGGGGCGCACCAATTTGCCAGCCGATCCTGCTTTTAAGGGGTACTCGACGTTCCTCGAAGTCTCCTTTCTTAAGGACTTGGGTGGAATCCTAGTCTAGGAGACGCGGCGCAACCCACCAGCATCCAGTATATACGTTATCCCGACCGTGAAAAGCCATACGAGGGGCTGCAACTACGTGGATCAACGCAGCCACAGGACCACTAGCTGCCCGAACGAGGAGCTCGGAATCACCAATCCGGTGACCACGATGGCCCCCAGCAGCGCGGGTGCGCCGATCGCCACCGCTTTGTGAGGTTTGCCGCGTGTGAACACGTCGTGGCCAAGGATAATGACGAGCAACAAAGCCATGCCTCCGAGGCCATAAATCGCATCGTTGACGAAGCGGACGTCGCTGAGTCTGAGAACGCCGATCTGCCCGACGCGCGATAGTGCCTGGCCGCTGATGGACACCGACGCGAGTAGCATGAGCCGCTTGTGTACGGCGGGGCGACGGCGATTGAGCAGTCCCAGGAGAACGAATGCGGAAAACGCCGCCAGTATCGTGAGATTTCCCCAGATGAGCGGGGAGACGGCAGCGATCCCCGCATCGGTCGGTGCCGCCTCTCTAGCGATGGCCCGTAGGATCATGAGGCCGGAGATCACCATGGCTACCGCCAACACCGCTCCGAGTTGACCCATGCGGCGATGAAGGCGCACGCTCCTCTTCTCTATCAGGGTGGTCTGTGTCATAAACAGGACCACCCACATGGTAAAGGCGGCGCCGTGCAGATGAAGTCGCAGCGGGAGCTCGGGGACGTCGAATGCGGCTCTGAAAAAAAACGTCGGAGCAAAGCCGACCGCCGTTGCGAGGAGCAACACCGCAGCCATGACCAAATAGAATCGATCCCGCCGCACGCGGGCGGCTAAATCAATTGTGCTGGAGGTGCCGGCTGTTGTCATATCCGAGGGTTCGAGAAATGCGCACACAGGTTCGGATTGGATGTTCCTAACGTCCCCAGGAACCCACTCTCCGGCAGAGATCGCTATGAAGCGTAGGCCAAGTAAAGGGATTCAACTCCTTCAGGCAAGAATTGCGAGGAATCGGAGCTCACCTTCGATTAGGCCGAGAACCGCCCCGGACGTCAGCACTGAGGGACGCCCTGAGCTATTCGGTGGCGGCGTGGACAGCGGGGCAGGCGGCAGCTTCACGGTCTGCCTCTGCATATGCCGCGCTGGTCCCGTGCCCTGATCCCGTGCGACTACCGGTCCTGCTCGTCTTGAAGCGATTCCATCCGCGCGCGGACATCCCGGTACGTCACGTCCTGCGCGTAGACACGCTTGAAGTGGTCCCGGGCGCGCACGGCGTCTCCCTCGCGCTCGTAGAGTTCCCCGAGACGATAGTGGATCTGCAGGAGGGTGTCGGTCAGCACGCGTTTGTGGAGGGGCGCCTGTTCGAGCGACTCTATCGCCAGATCGAGCCGCCCGGCGGCTTCATAGGCGTCGCTTAGTTTAAGAGGGGTGTCGGCGGCATAGGGCGCGGCTTCGAGCAACTGTTGGCCGTGATAGACGGCGCTCTCCGGGTCGTTCGTCGCTACGTAGGCGTCGACGAGTGCCGCCTCAACCTCGGGCAGGCCCGGAATGCGCTCGGCCACGAGCGATAGGGCCTCCGCGGCTTCGTCGTGTCGGTCTTGATTGCTCAACAGCAGGCCCAGCCAGTAGAGCGCATCGTTGTTGCCCGCATCGAGGAGGTGTGCTTGCTGAAGCTGCTGCAGCGCAATACCCGTCCGGTTCTTTTCAAGAGCCCGAACGGCGCTGCGAACCAGTCGCATCGACTTCTGCGGCGACCGGCTCCGCCAGACGATCCACGCCAGAAAGTAGAGCGCCCAGACGGGCGGGAAGAGACCCAGTATGATGGCGAACGTTACCAAAATCCGCTTGCGGCGGCGGCGACGAAGCGATGCCTGTCGTCGTGTCACGATGGACGGGCGGACCACGTCCGGGGCCGTGTCCGTTATGACGACGCCGCGTCCGGCGTCCGGCCGTGTCCGCGCCAACTGCGTGCGCGTCACGAGCCTGGCAGGCAGCGTGGCGGTGGGCGCTGGAAACTCGAAGGTTTTCGTCATCCTCTTTTCAGATACGGGGGGCTCGTTCGACGACTTCTGCATGTACGCTCCTCAAGATCATCAGGTCGACGCCAACACTTCTTCCTGTATCGCGGAGTCTGGAAGATACTCATTCGTACGCTGGACTTTCTATACCATGCTCCAAGACCGTAACTAGTGAATCCGACGTTTAGCCCTAATTCCGACTGACGCAGTGCGAAATCACTACCGAATCCAGTTCCCACCGCAGAACTCGCACACCCTCGAACAAGATGAAATCACCTTCTTCATTATCGAAGACGGCCAGAAGACCGAGCTGCGGTTTCATGATTATGCCGAGATTTACCGGAGACAGGGGCTGTACGAACAACTGTTCTACGACCGCCTTAAGTGCACCTCACCCCAAAAAGTGGGTCAGATCCTGAAGCATACGCTCGACGGGTCTGGCGAAGTCCTCAGCGAACTGCGTGTGCTCGATCTCGGTGCCGGCAACGGTATGATGGGCGAGGTCATGAAGGAGTATGGCGTGGCGCGTTTGGTCGGGGCCGACATCATCCCCGCGGCGAAAGAAGCATGTCTCCGTGATCGGCCCGGGGTGTATGACGAATATTATGTCGTCGACTTAACGCAGCCGGAGAAGGAGACCATTGAGGAAATTGAATCCTGGTCGATCGACTGCCTCACGACCGTCGCGGCCTTGGGTTTCGGCGACATCCCGCCGAGCGCATTTCTCCAGGCGTTGAGCTTCGTGAAGGTAGGCGGCTGGGTCGCCTTTAATATCAAAGAGAGTTTCCTCGATAATTCCGATTCGACCGGCTTCTCGCGCCTCGTACGGGAGTTGATCTTCTCCGAATACCTGGACACGTACCACATCGAGAAATATCGACATCGATTGTCGATGGAAGGTATGCCCCTGTACTACTTCGCGCTCGTCGCGCGGAAAGTGCGAGAGATCCCCGTAGGCTTCTCAAAAGCCCACGATCTTGAGGGATGACATGCTTTCACGGCATGATGGCCCGCAAGCATCCGCTGAGCCGGCGGGGTATTTGTGTCGATCGTGATAGGACCAGCCATCACGATCTGATTGCCTATCCTCGACAGCCAACCCGGCGGCCCGGCTACTCGGCGACCTCGAACGTCCGCAGCATCCCTTTCTCCGCGGCGTTCGGCACCTCGGCAATCCACGCGTACCGGCCGGGCTCGAGATCTACCGTGACGTTGGCGGTCGTGCCCGCGGGCATTTCGTTCGTGCCGCCGATGAACTCCGCCGGAGCCGGCGTTTCGAGGCCTGCAGCCTGCGTCCAGTCCATCCAGGTCGTCAGCTCGCTCATGTCCTGGTCGGGATAGAGGCGAACCAGATGCACGTCGTGGCCGACGAAGTTTTCGTGCGGCGCCTGATCCGCGAACTGAACGGCGACCGTATGCCGGCCGGCCGTCACCTCATCATCCACCGATGTGCCGTCGGTGCTCGAAATCGTCATTTCGATGTCGGCGTCGGGCGCCGGGCGTCCGTTCGCCTCGTCGAGCACCGTGATTTCATGTACCATCCCGTATTCACCCTCCACGGGGTTGTAGGAATGGAAAATGCCGCCTGTCTTGACGTAGCACTCCACCACGTACGTGCCCGGCTGTAGATCGACCGTCACCTGCGTGGTCCGGCCGGGAGATACCAGGCCAGGTCCCCCGAAGAAAACGACCTCGCCGTACCAATCCGGAAGCCTTCCGAAGGCGGCCATGGCGGAGTCGACCAGGCCTTCATTAAGCAGATCCATGCCCTCCTGAAAGTTCGGTGCGACGAGGTTCTGGTGGTCGTCGACGCCACGTCCCTCGGGATACCGCGCGAAGACGGCGAAGTGCTCCATCTGCGAGTCGTTGATAAGCCGAATCGTCGTCCATCCGGACGGGGCCTCGTCCGGACCTTCAAACTCGAGTCCAACGGCCCTTAGCTCGACGAGTCCGGACTCCTGGCTCCACGCGGGGTCGGCCAACATCCACCCGATCAAGAAAACGACGAGTGTAGCTGCAGTTGCTCGTATGCGCATCATATACCCCTTTGCTGTAGGTAATTGGTGACATAGTCGAAAGTCGCTCTGCATTGTGTTTAGGCTGCGCAGGCATCTAGCCAGGGACGGGCGTCTAGCCAGGAGCAGGCATCTAGTCCATGCTACCTCGGCTCGTCTCGCAACGCTTCAATGGAGGAGGTGACCCATTTCCTGTACTCCTCGACTCCGCAGAAGGGCGCCTCGTCTTTGTCGGCCGCTGCGAGGACGTCCTGCGGATCGGCGCCGGCGGTGAGTCCGGCGTACATGTAGGCCGCGGCGGAGGCGCGCGGACCCATCCGGCACGTGATGAGCGTCGGCCGGGGCAGCTCGTCGAGGGCGGTGACGTGCCGGCGCGCCAGCTCCAGGTCGAGCGTTCGCGGGGGATCGGAGGCGACGTTCACGGAATGCGGCACTGCTTCCTGCACGTCTGCGAATGAAAGACCGTCCTCGAGCGCCGCGAACTCCTCGCCCGTCAGGCAGAGCCACGACGCGCAACCCACTTCGCTTGCGTAAGCTTTCGGGTCAAGGACTTTTCCCCGGTTGTAGATGAGTTCTGCAGGAAGGTCGAACGCTGCCATCGGTTACCTCCTTCGTGAGTTTCGGGAGAGGGGCAATCTACGAGATCCGGCGCACAATCGTCGGCGAAGCGTAGTGGGCGGTTCACGGAGGCGGCCGCCATGATTCGTCCTTGTCCAGCCGTGTTGTTTCGCTTTGTTATTTCGCTGTGTTATTTCAATGTGTTATTGCGCGTTGTCATCGTGCACGTTATTGCGCGGTCGTGGTCGCCAGGCGCGCTAGCGAGTCGGCGCGGGCGGGCCGGGCGTCGCCGCCGGCCCGCTGGAGGAAGGTTCCGACGATTGGCAGCGCGGTGTGCGCACCCTGTCCCCAGTAGTCGCTTCGGAACGTGATGGCCGACAGGTCGAAGCCGACCCACGCGCCGGCGACGAGATCGGGTTGGGCGAGGACGAACCATCCGTCGGCGCCTTCCTGCGAGGTGCCCGTCTTGCCGGCGAGGTCGCCTCCGGCGCCGAACTGCGTGCGAATGCGGGTGCCGGTGCCGTAGTCGATCACACCGCGCAGCATTTCGAGCAGCTGGTCCGCCGTCGCCGGAGAGACGGCCTCTCGCTCGGAGGAGGAGAACCGCGCCAGCACGCGGCCCGTCTGGTCTTCGATACGCGTGATGAAGAGCGGCTCCCTGTGGAGGCCGCCGTTCGCGATGGTCCCGTAGGCAGCGGTCAATTCGAGGAGGGATACTTCGCTCGTGCCAAGGCCGATCGAGAGGTACGGATCCAGCTCGCTTTCGATGCCCATCCGATGCGCATAGTCGACGGCGGTGCCGGGGCCGATCTCGGCCACGAGCTGTGCGGTGATCGTGTTCTTCGAGTGGGCGAGCGCGTCTCGCAGCGTGATCATCTCGCCGGTCGCGGAGCCGACGTTCCGCGGACTCCAGGTCCTGTTTGTCTCCGGGTCGGTGTACTCGATCACCTCGTCTCGCAGCCGGTCGTCGGGGGAGAATCCGTTCTCGAGCGCGGCCGCGTAGACGATCGGCTTGAAGGTGGAGCCCGGCTGCCGACGGGCGACCGCGACGTGATCGTATTGGTTTTCCGCGTAATCGCGTCCGCCGACCCAGGCGAGGACGTGTCCGGTCTCCGGCGAGAGGGCGACGAAGCCGGCCTCAATCCGCTGCTGCACCGCCTTCAGCGAGTCGACGAAGCCGCGATCGCTCTTCAGGGCGCGCAAGGCCTGAGACTCGTCGACGCCCTCTCCGGTGAGCTGCTCGTATCGCTCCGATTCGCGGATCGACCGGTCAATCAGATCCGGGTGAGAGGCCCAGAAGTAGGAAAACGGCTCGACCTGCCGGCCCTCGTACGCGCCGGCTTCCGCGGCGAAAAAAGGCGAGCCGGCTTCGCTCCATTCGACGTCGGCCACCGCCTGGAGTGCGTTGGTCACCTCAAAGACGGCCTCTCTCGCTGCTTGCTGTAGGCGACGGTCGATCGTCGTGTGGATGCGAAGCCCGCCGGTGTCGAGATCGTATCCGTGCTCCTCGACCCAGTCACTGAGCCAGGTTCGGACGTGGTTGACGAAGTGGGGCGCCGCGTCTTCGCTCCGCGACGGACGGGCGAAGTTGAGAAGCGTCGGCACCGCTTCGAGCTCGCGGTAGGTCGCTTCCCGGAGAGATCCGTGGTCCACCATCTCCTGAAGGACGAGGTTGCGACGCTCGTGTGCGCGGTCGGGACGGCGGACCGGGTTGTAGTAGGCGGTGCCTTTCAGCATGCCGACGAGTAGGGCGGCCTCGTCGGGGCGCAGCGCGGACGCCCGCTTCCGGAAGTAGGTCCGAGCGGCGGCCTCAATGCCGACCGCGTTGTACATGAACGGTACGGCGTTGAGATACATCTCGAGGATCTCATCCTTTTCGTAGACGGCCTCGAAGCGAAGTGCCGTTACCCACTCCTTGATCTTGCGCGTGATCGCCGTGTCCTCGTAGAGGTCGGGGAAAGCGTTGCGCGCAAGCTGCATCGTGATCGTCGAGCCGCCCTGGGGTTCTCCGCCGAGGGTCCGCACGAGAGAGCCGGCCGTCCGGTGGACGTCGATCCCCCAGTGATCGTAGAAGCGGCGATCCTCCGTGGCGATGAGCGCATCCACGACGTGCGGCGAGATCTCAGTGAGCGGGATCCAGGTCTGGTGTTGATCGCCGAAATTCGCCAGAGCCTCGCCGTCGGCCGCATAGACGACGCTCGGCTGCTGGGCACCCGCTCGGCGGATCTCGCCCGTCGACGGCAGCTGGAGCAGCAGGATCTCCCAGTACACAAGACCGAGCAGGAGAAGCCCCGCCCCGGCCAGGAGGGCGATGGTCACGGGCCTCGTTTCCCGAGCGCTCAGGTTTCGGCCGACTCCGGAAAGGCGCTCCCTGATTTTCGACATGCGTGCGCGCCCTCAGAACGACAGGAGTCGCTCGAAGAAGCTCCGGTAGCTGCGCAGCGTCCGCCGCAGGTCTTCCGTCGAAACTTCGTCGCCGGCTGTCCACTGCCGCTCGAGGTCTTCACGATTGTGTGTGAAAACCTTCATGATCCGATCCGTGATTTCGGTGACGAGATCATCGGCTTGCTCGACGGCTCTGCGCGGCTCATCCACGAACTGCGTCTGAATGTCCATCCAGCGGGAACGGAAGCGGTCGGTGTCTTCGGCTGGGAAGAGCGGCACGTGCGTGCGCTCGGAATCCCCGGATGCCTGCGGGTCGGCGGTGCCGGCCCGCTCGGTCGTGCGCGCATCGCGTACGCCCGGACGGTCGCCCCGGACTTCGCCTGGTGATCCATCGGCGCGTGATCCGTCGGCGCCCCGTTCGTTGCGAACGTCGCCGTTCGGGTCTACATCGGCGTCTCGGCGCTCGCGGTCGCGGTTCGGTATGTCAGTCATGCCTCTTTCCTCTCTTCGTGATATTCTTTCGTGGTGTGTTCGGTAACGGGCGCTTCGAGCAATTCCTCGAAAAGCGATCTATAGTGAACCATGGCCTGCCGCAGGTCCTCCGTGTCCGCCTCACCCCGCGCGCTCCCTTGCGTCAGGGCGTGTGCTTCGCGGTAATTTCTGACGACGTGCGGATGGTCCACCGAAAGATCTTCGGCTCGCTGCTCGAAATCGCCCATCGGATAGCCGCGCTCCTCCATGACTTCCGTCACGAGAGCGTGGGCTTCAGAAGCGGCAGGCTTCGGTTCATCGACGAATAGCGCCTGCACGTGCCTCCAGGCTTCGGCGTAGCGCGTGCGCTGCCGGCTGGTAAGAGGATGGATGTCGAAGTGCCGCACCCGCTCCTCGCGCCGGATCAGCTCACGTTCGGCGAAGCGCTTTTTGCCCGTCCGATCCAGGACGTGGTCGTACTCCGGACCGTAACGCTCCCTGAGGCGACGCTCCTGCCGGCGGTGCAGCACGTACCAGACGAGTGCTCCGCCCAGCACAAAAGCCACGATCACCGCGCCCAGGAGCATCACCCAGTAAATTGGGTCCATCGAGCACCTCCAGATAAATCCTCACCGTTTCAGTCCGAATTCTTAGAACAAACGGTGGCGGAAGGAGATGCGTCGCACGGGGTGATGCGCAGTAACGACGTGGATACATGTGGGGGATGGGCATCTGGTGGCTGCGCCGAACGCAGGATAGCCGGCGTTCGCACCGATCAGCGATTGATTGCTACTGCGATTGATCGCTACGGATCGACAAGCCGCTCCATCGCCGGCATGGCCGCGAGCAGCATGCCGAGGCCCAGGAGAAACGAATAGACGTAGTCCCGCCACTCCAGGCGCCGGGGTTGTTCCACTTCATAAAAGAACCGTCCAGTTGTTGGGTCGCCGGCGCCGGCCAGGATCGGCTCGTCCCCCTTCCACCTCCGAAAGGCCGCTCGCAGTACGCGGTGCACGACTAGAAACGCAGGTGCTCCGGCGGCGACCAGCAGATCTCCGGGCTCCGCCACGCCGGGAGAGAACCACAACGCCACGGCCGTGAGGGCGACCAGCGCCAGGCCCGCCGTCAGGAAAGCCCGTCCGACCGTAGGTGCGGGCAGGTCGTCGGCCAACGAGAATCCGAGGATCACGAAGGCGATCACGATCCAGGGGAGCAAGAAGATGAAGGTGTTGATCATGCCACCATAGATGCCGGCTGCTTCCTGTGTACGACGCGTCCGAGTCGTACGTACCTCAAATGGAGCTCGGATACGTGACGGAAAACGTACGCTCCGGTTACGCGAACGGCAACAAGCCGCCGATCACGACGGACGTGTAACAACTCTGCCCGTTCCGGAATGTGAAGCTTGACGGCGTAACGCCATGGGTCCTTACTTACTCGGAAGAGAATAGAATCGCTGTTGACTCGTAAGCGCGCCCCGAGCGCAATCGAGTGCGGATCGTCCGTCCTGGCATGTCTCCGGTCATCCGCAGCAATGGGACTTTCGGATCGGCTATCAAATCATCCGAAAAGCCGTCGAATCATCCATCGCCTTTGGAAACATCCATTGACGTAGGCATCCAACCATGACTGCATTCGCATCACCACTCCTTCGACCCGCCTTTCTCATCGCCTTCGCGCTCAGTACGGCGACGCTCATGTCCGGATGTACGTCGGATGAGCCGACCGCCCCCCACCTTGCGCTCGCTTCCTCATCCGACGGTGAAGCGGCGCCGATCCTCGGAAAGCGCGGCAATGCATTTGCCGACGTCATTCCGCTTCCGGACGGCTTTCAGCCGGAGGGAATCGCAACCGGACGCGGTTCGACGTTCTACGTCGGCTCGCTCGCGGACGGGTCCATCTATCGCGGTGACCTGCGAACGGGTGAGGGTGAGATCCTGATCACCCCCTCCGAAGAGCGGATTGCCGTGGGCCTTGCCTACGATCAGCGCAACCATCGACTGTTCGTCGCCGGGCAGAGCAGCGGCGAGGCGTACGTCTACGATGCGGAAACGGGCGACGAAGTGGCAACCTTCGAGCTCACCGCCGGCGGCGATCAGACCTTCATAAACGATGTTGTCGTAACGCGGACCGGCGCCTATTTCACCAACTCCTTCCAGCCGGAGATCTATCGCCTGCCGCTCACGCCGCGTGGTGATGTCGGCGACGCGGAGACGCTGCCCTTGACCGGCGACTACGAATCGGTCGACGGCTTCAACGCGAACGGCATCGAGGCGACGCCGAACGGCGAACATCTGATCATCGTCAACTCCACGACGGGCACCCTCTACCGTGTGGATCCCGAGACGGGGGAGGCTTCTGAGATCGATCTGGGCGGCGACAGCGTAACCGCCGGGGACGGCATCCTGCTGGATGGCCGGACGCTCTACGTCGTGCGGAACCAGTTCAACGAGATCGCCGTGGTGGAACTCTCGCCGGATTTCGCGGCGGGTGAGATCACCGGGACGATCACGTCGGACGACTTCGACGTGCCGACGACTGTGGCCGAGCACGGAAACGATCTGTACGCCGTGAACGCGCGCTTCGGGATCAGCGACCCGGGGGACGCGGAATACAACGTGGTGCGAGTCTCGAAGCGGTAAGTATCCTCGTGAGCTTGAGCTATTTTCGCATCCGAGCAGGTTGCAGTATCCGAGGCTCCGTGTCTATGGTCTAGAGCCGGCCATCAACGGAGTCTATCCGAATCCGTTCAATCCGTCGACCACCATCAGCTTTGATCTTCCCGCCGCC
>CAYPDV010000047.1:0-20373 GCA_964409525.1 uncultured Gemmatimonadaceae bacterium
TCCCGTCGATGGCCATCCGGATGTCGGTGGCGTTCTTCTTCGAGCTCCCGTAGGCGGGGGCGAAGATCAGGTCCACCGACGCCTCGGAGAGAGGCACGATGTACTGGGGATAGCGCCGCCAGTCGGCATACGCCCGCTGGACGGTCACCTTGCCCTTGATGATGTCCGATTCCAGGAGCGTCTTGAGCTCCCGGGAGAGGTCGCTCCGCATCCCCATCGTGACGTTGTCGAAGTCGATGAGGAGCGCGGCGTTGGGGGCGTGCACGCTCGGAGAGGACCCCTCCTGATGAGGGGCCCTTGTGTAGGGGATACCCATGATTGTTCTCGCAGCTGTGTCGTTAGGATCCTGCCGCGAGACCTCCCCACCCTTCCCGCTCCCGGATCCGGCGGACCGGATCCCGAGGAACGCGGGAGAGGGTCGGGGGGGCCTCTCGGTGCCGGGCGATCCCGGCGTTCGCTTCACCGCCGGCTTTCGAGCGTCTCCTGAACCTTCAGGGCCAGCTCGATACGACGGACCTTCCCCGTTCCCGTGAGCGGGAACGCGTCGAGGAAGCGGACCAGGTCCGGGACCTTGTAGTCCGCCAGTGTGACCCGGCACCAGTCCTGGATCTCCGGGCCCGTGACGATCGCCCCCTCGACCGGGACGATGCAGGCGCAGATGGCTTCTCCCAGAACCTCGTCCGGAACGCCCACCACCGCGACCTCACTCACCGCCGGGTGCTGATGGAGACGATCCTCCACCTCCCGGGGGTACACGTTGTAACCGGTACGGATTATAACCTCTTTCCGCCTGCCGACCAAGTGAACGTACCCCTCTTCGTCGACGAGCCCCAGGTCGCCCGTGCGGAAGAACCCCCGATCGTCGAAGACGCCCGAAGTCTCCTGCGGCTGGCGGTAGTACCCCTTCATGACGCCGGGTCCGCGGACCGCGATCTCGCCGACGCTCTCCACGGGAAGCTCGGTCCGGTCGTCCTCCAGCACGCGCACCGCCGTTCCGGGCAGCGGCCGGCCCACGGTCTGGCGGAGCTTCTCGCCCGGATCGTCCGGCCGGGTGAGCGTGACGGTCGACGACGTCTCGGTCAGCGAGTAGGCGACGAGGAACTCGGGGCAGAGCCGCTCCCGCACGTCCCGGACGAGCTGGTCCGGGACGGGGGCCCCGGCCACCACCCCCAGCCGGAGCGAGGAGAGCTCCCTCGGACGCCGGTCCAGCTCCCTCAGCTCGGTGACGAAGAGGGTGGGCACTCCGTACTGGACGGTGACGCCGTGCCGCTCCACCAGATCGAGGCTGACCGCCCCGTCGAAGCCGTCCTGGAGCACCATCGAGGCCCCGGTGAGGAGGGTGCCGAGGATGCCCGGACCCATCCCGTAGACGTGGAAGAGCGCGGTGAACCCGCCCACGCGGTCGGCGGGCTCCAGGCCCACCGCGTCGACCGTGGCCGCGGCGACGGAGAGGAGATTGCCGTTCGTGAGGGAGACCCCCTTCGGCTTGCCGGTGGTGCCGGAGGTGTAGAGGATGGCGAAGACGTCGTCGGACGAGGCGCCCTCCCGGGCCGGGTAGTCGCGCCCGCCCCCCGCCGAGAGGAGGTCCGAGAACTGGAAGATCCGGTCGTCGTACCAGAGGTCCTCCTCACCGACGGTCACCAGGTACTGGAGCTCCGGGAGCTGGACCAGGAGGTCCTCGAAGAACTCGAGGTAGTCGATCGATCCGACGCGCTCGGCGGAGATGGCCGCGACCGCCTCGGAGTGCCGGAGCATGTAATGGAGCTCGGGCACCGTGAGCCGGGGGTTCAGCGGCACGAGCACCGCCCCCAGCTTCGCGGCCGCGAACAGCGAGACCACGAACTCGGGCCACGAAGGCAGAAGAAGGGCGATCCGGTCGCCGGCTTCGATCCCGAGCCCGTGCAGGGCGGCCGCGAGGGCGTCGGAGCGACTCTCGACCTCCCCGTACGTGAGGCTCCGGTCCTCGAAGAGGAGGAAGACGGACTCCGGATCGGCGGTGGCCCGGTGGGCCAGCGCCGAAGCGACCGTGAATCCCTCGAAGCGCTCCACCAGCGCCATCACACCCCCGGTCAGAGTCGTCGGTGAGCGGGCGGCCTCGACGATTCCGGGCCCGCCCCTCCCCGTGCGGCGCTGCAAGGATATGGAGCCTCGCATCCGCCGGTCAAACCTCCCCTTCCAGGACGTCCCGCACGACTTCCTCGTCCACCGGGTGGGTCCACCCGTGGCCGGGTGCGACCCGGCCGGGCTCCGTCAGGAGCACCAGCCGCCCACGCCCCTTCTTGTCGCGGGCCGCGAAGCGGAGAACATCGTCCACCTCCACCCCGTCCGGCGGGCTCGTCGGAAGCTCCATCCGTGACAGGACGCGTGCCAGCTCGGCTGCGGTCCCGGCGCGGCTGACCCCGACCCGCTCGCCGATCCGTGCCTCGAGCACCATGCCCGCGCTCACGGCCGCGCCGTGCGGGATCCGGTAACCGGAAGACGCCTCCAGGCCGTGCCCCAGCGTGTGACCGAAGTTGAGGATCCTCCGGAGGCCCGCCTCGCGCTCGTCTCTTCCCACCACCTCGGCCTTCAGCTCGACCGAGCGCCGCACGGCTCGAATCAGCGCCTCCGGGCGTCCCTCCAGGAGGTCCTCCGCCGCGTCCTCGAGCGCTTCCAGGTAGGTCCGGTCCAGGATGGCGCCGTGCTTCACCGCCTCGGCGAGCCCCTGCGCCCGCTGCGCACGCGGAAGGGTGGCGACGACCTCCGGGTCGGCCACCACCAGGCGTGGGGGGTGGAACGCCCCGACGAGGTTCTTCCCGGCCGCCACGTCGACGCCCGTCTTCCCGCCCACGGAAGAGTCGATCATCGCCACCAGGGAGGTCGGGAGCTGCACGAGCGCCACGCCCCGCAGGTACGTCGCGGCGACGAAGCCGGCGAGGTCGCCGGCGACCCCGCCGCCGAGCGCGATCACGACCCCTCCGCGCCCCATCCCCCACTCCAGGAGGTGGTCGGTCAGACGAGCCCACTCCGCACGCGACTTCGAGCTCTCGCCCGGCGGGAAGGTGAGCAGCGTCGTGCGCGCTCCGGTGGACGCCGCGCTCCGGAGGATCCGCTCTCCATGGAGCTCCGCGACCGTCCCGTCCGCGACCATTGCGTACTCGGAGGCCGGGGCGTGGGCCTCGAGAAGCTCCGAGAGCCGGTCGAGCGCCCCGGCCTCCACCACGACCGGGTAATCCCGGGCGCCGCTCCGGACCGTCGTGGTACCGGGCGCGTCCGCGCCCCCGGCGCCGCTCCCGCCGCTCACCTGGAAGCCGTCCCGGGCTCGGCGAGCGTGACCTGCACGGGAGGGGGCCGGCCGATGCGGAGCTCGGACAGCGGCCTTCCGCCCGCCTCGCCGGCCACGACCTCCGCGCCGCGCGGGAAATCCTCCGCCTCGGACAGAGCCGCGACGAAGGCGTCCCGCGACGAGGCGTCGTCCCACACCACGACCCACACCAGCGACTCCCCCTCCTCCGGCCCTTCCAGGAGCAGGAAACGGTCCCCGTCCCATCCCCGCGCCAGCGAGCGGCGCTCCTCGCCGAGGTGGATCGCCAGCAGGACGCCGACCTCGAATTGCCCGAGCACCTCCTCGTGCAGGATGCGGCCGTCCACCTCCAGGCGGACCTCGGTCGGAGGATCGCTCGCGGGCCCCAGCAGGCGCTCCGGCTCGAGCACCTGCTCCGTCGAGAGGGGCAGGTACACCCCGAACGGAGGCGGCCGCCCCCCCTCCACCTGCCAGAGGTCCTGCACGTACGATGCGCCGTGCAGGTACGGGAAGAGGAGTGACTCCCGGACGATCCGGGGCGCGGCCGCCAGAGAGGGGTACTGTCCGTCCATCGCCTCGAGCGCGGGACCGAGTGCCTCCGACAGGTTCGGGATGCGGGTGAGGTCCACGTCGCCGTCGCCCGCGAGACCTGCGGCCATGTGCTCCATCATCACGAGCGTGGCGTGGCCCTCGATCGCCGCCTGGGCCGCCGTACGGCGGTCGTTGTCCAGCCGAGGCGAGGTCAGCGAGTCGAGCGAGACGGACTGGTCCTGGAGCGCGTGCACCAGCTCGTGCACGAGGATGGTGCGGAGCGCCTCCGGAGGCTGGCCCTCGAGCACGAACAGCGCCGTGGAGTCCGGATCGTAGAAGCCGACCACCTGCTCCGTGTACACGGAGAGGAGGAGCGCCCGGAGGTCGAGCGTGTCGGGAACGAGTCCGAGGAGCGCGTAGCTGCGGGCCGTGTGCCGGGCCTCCCCGGCCGGCATCTCCTCGTCTAGCTTCCAGAGGAGGTACCGCTCGAGCTCGGCCCGGCTCCTCCGCTCGAGCCGGACCGGCTCGCGCAGCTCGAGCCCCGAGCGGGCCGCCAGGTCCGGAAGCACCTCACGCGCCGCCCGCGCCAGCGCAGGATCCGAGGACACGACGAGGGTATCGGTCGCCTGCCCCCCGCACCCGGCGAGCGCGAGGGCGGCGACGGCGATCAGGAGCGGGTTCATCGACTCTCCGCAGCGTCGGACGCGGCGTCCCTCGTCGGGGCGAAGAGCGGCTCGCTCAGCTCGACCTTCCGGATCGGCCGCGGACCGGGCCGCTCCTCCTCCCACACCTCCCGCACCGTCCGTCCGCTCCGCGGATCGCGCAGTCCGGGAGCCACCTCGACCAGGGGGCGCAGCACGAAGCTCCGCTCGCTCCATCGGGGGTGGGGAATGGTGAGATCCGGCTCGTCGACCGTCCGCCCTCCGTGGAAGAGCACGTCGACGTCGACGGTGCGGGGGGCGGACGGGTAGGGCCGCTCCCTCCCCGCGGCGCCTTCGACACGACCGGCGAGGTCGAGCACCTCCCTCGGCTCCATCGGGGTGCGTGCGAGGACCACCGCGTTCAGGTATCGCGGCTGGTCCGAACCCCCCTCGGGGGGCGTCTCCCAGACCGAGGAGACGGCCTCGACCTCCACCTCCGATGCGATCCGATCCACGGCCTCGCGGAGGTGTCGCAGACGGTCGCCGAGGTTCGAGCCCACGCCGAGGAGCACCCTCTCGGCCCGGATCACCCGCGGGTCCCCTCCCGACCGTAGCGGTCCTCCACCCGCACGACGTCGTCGAGGTGGGGCGTGGACGCCTCCAGCAGGTCGCACGGGGTCACCGCCTCCATGCGGTGCCAGGTGCCGGGACGGATCCGGATGCTCTCGCCGCGCTCGAGCACGATCTCCTCGAGGTCGTCGCGGGAGGTCCCCACCCAGAAGCGGACCCTGCCGCTCAGCAGATGGATCGTCTCGTCCTTCCGCTCGTGGTACTGGAGGGAGAGCGCTTCGCCCGGCTCCACGTGGAGGAGCTTCCCGACGTACTCGGCCGTCTCCGCCCAGAGGAGCTCGTGCCCCCACGGCTTCTCCACGCGTCTGGGATCGGTCTTCACGGAAGGACTGCCTCCGGATGTTGGAAGGGAATGGCGCATCTACCAGATAGCCGAAGGGCGGTGAGCGCAAGTCGCGCCCACCGCCCGTCCGGTCCTGTTCGAGGAGCCCGGAGGCCCCTACGCCGAGATCAGCTCGTCTCGGTCCCGAAGTGCGAGTCGTGAGGGTTGTTGTCCAGCTCGTTCCCCTCGGTCGGGAAGCAGATCTGCGGGAACGGAATCCCGCTCACCGTGGTGATCCCGTCGGCCAGAAGCTGCGCCTGGGCCGGCGGATAGAGATCCACGCCGGACGCCGTCGGCGACACCCGGAGGTCCGAGGGGCTGTTCGCACCCTCGGTGGCGAACCGCCGCAGCACGTGCTGGCGGTGCGAGTTGAGCCACATCTCGCGGGCGTACTCGCGGGCCATGTCGTCGGCCCAGTTCGAGAGATCTCCGCCCGTCAGGCTGATGGAGCCGAGACCCCAGTCCGCCCGGAGGGAGTTCACGATGCCCTCCGCCGTGCCGACGGCTCCGTTCCGGAGCGCGGCCTCGGCCTCGTAGAGGCGGGCCTCACGACCGGATGCGACCACGATCGGCGCGTCCATCTGCCGGTAGATGTTCGGCGCATTCGCCGCCGGGACGCTGGTGTCGAAGAGCGGCACGTCCGCATCCACGGTGATCAGCCCGAGATCGACCCACTCCTCGAAGTACGGCCAGACCTCGCCGCGGCGGGCGCCGAAGTTGTTGTTGTCCCAGCCCACGGTCCAGCGGGCGGTGCTCGTGAATCCCGCCGCCGTCCACGTCCACCCGGCCACCTCGTTGAACTGCTGAGGGGCGTTGGTGGAGTACTCCGCGCTGAAGACGAAGTTGTCGTCCACGCGCTGCGCGTCGGCCGCGGCCAGGTCGTGGTCGCCCATCCACATGTGGGCGCGCGCCTGTCCGACGATCGCGGCCTGTCTCAGGTCGTCGATGCCGATCTCGTCGGCCAGATCCTCGGCCAGCTCGAACAGCTCGAGGGCGCTCAGGTCGTCGGAGACCTCCTCCGCGGCGCCGGGACCGCCGCCCCGCACCGGGTCGCCCCCGATCAGCTCGTTGGAGGTGTTGTACGGCCCGATGGCGATCGAGGCCTCACAGTAGGCCTCTGCGAGAAGCAGCCGGGCGTAGCCGCCGAAGTACCTCGCGAAGGCGAGACCTTCCCGGACCTCGTCGACGTCGATGCCCTCACCCGGATCGGCGAGGACCTCGGTGAAGAGCTCCCGCGCGTTGTCGGTGCTGAAGCGGACGGTGTTGAGCTGCTCCAGCATGTCGCTCCGGATGCTCGCGTTCTCGTTGTCGATCGAGCGCGAGTCCACCTCGTGCCGGGTCGGGAAGGTCCCGCCCAGGATGAACTCGTCGGTGAACAGCCCCGTGTAGAGCGTGTTCCCGTCGATCATCTCGGTGAAGTCACCGACGATGCCGCTGATCGTGAGCGGAATCGCCGCTGGTCCGGCGAGCTCGTCGGTGGTCAGCACGCCCGGCCGGTCGACATCCATGATGTCGTCCAGGTCGCAGGCGGCCGTGCCACCCGCCAGCGCGGCCACCAGGGCCACCGCCGCGAGCTTTCTGACACGGTTCATGTAAGACATGTGTCTTCCTCGTTCAGGGTGTGGGGCGGGCGCCCGGGCCAGTGCCCGGACGCCCTCCCTCGTCAAATCAGATCAGCTACGGTCTTCCCTAGAAGGTGACCTCGAAGGTCGCCACGTACCGCTCCTCCTGCGGCATCGTCAGGAAGTCGGTCTGCGCGCCGACCGCTCCGCCGAACCCGTTGACCTCGGGATCCGGACCGGAGTAGTCGGTCCACGTCTGCAGGTTCTGCCCCGCAACCGTGATGCTCGCGCCGGCGGCGCCAATGCGCCCGGCCCACTCGGTGGGCAGCCGGTACTTGAGCGACACCGTCCGCAGCTTGATGAAGTCGGCCTCCTCGATGAACGGCGAGGCCTGGTTGTTGTCCACGGCGAACCGCACCATGCGCGCTCGGTCGGTGAACTCACCGTCCGGCCCGGTCTCCCATGCATCGGGGCAGATGGCCCCGTTGGAGCCACCGAGCAGCGTGCAGCGGAACTCGTCCGTGTTGTTGAAGAGGTGGTGCCCGCCCTTGTAGTCGAAGAAGGCGTACAGGGACAGGTTCCGGAAGAAGGTGAAGGTCGTCGCCAGCCCGGCCTCCACTTCCGGCGTGCCGTGCCCGATCAGCTCCTCCTCGTCGGTCATGGTCACGTCGCCGCTGTCGTCGATGAAGACCCGCCGGAAGATCCACGAGCCGAACGGGAAGCCCTCCCGGTGCCGCTGCGGGAAATCGGCGAACCCCTGCCGGATGTCCTCCTCCAGCCGGGTGATCTCGTTGTCGTTCGTCGAGATGTTGAAGTTCAGGTCCCAGGCGAAGTTCTCGCGATCGACCGCGAGCGCGTTCAGAGCGAACTCGAGCCCGGTGTTCTCCAGCTCTCCGACGTTGACCCACTGCTGCTCGCTGAAGCCGGACGACGGCGCCAGCGTCTGCAGCGTGAGGGCGTCCTCGGTCGTCTGCTGGTAGTAGGTCAGCTCACCGCCGACCCGGCCGCCGATGACGCTGAAGTCGAATCCGACCTCGAACTCCTCGCCCCTCTCCGGCTGCAGGTCGAAGTTGCCCGGGTTGCCGGGCGTGATCGAGAGCAGGTCCGAGCCCCGGAACGCGACGTTCCGGGTATCGAAGGTCTGCAGCGCGGCGTTCGAGCCCGGCTGCTTTCCGCTCTGGCCCCAGCTCGCGCGCAGCTTGAGCTGGTCCAGGAAGTCCGTCTGCGGGAACCACGCCTCGTCGGTCACGATGTAGCTCGCGCCGAGCGAGGGGTACCACTCGCCTTCCAGGTTCTCTCCGAAGGCGCTGTTCCGGTCGAACCGGACGCCCGCGGTCAGGAAGAGGCGGTCCCGCCAGCCGAACTGCTGCTGGCCGAAGAAGCCGATCGTGCGGTCCTCGTTGAAGATCTCACCACCGTCCCGCGTCACGCCGTTCGGAACGGTCGTGGCGCCGGCCGGGAACGTCTGCCCGAAGGAGTTGGCCTCCTCGCGGACGCTGCGGAAGTACTGCGCTCCGCCCGACGTCTCACTGGTGACGTCCTCGGTGATGCCGAAGTTCACGGTCCCGACGTAGTCCAGCGACAGGTTCCGCCGGATGTCGTTCTCGATGTCCCGGAAGCCCTCGGACAGCGCGCCGAACGGCCGATCGGTATCGACCGGAACCAGCGCGTGCTCACGCTGCGCGATCTGGTCGTAGCCGACCGTGAAGCGGTTGCTGAAGTTGTCGAGCGGCCGGTAGTTCGCCGTCACGCTTCCCGTGAACCGCTCCGTGTCGTCGCGGTTCACCATGGATGCGACGTCCTCGAAGGTCCGCCCGCCGAAGCCGGCGTCGAAGTTCGGCTCGCAGTTGCCGATCTGGCTGGCCTGGGAAACCCCGAACTCCCGCGCGATCTCGCGCGCCAGCGGACAGGTCTCCTCCGGCTCGGCGTTCGGATCGTTCGGATCGACCGCCGTGATCGCGCTGACCCACGGAAAGTCGATCTGCGCCACGCCGATGTAGCCGAAGCCGTTGTTGTCGTTGTCCGGCAGCGCCACGAAGTTCGACGTGTAGCCGGCCGTGACCTGGACGTCGAACTCGTCGTTCGGCCGCACCGTGAAGTTACCGCGCGCGTAGTAGCGGTCGCTCTCGTTGTTCGGGAGCGTGCCCTCCTCGTGCTGGTACTCACCGGAGACGTAGTAGCTGAACAGGTCCGCGCCGCCACGCACGCTTCCGGCGAGGCGCTCGACGTCGCCGTTCGAGAGCGGGTTGGTGCGCTCCCACAGGTTGGTCGAGTAGACCGTGTCCTTCCCGAGGCCGAAGGCCCGGCCGACGTTGATCACGTTCGGCTCGGCCACGAAGTCGCTGTGGGTCTGGCCGTATTCGGCGCGCAGGTTGAACTGCGGCTCTCCGACCCGGCCCTGCTTCGTGAAGATCCGGATGACCCCGCCCGACGCCTGCGAGCCGTAGAGGGCCGCCGCGGCCGGGCCGCGGATGACCTCGATGCGCTCGATGTCCTCGGGGTTGAAGTCGTTGATGCGGCTCGTGTTCTGGCCGCCCACCCCCGGACCCTCGGCGTTGTCGTTGTCGATCGCCACGCCGTCGACGTAGATCAGCGGGGTGTTCGACAGCGAGATCGAGCTGGTGCCGCGGATCCGGATGCTCTGGGCAATGCCGACGCCACCGGCGCCGCCCTGGATGTTCACCCCGGGCACGCGGCCCTGCAGCGTCTCGAAGATGTTCGCGACGGGCGCCTGCTCGGCGACGTCCTCGGTGTTCAGCGTCCCGACGGAGTTCGCGAGCTCACGGGCCCGGCGCTCGCCGGTGGCCGTGACCACGATCTCGTCGAGGCTCACCGCCGAGGTCTCGAGCTCGAAGTTCGCGCGGGCCGTCTCGCCCGGCTCGACGTCGACCGTCCTCGCCTGCGAGGCGTAGCCCAGGTTGATGACCCGGAGCTGCGTCCGTCCGGCTTCGACGTTGACGAACTGGTAGAGTCCGTCGGCATTCGTGAGTGTTCCGCGCTGGGTGCCGACGATGATCACCTGCGCGCCCTCGAGCGGGCGCCCGGTGTCCCCGTCGATCACGCGACCTCCCACCGACCCCGTCTGCTGTGCTTCCACAGCGAGCGGGACGACGAGAGCCAGCGCCATGACAGCGCTCAGTCCCGTACGAAGTAGGGCTCTCATAGGTACTCCTTGAGCTTGAGAAACGTACCGCGACCCCATGACCGCACCGCTCCCCTGTCCGGTTGGGGGAGAGATCCGGGTCGCTTCGCCGCCGGCCTCCTCGAAAGGTCCGCACGAAGGCTCTACGGCAGCGTCCGGTATGATGACCCCCCCGAACGCGTGCTGTCAAGCAATGTCCCGAGCGGATCCGTCCGCCCCGCACGGGGGTAGGGGGCGGCATGGACGTCCTCAAGCGGATCCTGCGCCACCCGGTCCTCTGGCTCACCGCCTTCCTCCTCCTGGGCGGAGGAGTGGGCGTCGCGTGGGGCTCCTGGCGGAATCTGTGCAACCGCTGCCCCTCGATCGCCCAGATCCACACCTTCGAGCCGCGGCAGGCGACGCGCGTGTTCAGCCACGACGGAGAGCTCATCGCCGAGCTCGGCGTGCAGCGGCGGACGCCGGTGCGGCTGGAGGACCTCCCCGCCTACGTGCCCCAGGCCTTCATCGCGGTCGAGGACCAGCGCTTCTACGAGCATCGGGGGGTGGATCCCCGCGGCGTGGCGCGTGCCGTGTACGGGCTGGCGACCGGGCAGAGCGCCCGCATGGGAGGGGGCAGCACGATCACGCAGCAGCTCACCCGCAACATGTGGGACGACGACCAGATCAGCTTCGAGCGCTCGATCCAGCGCAAGCTGAAGGAGATGCAGGTCGCCCTCGCGATGGAGGACGTCTACGAGAAGGACCAGATCCTCGAGGCGTACATCAACCAGGTGAACTACGGTCGCGGGCTGTGGGGAATCCAGACCGCGTCGCGCGCCTTCTTCGGGAAGGACGCCACGGAGGTGGACGTCGCCGAGGCCGCCCTTCTGGCGGCGGTCGTGAACCTGCCGGGGCGCTACAATCCCTTCACCCATCCCGAGAACGCGCGCAGTCGCCGGAGCCTCGTGCTCGACCGGATGGCCGACCAGGGCTTCCTGACCCGGGTGGAGGCGGACCGGTGGCAGGCCGAGCCGCTGCCCACGGAGCGTCCCGACGGCACCACGGGGGTCGCTCCCTACTTCGAGGAGTGGGTCCGACAGATCCTGGACGACCGCTTCGGCGGACAGGTCTACACGGCCGGGCTCCGGGTGCACACCACCCTCGACGTCGAGATGCAGCGGGCGGCCGAGGAGGCGATGCGGGACGGCTGGGAGAGGATCGAGTCGAATGCCCGCTTCCGCCATCCGCGCTGGCAGGAGTACGCGGACCGGGAAGAGACCTTCGAGAACGGGATCACCCCGTACCTGCAGGGGATGTTCGTGGCGCTCGACCCGGCCACCGGCGCGGTGCGGGCGATGATCGGGGGGCGCGACTTCCGGCACTCGAAGTTCAACCGTGCCACGCAGTCCCGCCGGCAGCCGGGCTCGGCGTTCAAGCCGCTGGTGTACGCCGCGGCCATCCGGAGCGACATCCCCGCGTCGCAGATCGTGGTGGACGCGCCGGTGGTGCTCCCACAGCAGGGATCCGACGAGTGGAGGCCTCGGAACTTCGACGGTGAGTTCCACGGACCCATGACCATGCGCGAGGGGCTGTACCGCTCGGTGAACATGGTCGCGATCAAGATCGGCTGGGAGATGGTCGGGATCGAGACGGTGCGGCAGACGGCCCAGAGGATGGGGATCCAGACCGAGATCGAGCCGTATCCCTCCACCACGATCGGCGCCGCCGAGGTGATCCCGATCCAGCTCGCCGAAGCGTACACGGGCTTCGCCACGCTCGGCACCCGGGTACGTCCGTTCCCGATCGCGCGGGTGGAGACCTCCGAGGGCGAGGTGCTGTGGGAGCCGAACCCCGAGCGGACGCAGGTTCTCGATTCACTCGAGGCCCGGATCGTGGTGAGCATGCTCGAGGACGTGGTGAACCGGGGCACGGCGTGGAACGCGATCCGCTCGCCCGCCGGTGCCGGCATCTCCCCGGACTCCCTTTCCGTGGGAGGGAAGACGGGGACCACGAACGACTTCACGAACGTCTGGTTCATGGGCTTCACGCCGAACCTCCTCACCGGCGTCTGGTTCGGCTTCGACCGACCCCGCACCATCTATCCGAACGCGACGGGGGGCCAGGCCGCCGCCCCGGTCGCGGCCCGCTTCCTCCGCGACGTCTACTTCGGCGGGGGGGAGGGCGAGTCCGGGGGCGAATCGACGCCTCTTCTCGCGCGGCCAGGGCCGTGGCCGATCCCGTCCGGTCTCGTGGTCCGCCAGGTCGACGAGCGGACCGGCAAGCTCGCCTCGCGCTGGTGCCCCGAGGAGCGCGCCTACACCGAATACTTCCTTCCGGGAACCGAGCCGACGGAGCCGTGCGACGAGGACGCCCCCTCCTTCTTCCGACGACTTCCCGGACGATGACGGCCGATCCGGCGACGCCGCTCCTGGTCTTCGAGACCACCCACCACGCGATGTGGGCGGAGGAGGTCGCGGGAGAGCGGGGGATCCCCGCGGAGGTGGTCCCCGCCCCTCCGGAGGCGGACGCGAAGTGCGGGCTGGCCCTCCGCACCCTGCCCGATCGCGTGCCGGAGCTCGGCGAGGTCCTGGACGACGCGGGCGTGCCCTGGGCCCTCTTCGGCGGACCGCCCCCGGGCGACTGACCGCCCCGTCCCGCCCGGCCGATCCTGCCGGCCGGCCCTTCCGACCGGGCCGCTACCCGTACGCCTCGACCCCGCCCGCGTGGATGCGGTGCGAGACGAGCTCCCTCGCCGGGGTGCCCCCGCTCTCGCCGCTCTCGTCGATCCGGACCGCCCCGAGCAGCACCCGTCGGCCGTGCTCCCCTCCGTCGGCGTCGGCGGCGTGCACGACCCCCAGGAGCTCGCCCTCCTCCACCGTGCGGCCCGGCCGGACGGCCACCTCGAAGCCCACCGCGGGATCGATCCGCTGCCCGAGCGCCGTCCGGCCGCCGCCGAGCTCCACCACCCCGTAGCCGAGCGGCACCGGCTCCACCCGGGAAACCGAGCCGGCGCGGGGCGCCGCGACCTCCACGGTCACCGGTGCGGAGGGAAGCCCCCCGGCGTCTTCGACGTCCGCCGCTTTTCCCCCCTGCGCGTCGACCAGGCGGAGGAACCGCTCCAGCGCGTGCCCCCCGTCCAGGACCGATTCGGCGCGGGCGAGCGCCGCATCGGTCCGCTGCTCGAGGCCGCCCACCCGGAGCATCTCGGCGGCGAGGGCGAGCACGACCTCGCGGAGGTCCTCCGGGCCTCCTCCCCGGAGGCACTGGACGGCCTCCCGGACCTCCAGCGCGTTTCCGACCGCGCGGCCGAGCGGGCGGTCCATCGCCGTGACCAGGCCGACCGTGCGCACGTCCCTCGCCTCGCCGATGGCCACCATCGTGCGTCCGAGCTCCAGCGCCCGCTCCGGCTCGGGCAGGAACGCCCCGGCGCCCGCCTTCACGTCGAGCACCAGCCCTCCGAGCCCCTCCGCGAGCTTCTTGCTCATGATGCTCGCGGCGATCAGGGGGATCGACGGCACGGTCGCCGTGACGCTCCGGAGATCGTAGAGCCGGCGGTCGAGAGGGGCGATCTCCTCGGTCTGGCCGATCATGGCCACTCCGAGGCTCTCCAGGATCCGGCGGAAGTCGTCGAGGTCGAGCGCGGTGCGGAAGCCCGGGATGGATTCCAGCTTGTCCAGCGTGCCGCCGGTGTGCCCGAGGCCCCTGCCGGACATCATCGGCACGAAGAGCCCGCACGCGGCCGCGAGCGGGGCGAGAGCGAGCGAGACCTTGTCGCCGACTCCTCCCGTGGAGTGCTTGTCCACCCGTGGGCCGGGCAGCTCCGAGAGGTCGAGCACCCGGCCGGAGTGGAGCATGAACTCGACCAGGACGTCCAGCTCCTCCGACCCGAGCCCCCGGAAGTGGACCGCCATGAGGAAGGCGGCCATCTGGTACTCCGGAACATCGCCGTCGAGATACCCGCCGAGGAAGGCGCGCAGCGCGCCGGGCTCGAGCGTCTCGCCTTCCCGCTTCCGCTCGATGATCCGCTGGGGGATCACCGGGCCGATACCGCGATCGGGATCGCCGGCACTCAGCCGCCGACCCGCTTCTTCGCCCCTTCGAGCACCTCGTCGACCCGGTCGCGGACCTCGTCGGCCAGCTCGTCCCAGCGGTCGGTCGCGCCGTCGCGGAGCGAATCGGCCGTCCTCCGGATCCGGCGCCGGGTCCTCCGGCCGCTCTGCGGCGCGGAGAGGAGCGCGAGACCCGCTCCGATGGCCACACCCACGACCAGCCCGGAGAGGAAGTTCAGGACCTGTGCGTCGTCGCTGTATTCCATCTGGTTCTCCTGAAGCGAGAGGACGGTGGCTCCCCCCTGCTACCACCTTATATTGGGTACGGGTTCCCGGAGCCGGGGAGGTGGAGGCTCCGGGGGCCGATCGCGCAAGGAACGCGCCGTCCCGCCCCGGACGGCGGCCCAGGGGTGGAACACCACGGGAGGAGGGATGGAGAAGGGACGACGGGACGTCGCGATCCCGGCAGAGGGTCTGGTCGCGCTCCGGAGGGCGCTCCGGGAGGAGGCCGGCCCCCTGGCCACGATCCACACCCTGCACTCCGCAGGCTACGCCACGGGCGAGGCCCTCTTCCCCGCGGTCCTCTCGGAGATCACGGGCGGGGTGAGGGCGGCGGGCGGCGGCGAGCTCGCGGACGGTGGCGAGTTCTCGGACGGTGGCGAGCTCGCGGACGGGTCGGAGCTCGCGGAGCGGTCCGGGAGATCGTTCTGGACCGGGCTCTCGACCTTCCTGTCCCGGAGCGGCTGGGGAAGCCTGGACCATCGGAAGGCCCACGCGGCCGTGGGCGTGCTGAGCAGCCCGGACTGGGCGGAGGTCGGAGACGCAGAGGAGAGTCAGCCGTCGTGCGCCTTCTCCACGGGGATGCTCGCCGCGCTCCTCAGTCGCGCGGCCGACCGGCCGGTTGCCGTGGTCGAGGTGGCGTGTCGGGCGGTCGGAGACGGATCGTGCCGATTCGCCTTCGGCTCGGAGGTTGCAATCCACGAGCTCTACGGCCGGCTCCTCGAGGACCGCGACCTGGAGTCGGCGCTCGCCTCCCTCTGATCCGGCCCGTATCCCTGTCGATCTTCCCATGAGGATTCTCGGGATGGACTACGGGGAGCACCGGATCGGCCTCGCCCTCAGCGACCCCACGGGTACCATCGCCACTCCGCTTCCCACCCTCAGGCGACGTCGCAGCAAGCGCCCTCCCTTCCGTGCCCTCGAGGAGCTGGCCCGGGAACGGGAGGTCGAGGCCGTGGTGGTCGGGCTCCCGCTCGAGCTCTCCGGCGAGGAGAGCGACTGGACCCGTGAGGTCCGGGAGGTGGGGGATCGCCTCGCCGGGCGCCTCGACGTTCCGGTCTACTACGTGGACGAGCGGATGACCTCGGTACGGGCGGAGCGCGCCGTGCGGGCCTCGGGGCTTCGCCGCGGCGAGAGGGAGCGGAAGGAGCGCGTGGACCGCGCCGCTGCCGTGCTGATCCTGCAGCGCTTCCTGGACAGCGGCGTCCGGCCGGGAGAGGAAGCCGAGTCGCCGGACCCGGGCATCGTGCGCGGAGGCGAGGGATGAGCCTCCGGGGCCGGCTCCGCACCCTCCTTCCGGCGCTCACGCTCCTGGCCGCACCCCTCCTCCTCGGCGGGTGCGGCGGCGAGCCCACGGGCGAGCCGCTCACCGTCACGGTGCCGAACGGGGCCACCATGGGTGTGGTGGCCGACACCCTCTCGGACCGGGGCATCGTCGACCACCCCACGCTCTTTCGCCTCTACGCGAGGGCGCGGGGCGCCGACACCGGAATCCGGGCCGGCCGCTACGCGTTCCGCAGGGGCGAGTCGTGGAGCGAGCTGGTGGAGGACCTCACCAGCGGGCGGGTCCTCACCACCACGATCACGATCCCCGAGGGGTTCAACCTGCAGCAGATGGCGCCCCGGATCGCGGCCGTGACCGGACTTCCGCCCGACACGGTGCTCGCCCGCCTCACGGCCGACACCACCCCGTGGAGCGAGCGTGTGCCGGGCCCCGACCTCGAAGGGTACCTCTTCCCCGACACCTATCGGTTCGCGCCGGGGAGCTCGCTCGAGCGGGTGATGGAGACGATGCTCCGGCGCTACGAGGGCATCTGGACGGAGGAGCGGCGGGCACGGCTCGACAGCGTGGGCATGACGGAGCGGGAGGCGGTGACCCTCGCCTCCATCATCCAGGCCGAGGCGCGCCTCACCGGAGAGATGCCCCGGATATCGGCCGTGTACCACAATCGCCTCGAGATCGGCTATCCGCTCCAGGCGGACCCGACCGTGCTCCACGCGCTCGGGGGGCGCCGGGACCGGCTCCTGTACGCCGCCATCGACTCCGTCGCCGACCACCCGTACAACACCTACACCCAACCGGGCCTCCCGCCGGGCCCGATCAACTCCCCGGGCGAGGCCGCGATCGACGCGGCGCTGAACCCGGCGGACGTCGACCACCTGTACTTCGTCGCACGTCCGGACGGCTCGCACGTCTTCACCCGGCACCTGACCGAGCACAACCGCGCCAAGGTCGAGGCGCAGGCCGAGTGGGAGAGGACACGGGACAGCGTCCGCGCCCGGAGCGCCGAGCTCGCCGACACGGTGCCTCCTCCCGAAGGGGCCGAGCCGGACGACGCGGATCCTCCCCGGTGACGGGGCCCGGCCGCAACGGGGGCGGAGGCGACCCCGCCCCGGCTCCGGAGACCCTCGCCTCCCGGCTCCGCCTGGTCGTGGTCACCGACCGGGGGGCCGCCGCCCCGCGTGAGGTCGAGGACGTGGTGGCCGACGCCCTCGCGGCCGGGGCTCCGGCGGTCCAGCTCCGGGAGAAGGAGGGAGGCGCGGCCGAGATGCTCGAGACGGCGCGGCGCCTCCGCACCCTGACCCGGGAGGCCGGCGCCCTCCTCTTCGTGAACGACCGGCTGGACGTGGCGCTGGCGGCCGGAGCCGACGGGGTGCACCTGGGCCCAAACGATCTGCCGCTCGCTTCCGCCCGCCGGGCGGCGCCCGGAGGGTTCCTGATCGGGTACTCGGCCGACGATCCGGGCGAGGCCCGCACCGCCGTGCTCGCCGGGGCCGACTACATCGGGTGCGGAGCCGTCTACCCGACCGGATCGAAGGACGTCGGCGACGAGGCGATCGGCCCCGAGGGGGTGGAGCGGGTCGTCCGGGCGGTCGAGGTGCCCGTGGTCGGAATCGGCGGCGTCACGCCCGAGCGGGCGCCCGGGATCGTGCGGGCCGGCGCAGCGGGCGTGGCCGTGATCTCGGCGGTCATGGGAGCGGAGGACCCGGGCTCGGCGGTCCGGTCGTTGCTCGAATCTCTCGGGGGATCCCCCGAAGACCCTGTGAGCGACCGAAGGAGGGAAGCCGAGCGATGACGGAGGCGGAGAGACGGGTGGCAGAGGTCCCCCTCGGGCTCGGGGAGGAGTACGTGGCGGTGGGTGACCACGTCGCCTACCTCTGGGAGACCGAGGAGGAGTTCGAGCGGGCGGTCGCCTTCCTCGAGACGGGGCTTCGCATGGGCGACCACTGCGTGGTATTCGGACACGAGGACGCGAACCGTCGGGTGCTCGAGATCCTGGAGGCACGGGGCTCGGATCCCGATGCGCTCCGCGACGGCGGGCGGCTGTCCGTGCTCGCGGGACGCCCGGACCCGGACGCGATGCTGGAAGAGATCGGACGGACCTTCGCGGAGGCGCTCGACGGGGGCGCCTCGATGGTCCGGCTCCTCGGCAACATCGGGTGGACGCGTGAGGGGTGGCCGGACGAGCACGGCTGCCTGGTGTTCGAGGCGAAGGTCACCGGCGCCGCCGCGGACCTCCCGGTCGTGGTGATGTGCATGTACGACGTCGGCGGTCTCTCGGGCCCGGTGGTCCTGCACGGAGCCTTCGAGACACACCCCCTCACGTTCCACGGCAATCTCGTCCGTGAGAACCCCTGCTTCACCCCCATCGAGGAGTTCCTGCCGCGTCTGGAGCAGGTGCTGGACACGGAGTAGGCCCGTAATCGGGACAGGCCGGGGCCGTACGTCGAAGCAGGTCGTGTTTCGATCCTGCCATCCCGACGAGGCCCACCATGCCCGCCCTTCCTCGAAGTGCCTCCGGCGGACGTAGCTCACGGCGCCCCGCCCTCCTCCGCGCGATCGCGCCGGCTCCTGTCCTCGCGAGACCGCAGGCTCTGCTCCTCGTGATCCTGCCGGGCCTTCTCCTCGGCACCTCCGCTGCGGAGGCCCAGGAGCCCGTCGCGGGCGAGATCCGGGGCGTCGTCCACGACAGCATCGCCGACGCCCCCCTCGAGGGCGCCACGGTGCTCCTCCTCGGGAGCGAGACGGCCGTCGTCACCGGGCCCTCGGGCACCTTCCGGCTCGACGAAGTCGAGGCGGGCGTGCACCGCGCGACCTTCTTCCATCCGCGGCTGGACGAGCTCGGACTCGGCCCCGCCTCGTGGGAGATCGAGGTGATGCCGGGCGAGGTCACCCGTGCGGGGCTCTGGATTCCGTCCGCCGCCTCGATCGCCCGGGTTCTCTGTCGCTCGGAGCCGGGGGTGCTCCTCGGGACGCTGAGGGACGAGGACGAAGGCGATCCCGTGATGGGAACCGTCACCGTCCGCTGGGACGAAGCCGGTCGCACCCGCTCGAGCGTCACCATGACGGAAGAGCGAGGGCGCTACGTGCTGTGCGGCCTTCCGACCGGACGAACGCTCCGCATCCAGGGGACCTCCGCCGAGGGCGTCGGAGCGTTTCGCGAGGTGCGCCTTCCGGGCACCGGCATCCTCGCACGGGATCTCGTCCTCGACGTCGATGCGCCCGGATCGGTCGCCGGACGGATCGTCGCCGCGGACGGAGGCGAGCCGGTGGCGGGCGCCACCGTCCGGATCGACGGCGCGGGTGCTGCCGCCACGAGCGACGCCGCGGGAGGGTTCCGGCTCGAATCCGTGTCCGCCGGGCGGCGGGCGCTCGAGGTCGAGCACGTCGCCTTCGGCGTCCACGGCGACACGGTCGAGGTCGGGCCCGGCGCGAGCGTACGGGTGAGGGTCGAGGTGCCGGTCGGGGCGGTGGAGCTGGAGGGCGTCGAGGTCACGGCGGAGCGGCGCTACCGGGGCCGCATGGCGGGGTTCGAGGACCGGATGGAGCAGGGCCGGGGCGAGTTCCTGACCCGCGAGCAGATCGCCCAGCGGGAGAACCAGCCGCTTCCACGGATCATCACCTCGAGGAGCAACAGCCTCCGGCTCATGTGCGCGGACCATCCGGGACGCAATCCTACGGGAAGCGTCGGCCGCTGCTGGCTGGACAACCGGCGCGCAATGCGCAGCCTCCAGGACGATCCCTCGAATCCGTGCCCGATGGAGTATTTCGTGGACGGAAACTTCCTCTCCTCGAGCTTCGACATTACCCAGATCGACCCCCACGACGTGGAGGCGATCGAGATCTACCCGGGACCTTCCACCATCCCGACCCGCTTCAAGGTGGGAAGAGCGAACTGCGGGGTCGTCCTGATCTGGACACGGGAGCCGGGAACGGAGCGGTCTCGCTGACCCGGGTGTCTATGCGGGCGACGAGGTCGGCCCGGGAGCCGGAGCGCCTCTCAGGAGCCCCTCGGTACTGAGGTCTTCGTCCACGTCGGGCCAATGGATGCCGTAACCACCGCCGGCAATCCGCCAGTTGGCGCGCTGCTCCGCAGTCGCAGCGAGCAGACGCGGATACCATTCGAGTGGCACACTGATCGTGCGGCCGTCCGTGAGATCGACACTGAGCCGCTCGTCGTCGAAGCGGACATCCCGCACGCGATGACCGGGATCAGGTGCCGAAATAGTCATTCCACGCCTCCAGGAGTCTCGCCTGCTCATCTCGCACGATTCGCTCCAGGAGCCGGAGCTCGTGACTCCGGAAACTCAGGTTACCCGCAAGACGGACAGGCTCCAGCCAAAACTTGGCCGAGCAGGCGTCCCGGTCAACGTGGACGTGAGGCGGCTCTGCCGAGTCATGACTGTAGAAGTAGAATCGGTAGGGACCATGGCGGAGGATCGTCGGCACAGGCCGATGCTGCTCGATCATAACGGGCAGCGACATGGCGCCAGGACGCCTACAGGCACCGGTCGGGTGCACATCGGGTTTCGCCATGAACGACGAAAGCCCCCTGCCGGAGATCCGGCAGGGGGCTTCCATGGAATAGTCGGCGGCGACGTACCATCCCACCGGGTCCCCCCGGCAGTACCCGTCGGGGCGCCGGAGCGGCGCATTCCGGCGTCAGGCTCCGG
>CAYPDV010000048.1:0-20064 GCA_964409525.1 uncultured Gemmatimonadaceae bacterium
GCGGCGAAGATCCCGACGGCCAGGAGCAGCAGCGGACGACGTCCGATCTCCAGGCCCCTCTCGGCCAGCGGAAGACCGCCCAGCGTACGGAGCGCTTCCCGGATCCGGCCCGCAGGTCCCTGCAGGAGCAGGACGTCGCCCGCCCGGAGCCGGATCCCCGCGAGGCGGCCCCGCACCCGCCGCCCCTGTCGCGCCACGCCCAGCAGGTTCACGCCGTGGCGGCCGCGGAGCTCCAGGTCCAGCGCGGTCCGTCCCGCGAAGCCGGACCGCGGCCGCACTACGGCCTCGGTGACCACCATCCCCCCCTCCTCGCGATCGGCGGAGAGGAAGAGCTCCTTCAGCTCCCGGGTCCCCGCCGCCTCGAGGTCCGCTCCGCCGATCAGGTTTTCGAGCTCCTCCGGCTCGACCTCCAGCACCAGCACGTCGCCCGCCTCCAGCTTCCTCCGGGCGAAGGGGGGCGAGATCTCCCGCTCGCCGCGGACGATCCCGAGGACGGTGACGTCCGCCTCGAGCCCGGGGACGACCTGCTCGAGCGGCTTTCCCGCCCAGGCGCTCCCCTCCGGGATCCGGACCTCGCTCAGGTACTCCTCGATCTCGAAGAGCTCCTCCGGCCTCGCCTCGCCGACCCGGTCCGGCAGCAGGCGCCAGCCGACCCCCAGGATGAAGAGGATCCCCGCCAGGGCCACGCCCGCCCCGACCGGAGCGAAGTCGAACATCCCGAACGCCTCGCCGGCTTCCTCGGCGCGGAAGGTGGCGATGATGATGTTCGGCGGGGTGCCGATGAGCGTGCTCAGACCGCCCAGGAGCGAGCCGAAGGCGAGGGGCATGAGGAAGAGGGAGGCCGGGCGGTCACTGTCGCGGGCCATGCGGATGGCGACGGGCATGAAGAGCGCGAGCGCCCCGATGTTGTTCATGAACGCCGACAGGACGGCGACGAGCACCGTGAGCGCGGAGAGCTGGAGGATCGTCCGGCCGCCCGCGCGCCCGAGCCAGCGCACCGCGAGCTGGACGACGCCGGCGCTCTCCAGGCCGCGGCTGATCACCAGGACCGCCGCGACCGTGACCACCGCCGGGTGACCGAAGCCCAGGAAGGCCCGCTCCGGGTCGACGATGCCCGGAATCACGAGAACGAGGAGGGTCGCCAGCGCGACGAGGTCGTAGCGCCACCGTCCCCACACGAAGAGCCCCAGCGCCACCCCGAGGACGGCGAAGACGAAGGCCTCGTCCAACGTCAGCGCACCCGCGCCAGGCGGAGCGAGTTCGCGATGACGGCGAGCGAGAGGCCCATGTCACCCACGAGGACGGCCGCGACCAGGGACACCGCGCCGAAGGGCACGCCGAGGGCGAGGAGCCCCTTCACCCCGATCGAAGCCCAGACGTTCTGCCGGATGACGCGGTCGGCTCGCCGGGCGAGCCGCAGAAGGTAGGGGATGCGGCCCAGGTCGTCGCCCATGAGCGCCACGTCCGCCGTCTCCAGAGCGACGTCGCTGCCCGCGGCCCCCATCGCGATCCCCACGGTCGCGCTCGCCAGGGCGGGCCCGTCGTTGATCCCGTCGCCCACCATCGCCACCGGTCCGTGCTCCCGCTCGAGCCGCCGGATCGCGTCCACCTTCTCTCCCGGAAGCAACCCCGCCCGCACCTCGTCCACCCCGAGGGGACGGGCGACGGCCTCCGCCGTCGCCGGGTCGTCTCCGGTGAGGAGGACGATCCGCTCCACCCCCTCCGACCGTACGGCCCGGAGGACCTCCGCGGCGTGCGGCCGGGCGCGATCGGCCATGGCGATCCACCCCTCCGCCTCCTCCCCCCTCCCCACGGTGACGACGGTGCGCCCGCCGGAGCGCATCCCGGTCGGCTCGGGAGCGGCGGGGCCTCCGAAGGTGTCCGGCTGGCCGACCCACCACTCCTCGCCGTCGAGGCGGGCGCGCACCCCCCGGCCGGGAATCGCGCGGAAGCCGTCCACCGACCAGGCGGGCCGCTCCGCCCCGTTCTCCTCCGCCGCCCTCCGGATCGCGGCTCCGAGCGGGTGCTCGGAGCGGACCTCGACGGCGGCCGCGCGCTGGAGCAGCTCCTCCCGCGCCCGGCGCCCGGCGCTCCGCACCTCGACCACTTCCGGCCGCCCGACCGTGACGGTCCCGGTCTTGTCGAGGGCGAGCACACGCACCGCAGAGAGCGCCTCGAGGTGGATGCCGCCCTTGATCAGGACGCCCCGCCGGGCGCCGGCCGTCACCCCGCTCACCACCGCCACCGGCGTGGAGATCACGAGGGCGCAGGGGCACGCGATCACCAGAAGCGTGAGGCCGCGGAGGAACCAGACCGCGAAGGGCGCGCCCGCCAGGAGCGGGGGGAGCGTGGCCACGAGCACGGCGCCGATCACGACCGCCGGGGTGTAGACCCTCGAGAATCGGTCGACGAAGCGCTCGCGCTCGGTCCTCGCGCTCTCGGCCTCCTCGACGAGGTGGATGATCTTCGCGAGCGTCGTCTGCTCCGAGGTGCGCTCGACACGGATCCGGAGCCATCCTTCCCGGTTGAGGGTGCCCGCGAACACCTCCGAGCCCGGGACCTTCTCGACCGGGAGCGACTCCCCGGTGAGGGGAGACTCGTCCACGGCCGACGCTCCCTCCTCGACCCGCCCGTCGACCGGAATCCGGTCGCCCGGCCGCACGGCGACGTCCTCGCCCGTCCGCACCTCCCCCACCGGGGTGCGCACCTCCTCCCCCTCCCGGAGCACCCGCGCGGTGTCGGGAGTGAGCGCCATCAGCGCCTCGACGGAGTGGCGCACCCGATCGAGGGAGTAGCGCTCCAGGAGCTCGGCCAGGGAGAAGAGGAAGGCGATCGCCGCGGCCTCCGCGTAGTGCCCCACGCCGACGGCCCCGACGATGGCCACCGTCATGAGGAAGTTCATGTCGAGCGAGAGGGTCCGCGCCGAGCGGAGCCCCTTGGGGAAGAAGTTCCACCCCCCCGCGAGCGCGGAGAGGAGGAAGAGGAGATCGGGCGCGCGGAGATCGCGGAACGGGAGAGCCAGGAGGGGCGGCGCGGTGCCGATCCGGAGAACCTCGAGGAGGAGCGCCATCGCGAAGAGCGCGATCGAGGTCCAGGTGAGGAGGGCGCGACGGCTCAGCCAGGTGCGGGCGGGCGGAGCCTCGTCCCCCCGCTCCGGAGACGCGGCGTAGCCGAGGTCCGCCAGGGCCTCCCGGACCGCCGGCACGTCCGGCGTGGAGCGGAACCGGACCGTCAGCGAGCGGGAGATCGCGCTGCCGCGCACCCCCGCGACACCCGCTACGTCTCCTACCCGCTCCTCGATCCGGCGGACGCAGCTCGGGCAGTCCATCGCCTCCACGCGGAGGTGGACGTCCCTGTCGCTCCCCTGGGACCGCGGGCCCGCTCGCTTCCGCCCTTCGCTCATCGGGGGTCGCTCCGGTCTCTTCGGAGGAGATCGTCGTCCGTCGACGGGGAGCGGTACCCGTAGGCGACCGGGGCGATCCGGGGAGGCGCCGCTCCGATCCGTGGTCGCGGGGGCTCCTCGCACGGTGGGCCGCATTCCCCTACCCTTTTCATGGATCCGACCGCCTCCTCCTCCCCGCATTCTCCACCGGAATCCGCATGCGACGCGCCTTCCTCCTCACCGCACCGCTCCTGATCGTGACGGCCCTCCTTCCCCGCCCCGCCTCCGCACAGGAGCCGGATCCGACGGGGGTGACCGGCCCCGGCGACCGCTACTTCCCACCGGCGTTCCAGGCGCGGAGCGCGTCGATCGCCCCGCGGGCGATGGCCGCCACCAGCCACCCGCTGGCGACGCAGGTCGCGCTCGAGGTGCTCCGCGACGGCGGAAACGCCATGGACGCCGCGATCGCCGCGAATGCCGTGATCGGCTTCCTGGAGCCGACGGGCAACGGGATCGGCGGCGACCTCTTCGCGCTGGTCTGGAACGAGGAGGAGAAGCGGCTCCACGGACTGAACGCGAGCGGACGGGCGCCCGCCGGCACGACGCTCGACGAGGTCCGGGCCGCCGTGGAGGGCGAGGTGATCCCCACCTCCAGCCCGCACTCGATCACCGTGCCGGGAGCGGTGAGCGGCTGGTTCGCGCTGCACGAGCGCTTCGGCACGCTCCCGATGACGCGGCTCCTCTCGCCGGCCGTGGAGTACGCCCGCGAGGGTGCGCCGGTGCCGCACTACATCGCGACGCTCTGGAGCCGCTCGGAGGGCCTCGCCTCACAGCCGGGCTTCGAGGGGACCTTCCTCCCCGAGGGTCGGGCGCCGGAGCAGGGCGAGGTCTTCCGGAACCCGGACCTCGCGAACACGCTGGAGCGGATCGCGGAGGAGGGCCGCCAGGGGTTCTACGAGGGCGAGATCGCCCGTACCGTGGACGCCTTCTGCCGCCGGACGGGGTGTCCGCTCCGCCACGAGGACCTCGCCGCCCACGAGGCCGACTGGGTGGAGCCGGTGGGCGTCGACTTCCGGGGCCATACGGTCTGGGAGCTTCCGCCGAACTCGCAGGGGATCGCGGCGCTCCAGATGCTCCGGCTGCTCGAGCCCTTCGACCTCGAGGCGATGGGCCACAACAGCGCGGCCTACCTCCACCACCTGATCGAGGCGAAGAAGATCGCCTTCGAGGACCGGGGCCGGATGTACGCCGACCCGGACTTCCAGGACGTGCCGGTCGAGGCGCTGGTGTCGGAGGAGTACGCCGACCGGCGTCGCGAGCTGCTCGATCCGGAGCGGGCCAGCACGGAGCTCGATCCGGGGGACCCCCGGGCCGGACGGGGCGCGACCATCTACCTGGCCGTGGCCGACGAGGACGGGAACATGGTGTCGCTGATCCAGAGCAACTACGCGGGTTTCGGCACCGGCTACGTGCCCGACGGGCTCGGCTTCAGCCTCCAGAACCGGGGCGCCGGCTTCTCGCTCGACCCCGAGCACCCGAACGTCTACGCGCCGGGCAAGCGGCCCTTCCACACGATCATTCCCGGCTTCGTGACGCGGGACGGCGAGCGCTACATGGCCTTCGGCGTGATGGGCGGCTCGATGCAGCCGCAGGGACACGTCCAGGTCCTGCTGAACCACCTGGTGTTCGGGCTGGACGTCCAGGCCGCGGGCGACGCCGCCCGCTTCCGCCATCAGGGCTCCACCGATCCGTCGTGGCCGCTGGGCCGGCGCATGACGGACGGCGGCTGCGTGGCCCTCGAGTCCGGGATCGGAGAGGAGGCGCGCGAGGGCCTCTGGATGCGGGGCCACCGGCTCTGCCGCTCCGGGTGGACCCACTACGGCGGCTACCAGGCCGTCCGCTGGGACGCCGGCAACGGCGTCTGGTGGGGCGGGACGGAGTCGCGGGTGGACGGGATGGCGGCCGGGTACTGAGGGCCGTCAGATCTCCGTCCGCCGGAGCAGCTGCGCGTTCAGCGCCACCACCACCGTGCTCGCCGACATCAGGATCGCGCCCACGGCGGGGTGGAGCAGGATGCCCACCGGCGCCAGCACCCCGGCGGCGAGCGGGATCGCGAACACGTTGTAGCCCGCGGCCCACCAGAGGTTCTGGACCATCTTCCGGTAGCTCGCCCGGCTGAGGCGGATCACGCGCGGCACGTCCCGGGGGTCGTTGCGGACGAGGACCACGTCACCCGCCTCGACGGCGACGTCCGTGCCCGCGCCGACGGCGATCCCCACGTCGGCGGTGACCAGCGCGGGCGCGTCGTTCACGCCGTCGCCCACCATCGCCACCCGCCTGCCCTGCTCCATGAGCTCCCGGATCTTCTCGGCCTTCTTCTCCGGGAGCACCTCGGCGAGCACCGTGTCGATCCCGAGCTCCTCGGCCACGGCGTCGGCCACCGCCTGCGCGTCGCCGGTGAGCATCACCACCTCGATCCCGGCGTCGTGGAGCTGGCGTACCGCCTCCCCGGACTCCTCGCGGATCTTGTCGGCCACGGCGAGCACGGCCCTGACCTCGCCCTCCACGATCAGCCAGATCGCCGACTGTCCGCGTCCGGCGGCCCGCTCGGCCGCCTCCTCGAGCCCGGCGGGGGGCTCCACCTCGAGCTTCCGGAGCAGCGCCGGGCCGCCGACGTGCACCTCCCGTCCGTCCACCCGTGCCACGACCCCGTGGCCCGGAATGGAGTCGAATCCCTCCGAGCGGGGGATCCCCACCTCCCGCTCCTCGGCGGTCGAGACGATGCCCCGGGCCAGGCTGTGCTCGGAGCCCCGCTCCACGGCCGCGGCCAGCGCGAGCGCCTCGTCCCGGTCCAGCCCCTCCACGGCGGTGGTCTCGACGACCCGGAACTCGCCCAGCGTGAGGGTGCCGGTCTTGTCGAAGACGACGGTGTCCAGCTCCCGGGCCTGCTCGAGCCCGCGGCGGTCCCGCACCAGCAGGCCGTTCCTCGCCCCCATGGTGGTGGAGATCGCGATGACGAGGGGGATCGCCAGCCCCAGCGCGTGCGGGCACGCGATGACGAGCACCGTCACCAGCCGCTCCACCGCGAAGACCCCGGTCGCGTCCAGCGCCAGCCACGCGACCACGGTGACCGCGCCCGAGACCACGGCGACGATCGTGAGGAAGAAGGCGGAGCGGTCGGCCAGGTCCTGAGCGCGGGAGCGGGAGTGCTGCGCCTGGTCCACCAGCCGCATGATCCCGGCGAGGGCGGTCTCCTCGCCCGTGCCCGTCACGCGCACACGGAGCGATCCGGAGCCGTTCACGGTGCCGGCGATCACCTCGTCGCCCTCCTCCTTGTCGACGGGCCGGGACTCGCCCGTGATCATCGACTCGTCGAGATCGCTGGCGCCGGAGAGGACCTCCCCGTCGACCGGCACGCTCTCGCCGGGGCGGACGAGCACGGTGTCGCCCTCCGACAGCTCGGAGATCTTCACCTCCTCGGTCCGATCGTCGCCCGTGACACGCGTCGCCGTGTCCGGGAGCAGCTTCGCCAGCTCCTTCAGGGCTCCGCGGGCGCGGCTCACCGAGCGCATCTCGATCCAGTGGCCGAGAAGCATGATCGTCACCAGCGTCGCGAGCTCCCACCAGAGCGGCATCCCCGGGAAGCCGAGGGTGACGGCCAGGCTGTAGAGGAAGGCGACGAGGATCGCCAGGGAGATCAGCGTCATCATCCCCGGCCGGCGGTCGCGGAGCTCGCGGAGGCCCCCCTTCAGGAATACGAGCCCGCCGTAGAGGAAGACCGCCGTTCCGAACACCGGCGGGATCCACTCCGACCCCGGGAAGCGGGGCGCGGTGTAGCCGAGCCACTCCTGGAGCAGCTCGCCCCAGAGGAGGGTCGGGACGGTCAGCGCGAAGGAGATCCAGAAGCGGTCGCGGAACATGGCGACGCTGTGGCCCTCGTGCTCGTCGTGCCCTTCGTGCGCGGCGTGGCCCGCATGCCCGTCGTGATCCGGGTGCTCGTCGCGGGCCTCCTCCTGCTCCGGGTGCTCGGGGTAGCCCGGTTTCACGGATTCGCCGGAGCGGACGGGGCCGCTCACCGGCGGAGCGTGCGCAGGTCGGCCACGACGGCGTCCACGGCCCCGGGCTCGGTGGCGTCGTAGGTGCCCCGCACGAGGCCGTCGGAGTCGACGAGGACGAGCCGGGGCGAGTGCATGACCTGGTAGTCGCCCGCGTCGTGATCGCCCTGCGCGTGCTCCGGAGCGCTCGCCGTGAGCCGGAAGCCCTCCTCGATCAACCTGCGGACGGCCGGGCCGTCCTGACCGGTGAGGAAGGCCCACTCGGCGGGAGGCGAGCCCCCGTAGGCGGCCGCATACTCCCGGAGCACCTCGGGCGTGTCCCGCTCGGGATCGACGGTGAAGGAGACGAGCCGCACGCGGGTGCCGAGGCTCCCGCTCTCCTCGAGGCGGTCCCGGAGCGCCGCCATCCGCTGGGTGATCGTCGGGCAGAAGTCGGTGCAGCTCGTGAAGACGAAGCTGGCCACCCAGGGGGCGCCCCGGAGGTCCGACGAGCCCACGGTGTCCGCCCGCTGGTCGAGGAGCGTGAAGCTCGGTGCGTCCCAGTAGACCGGGAGGTCTTCGCCCGAGCCGCCGCGCGCGAGGCCGAACCACCCGATCCCCACCGCCACGATCCCGAGGGCGCCGATCCCGGCGGCCCACGTCGCTCCGCTCGTCGCTCTCATCCCCTCACCCCCAGAACGCCCGCCGGAGACGCTCCGTCGGCGTCATCCGTGTCGGTCCCGCGCACCCGGCGGGATCGTCCCGCTCGTCGTACTCCGGCGCGTCGGACGATACCTGCGGGAACTGCTCCTCGAGCACCTCCTCCATCGGCTCCTCGCCCCAGCTCACCAGGACGCGGTCTCCGGGCCGGACGACCTGGTCGTGGAGCGTGGGCAGCGCACGGCCGTCCACCACGAACCGGAGACGGCCGCCCTCACCGTCGAAGAAGCGGCGCCCGTCGTCCAGGATCAGATGGTCTTCTCCCAGAGTGAACCCGAGCACGGAGAAGAAGTGTCCCCAGGAAGCGCCGTCGTGGTGGACGTGCACGACGTCGCCCACCCCGTCGTGCATGTGGACCCGCTCGGAGGGGAGCACGTCGTCCCCGACCCGGCAGGCGCCGACCTCCTCCATGTACCGGTCCCCGGACAGATCGAGCGGCTCACCGTCGACGACTACGAGGAAGTTGGCGTGGTAGTGCGGGTGCTCGTGAAAGGGCGCGAAGGCGAAGCGCGCCGCCCCGAGCAGGACGATTCCGATCAGAGCGCCCACGACGAGCCGGCCCATCCTACCTCCCCGCATATCGAAAGACCCGCGCCATTCCCGCCTCCATGTGATACAGGTTGTGGCAGTGGAAGAGCCAGTCGCCGGGGTTGTCGGCCGTGAAGTCGAACGCCACCCGGCCCATGTGCGGGGGCACGATCACGGTCTCCTTGATGGCGTCGCCCACCCGGAAGAAGTGCCCGTGCAGGTGCATGGGGTGGAGCATCATGCTCCGGTTCATCATGCGTACCCGGATCCGCTCGCCCTCGTGGATCTCCAGGGGATCCGCCTCGTCGAAGGTGCGCCCGTCGATGGTCCACACGTCCGACATCATCCGGCTGGAGAGGGTGAGATCGAAGGTCCGGTCGGGCTCCCGTGACGCATCCCGCTCCGGCGCTCCCGGGGGCGAGCCGCGGCTCCTGAGGTCGCCCAGCTCGAGGAGGCGCCCACCGCGGACTCCTTCCGGCACCTGCCCCTCCGGCGGCCGCTCGGCGGCGGCGTCGGCGTACCGGAGCAGGGCGCGGGCGGATCCGGATTGCCGCTCTACGCTCGACGCCACGACGTTCCAGGCACCCGGGTTGTCGGCCTGGACGACCACATCGTAGCGCTCGCCCATCCCGATGGTGAGCGCGTCGACCTCGACGGGCCGGACGGGCCCGGCGTCGGCGTGCGTCACCCGCATCCGGTGCCCGGCCACGGCTACCCGGAAGGTGGTCTGGCTCGAGGGGTTGATCAGGCGGAGCCGGATCCGCTCGCCGCGGCGCACCTCGACCGTGTCGGGATCGGCGGACGGGCGGCCGTTGATCAGGAAGGCGTGGTAGTCCGGACCGGCGGAGCCCCGGCCCATCATCATTCCCCCCCGTCCCCCGGACTCCATCCGCGGCTCTCCGATGAGGAGGTCGTCGAGAACCAGCGTGTGCTCCCGGTCGTACTCCAGGTGCGGCGTCCGCTCCTCGACGATCAGCGGTCCGAAGAGCCCCCGATCGAGCTGGAGCGCGACGTGGCTGTGATAGAGGTAGGTGCCGGCCGGCTCCGCGGCGTAGTCGTAGACGAAGGTGCCGCCCGGCGGGACCGCCTCCTGCGTGACGCCGGGCACCCCGTCCATCGGGTTCGGCACCGGGACCCCGTGCCAGTGCACGGTCGTGGGGTCGGGAAGCCGATTCTCCAGCGTCACGCGCAGGCGCTCTCCCTCCCGCACCCGGATCTCCCGGGCGGGGAACTCGCCGTCGTAGAGCCACGTCCGATGAGCTCCGAGCGGGCCCAGGTCGACCTCGCCCTCCCCGGCGACCAGCCGGATGTCCCGTGCAGGCCCGGTCGGGGGGCGGCGGGTTCCAGGATGGACGGACCCGGCGCGCCGATCCCCTCCATCGACCTCCTCCCTCCGGTCTCCGCACCCGCCGAGGGCCGCGGGGAACGCGCCGCTGGCGAGCGCCGCGAGGGCCACGCTCCCATGGTGGAGGAATCGGCGGCGGCTCAGGGGTGGAAGCGTTCCGTCGCTCTCGATCATCGGAGGCCCTGGGGTGGTCCCGGATCTCCCGGGTGTACCGGACCTTCACGGAGTACCGCTCCCGCCGCTCGATGGTCCCACCCGATGGTCGGGTAGAGCGCGCGCACCGCTGGTCCCCGTGCCGCCGATGCTCGACATTCCGGCGCGGCCGGCCCGTTCACCCCCGAACCGACGACGCGATGGATCTGTTCCGCGACCTCTCGCCCCTGGTCCAGACCCTCCTGGGCACCGGATTCGGCTGGGGCATGACCGCGCTGGGCGCCGGCCTCGTGTTCCTGGTGCGCACGATGGAGCGGCGGATGATGGACGGGATGCTCGGCTTCGCGGCCGGGGTCATGATCGCGGCGAGCTTCTGGTCGCTCCTCGCCCCCTCCATCGAGCTGGCCGAGGCGGCCGGCGGGCCCTCCTGGCTCCCGGCGCTCGTCGGATTCCTCGCCGGCGGGGGCTTCCTCTGGGTCGCCGACCAGATCCTGCCGCACGTGCACCTGGATCGGCCCCGTGAGGAGGCCGAGGGGGTGCCCACGGCGTGGCGCCGGAGCGTGCTTCTCGTGCTGGCGGTCACGCTCCACAACATTCCCGAAGGGATGGCGGTGGGGGTGGCGTTCGGGAGCGTCCCGGGAGGCGAGGGGGCGACGCTCGGATCCGCGGTCGCGCTCGCCCTCGGGATCGGGATGCAGAATTTCCCGGAGGGCGCGGCGATCTCCTTTCCGCTCCGCCGGGAGGGGGTGTCCCGCTCGAAGAGCTTCTTCTTCGGGCAGCTCTCGGGCATGGTCGAGCCGCTGGCGGGCCTCGTGGCGGTGCTCCTGGTGCTCGCCTTCCAGCCGGTGCTCCCCTACGCGCTGGCGTTCGCCGCCGGGGCGATGATCTACGTGGTGGTGGAGGAGCTGATCCCCGAGTCGCAGCAGGACCGGGAGAGCGACGCCGGGACCGTCGGGCTCATCGTCGGCTTCTCCATCATGATGGTGCTCGACGTGGCCCTCGGGTGAGGCGTAACGCCCACCGGGCCGCGGGGCGCATGCATCGGCGGACTCACCCCGGCGGGTCGGCTCCCTCCACGATCGTCACCCCGGATTCCTCCAGGTCGCTCCGCACCCGCTCGTCCGACTCCGGTTCGACCGGCCGCGTCATGTCCCACAGCACGTACGTGTCGAAGCCCGCCTCCGCCGCGTCCTCGGCGCTCCACTTCACGCAGTAGTCCCGCGCCAGCCCGCACACCCAGACCTCCTCCACGCCGCGCTCTTCCAGATAGCCGGCGAGGCCGGTGCGCGGGCGCTCGCCCTCCGGATTCCAGTTGTTGCGGAAGCCGCTGTACGAGTCGCTGTCGAGCTCGGTGCCCTTCCGGATCACCGCCTCCACCCGCTCCCAGGGGAGGTCCGGCTGGAGGTCGGCCCCGTCGCTTCCCTGGACGCAGTGGTCCGGCCAGAGGACCTGGTCGTGCCCGTGCAGCTCGATCACGTCGTGCGGCTCCCCCCCCTCGTGCATCGAGGCGAAGGAGACGTGCTCCGGGGGATGCCAGTCCTGGGTCGCCACCTGGAGCGGGAAGACGCCCGACTCCATCGTGCGGCGGATCGGCCCCAGGACCGCGTCGCCGTTCTGCACGGGAAGCGCTCCTCCGGGGAGGAAGTCCGGTTGCACGTCCACCACGAGGAGGACGGCGCGCTCGGGATCGGGTCTGACTCGCTCGGGCATGGGACCTCCTGGACCCGTTCAGGTCCGTTGGGTTCGCGTCTCCTCTTCGATCCTCTCCTCGACGGCGTCCTGGTGCGATCGGAGCCCGTCGCTCACCTCGACCGGGTAGGGCGGGTCCGCCTTCTCGAGGCCCCGGACCCGGTCCGGAAGCCGGGAGATCTCCTCGCGGGCCCGCTCCCGGATCCGGTCGAGCTCCTCGAGGGCCCCGGGCACGATGCGCCCCTCCCGCATCACCTCCCGGAGGAGCGGCCGCCCCTCGAGCTCCTCGTCGGCCCGGGCCAGGACGTCGCCCACGGCCTCTCCCTCGCGCTCACGGCGGAAGACCTGCTTGCGCCCCGGAAAGATCCGCTTGCCGGGCGAGAACTTCATCCGCCCCTTCCCGCCGTACTCGGTGAGCTTGTACGCCGTGTCGAGGGCGGGCGCGTCCTTCGACACCCCCATCCCCGTCCCGACGCCGAATCCGTCGATCGGGGCGCCGGCGTCCAGCATGCGGGCGATCTCGTACTCGTCCAGCCCTCCGCTGGCGAAGATCTTCACACCGTCGAGTCCGGCCTCGTCCAGGATGCGACGCGAGCTCCGGGCCAGCTCCACCAGGTCGCCGCTGTCCAGGCGCACGCCGCGGACCCGGAAGTCCTCTCCCAGCTCTCGCGCGAGCTCGACCACCTTCCGCACCCCCTCCTCGGTGTCGTAGGTGTCGACCAGCAGGATCGTCTCCGGGTAGAGCTCCGTGAAGGCCCGGAACGCCTCCTCCTCGGAGTCGTGGGCCTGCACGTAGCTGTGGGCCATCGTGCCGGTCACGGGCACTCCCCACACCTTCCCGGCCAGGACGTGGCTGGTGGCTCCCACGCCGGCCACGTGGAAGGCCCGCGCGGCCTTGAGGCCCGCGTCGGCGCCGTGCATCCGGCGGAGGCCGAAGTCCACCACGTTCGCATCGCCCGCCGCGAGCACGACGCGGGCGGCCTTGGAGGCGAGCACCGTCTGGAGGTGGACCTGGTTCATCAACAGGCTCTCGACGAGCTGCGCTTCGGCGATCGGGGCCGTGACCTCCAGGAGGGGCTCCTCGGGAAAGACCGGGGTGCCCTCCGGAGGGGCGTGGACCGTGCCGCCGAAGCGGTACTCCGCCAGCCAGTCGAGGAAGTCGTCCCGGAAATCCCCCAGGGTGCGGAGGTACTCGAGGTCCTCGTCGCGGAAGCGGAGCGCCTCGAGCGCGGTCAGCGCCTGCTCGAGGCCGGCCGCGAGCAGGAAGTTCCTCCCCTCCGGCAGGCGCCGCGCGAAGAGGCTGAAGACCGCGTCGGCCTCCATTCCCTCCCGCCAGTACGCCTGCAGCATGGTGAGCTGGTACTGGTCGGTGAGCAGGGCCAGGTCGTCCTCGCCCACCCACGCCCCGCTCCGCACGGGCTCCGTCACCGGGCGCCCCCGTCCGCCTTCATCGATCCTGGTGATCCTCGCAGAAGTACGTGCTCCGCCCCGAGACCCGGACCTTCCGGATCGTGCCGCCGCACTTCGGGCACTCGGCCCCCTCGTCGCGGTGCGGGAGCAGGAAGTCCTTCGGCATGTCCTCGGCCCGCACCCGGGCGTCGATCGCGCGCTCCAGGACCCGCTCCATGGCCCGGTGGATCTCCTCCACGGTGTCTTCGTCGAGCTCGGGCGTCTTCGTCTCCGGATGGACCCCCGCCTGAAACAACGTCTCGTCGGCGTAGATGTTCCCGATCCCGGCGAGCACCTCCTGATTCGTCAGTGTGCCCTTGATGGTGCCGCGGCGGCCCTCGATCACGTCGCGGAGCTTCGCGGGGCCGAACCCGCCCACGAGCGGATCGGGCCCGAGGCCCTCCTCCTCGACGAAGACGTCCGGGTCGTCCACGAGGTCGATCCGGCCGAGCTTGCGGGTGCTCAGGACGGCCAGGTGGCCCTCGCCCTCCAGGTCGAGACGGAGCGCCTGATGGTCCGGCTCGTCGTCCTCCGCCTCCCACCGGCGGGTCTCGCCGGTCATGCCGAAGTGGAGGTGGAGCCAGCGTTCGCCCTCGCCGATCCGCACGAAGAGGTGCTTTCCGTGCCGCCGGGTGGCGGTGAGCTCCGCCCCGAGCAGATGGCGGCGGAGCGTGGACGGCGACACCTGGAGCATCCGGTCCTCCCGGATGGAGACGGTCTCGATCCTCCGGTCGAGGGCATGGGGGTCGATCCTCTCGCGGAAGACCTGGACGTCGGGAAGCTCCGGCACGGTTCGGGCTCGTCTGGAAGGTCGTCGGTTCGGCCGGAGCGGAGTGCAAGCGCCGTTCCCGGTCCCGGCCTTACCTTGATCCCATGTCCTACGATGCGGTGGTGGTCGGATCGGGTCCCAACGGGCTGGCGGCGGGCGTGGCGCTCGCCCGCGAGGGGGCCCGGGTCCTGGTGCTGGAGACCGCGCCCGGGCCGGGCGGAGGGGCCCGCACGGGCGAGCTCACCCTGCCCGGGTTCCAGCACGACCTCTGCTCGGCCGTGCACCCGCTCGGGGTCGCCTCGCCCTTCTTCCGGAGCCTCCCCCTGGAGGAGCACGGGCTGGAGTGGATCCACCCGCCGGCGCCGCTGGCGCACCCCCTGGACGAAGGACCGGCCGTCCTGCTGGAGCGCTCCGTGGAGGCCACGGCGGCAGGGCTGGGCGCGGACGGCGCCCCCTACCGTTCGCTCGTGGAGCCGTTCGTGGAGGACTGGGACGACCTGCTGGCCGAGGTGCTGGCGCCCATGCACCTCCCGTCGCACCCTCTGCTCCTGGCCCGCTTCGGGCTCCGGGCCATGCGCTCCCTCGAGGGGCTGGCGCGCAGTCGCTTCACGGGCGATCGGGCGCGGGCGCTGCTGGCCGGATGCGGTGGGCACTCCTTCCTGCCGCTCCACCGGACGGCGTCGTCGGCCGTGGCGCTCGTGCTGCTCCTGGCCGGGCACGCTGCGGGATGGCCGGTGCCGCGCGGAGGCTCCGGCCGGATCACGGCCGCGCTCGTCTCGCTCCTCCGCTCCCTGGGCGGCGAGGTGGTATGCGACCATCACGTCGAATCGCTCGACCAGATTCCCCCGGCCCGCGCCGTGCTCCTCGACCTGACGCCCCGCCAGGTGCTCCGTGTCGCGGGTCACCGCCTTCCGTTCCGGTACCGGAAGCGGCTCGAGCGGTACCGCTACGGACCGGGCGTCTTCAAGGTGGACTGGGCGCTGGAGGGGCCGGTGCCGTGGACCGATCCGGCGTGCGGACGGGCCGCCACCGTCCACCTGGGCGGCACGCTCGACGAGATCTCCGCGTCCGAGGCGGCGCCGCACGAGGGCGAGGTGGCCGAGCGCCCCCTCGTGCTCTTCGCCCAGCCGTCGCTCTTCGACGCGGAGCGCGCGCCCGCCGACCACCACGTCGGGTGGGCGTACTGCCACGTGCCGAACGGATGGAAGGGCGACGCCACGGAGCGGATCGAGGCCCAGGTGGAGCGCTTCGCACCGGGCTTCCGCGGCCTGGTGCTCGCCCGGCACTCGGCGGGTCCGGCCGAGCTGGAGAGGCGGAACCCCAACCTGGTCGGCGGCGACATCAACGGAGGGATCCAGGACGTCCGGCAGATCCTCGCCCGCCCGGTTCCCCGCCCCGATCCCTACCGGACGCCGCTGGACGGCCTCTTCATCTGCTCCTCGTCGACCCCGCCGGGAGGGGGGGTTCACGGGATGTGCGGGTATCACGCGGCCCGCTCTGCGCTCGATCGCGTGCGCGGCTGAACTTCCCTCCGCCAGGAGCCCCGATGCGACCCCGATCCGTCCGCTTCCCCGGCTCGCAGGGAGCCGAGCTGGACGCCCTCCTCGACCTTCCGCTCGACGGCGACCCCCACGCCTACGTGCTCTTCGCGCACTGCTTCACCTGCGGGAAGGACCTGAAAGCGGTCCGGAACCTGAGCGCCGCGCTCACCGACCGCGGGCTCGGCGTGCTCCGCTTCGACTTCACCGGGCTCGGCGGCAGCGGGGGCGAGTTCGGCGAGACGACGTTCGCGACGAACGTGGGCGATCTGACGGCGGCGGCGGAGTACATGGAGCGGGAGCTGGAGGGACCCCGCGTGCTGGTGGGCCACTCGCTGGGAGGGGCCGCGGTGCTCCGGGCCGCCGGAGAGATCGACTCGGTCGCGGCGGTGGTGACGATCGGCGCCCCGGCCGAGCCGTCGCACGTCCGACGCCTGCTGCGCGACTCCGAGGAGGAGATCCGCGAGAAGGGCGAGGCGGACGTGGAGATCGCGGGTCGTACGTTCCGGATCGGCGCGGAGTTCCTCGACGCCCTGGAAGCGGAGCGGATGGAGAAGGTGGTCGGCACGCTGGGTCGCCCGCTCCTGCTCCTGCACTCGCCGATCGACCGGATCGTGGGGGTCGAGAACGCGGGGGAGCTCTTCGGATGGGCCCGGCACCCGAAGAGCTTCGTCTCGCTCGACGACGCCGACCACCTCCTCGGTCGGGAGCGGGACTCACGGTGGGTCGGGAGCCTGATCGCGGCGTGGGTGCGGCGGTACCTGCCCGAACGGGAGGAGGAGAGCCTCGAGGAGCTGGAGCGCGAGACCCAGGTGCTGGTCGAGACGGGCGAGGGCTTCCTGACCCGGGTCCGCACCCGCGACCACACGCTCCTGGCCGACGAGCCGGTCGCGGTCGGAGGGACGAACGAGGGACCGAGCCCCTACGACCTGCTCGTCGCTTCCCTCGGGACCTGCACCTCGATGACGGTGCGGATGTACGCCGACCGGAAGGAGTGGCCGCTCGAGGAGGTCCGGGTCCGTCTCCGGCACCACCGGGTCCACGCGGCCGACTGCCGTGACTGCCCCCAGGAGGACGCCCGGCTGGAGCGGATCGAGCGTCGGCTGGAGCTGACCGGCCCGCTCGACGAGGAGCAGCGCGCCCGGCTCCTCGAGATCGCCAACCGGTGTCCGGTGCACCGGACGCTCACCTCGGATCTCGTGATCGCGAGCGAGCTCGAGGACGCCGGGGCGTCCTGAGCGGTCGTGCTCACCAGCGCCGTGAGACGGCCACCCCGACCCCCCACTCCGGATCGAATGGCTCGAGGCCGGCGAGCCCCTCGAAGCGGAGACGCCAGGCGCTTCCCACGCCGAACCCCGCTCGAAGCTCCCGGGAGTCCTCCACGCCGCGCACGTTCGGACCGCTCCGGGTGTCGTGCTGCCACACCGCCGCGATCCACGGCTCGAGCGTGCTTCCGTCGAGCCGCACCCGCAGCGAGCCGATCAGGGGGTCCACCTGCTCCGGGGCCTCCTCCCGCGTAGCGATGATCGCGATGCCGGCCTCTCCCTCGATCCTGAGGGAGCCCCGCTGCCATCCTCCGCCGAGGGTGGCCCAGAAATCGGTGCGGTCCCGCTCCAGTCCGACCTCGTCGTCGGTGGTCGGAAGACGCGTCCCGAGCCGGATCCCGCCCTCGAAGGGAGCGTGGCGCATCAGGCGGACGATCGTCTCCACGCGGACGTCACCGGCGTCCCGACGATGCTCCGAGACGGATGGGGCCGTTCCCTCCTCGGGGGGCCCGAAGGCGTGGTCGTCCTCGAAGAGGCGGACGGCCGTTCCCGAGACCCGGACCGCGACGCGCCCGAAGCCCCCGGTGAGCCCGAACGTGCCCACCTCCCAGAGGCGCCCCTCGGTGCCCGCGATCGACGCCCGCTCGTCCTCGAGCACGGCGGCACCCACATGCGCCTCCCATCGCTCCGAGTCGCCCAGCGCCTCCCAGGGAAAGGGGTCGAGCGGTCGGAGCTGCGCCCACGCGGGGGGGGCGAGGAGGAGGGCGGCGGCGAGAGCGCCCAGGGCGGAGCGGGCCCGGAGTCGACCGGGAAGGCTCCGGCTCAGGAGGCGGCTTCGACCTTGCGGACGTTCTCCGCGGCGGGGCCCTTCTGTCCCTCGACCCGCTCGAACTCCACCCGGTCTCCCTCGTCCAGCGAACGGAAGCCCTCCGCGCGGATCTCGCTGTGATGGACGAAGCAGTCCTTGGAGCCGTCGTCCGGTGAGATGAATCCGAAGCCCTTCACGTCGTCGAACCACTTCACGGTGCCCTGCATGCTCATCGAACCTCCTGTTCGGGGACCTCACGGCCCCGCTGAATCGATCGATTCCGGGGAGGCGCCTCCCGGGACGACCGGCCCCCGGCCGCGGGACGGGTGCCCCACGGGCCGGGATCGGACTATCTTCCCGTTCCGGCATACCTCTCGGAGAGAGTATGGTCAAGACCCGTACCAGTAGTTCCGATTCGCCTTCCCGCCCCCTGCCCGACGAGCCGTCCGGCAGGAGCGGTCCCGCCGCACCCCGAGAACGTGCACCGGAAACACCGGACCGCAACCCCGGCATCCCGCTCGAGCTCGACTGGCTGAGGGAAGCGCGGGTGAACCGAAGCGCCGTCGAGCGCCGCACCGCCACCCTCGGCACGCGTCGGAGCGTCAAGAAGGAGTGGCAGGCGGCGTGGCTCCTTCGGGCCGTCAGCTGCATCGACCTCACCACGCTCTCGGGCGACGACACGCCCGGCCGGGTACGTCGCCTCTGCGCGAAGGCGCGAAGGCCCGTGCGCTCGGACGTGCTCCGGGCGCTGGGAGCAGAGGATCTCGGGCTCACCGTCGGGGCCGTCTGCGTCTACCACGCCCTGGTCGAGCCGGCGGTCGAGGCGCTGGAAGGGAGCGGGATTCCGGTGGCGGCGGTCTCCACCGGCTTTCCGGCCGGCCTCTCGCCCCTCGAGACGCGGGTCCGTGAGATCGAGCGGTCGGTCGCGGCCGGCGCCCGGGAGATCGACGTCGTCATCACTCGCGCCCACGTGCTGACCGGCGACTGGGAAGCGCTCCACAGGGAGGTGCGGACCTTCCGCGACGCGTGCGGCGAGGCCCACTTGAAGACGATCCTCGCCACCGGAGAGCTCGGCACGCTCCGCAACGTCCATCGGGCCAGCCTCGTCGCGATGATGGCGGGAGCCGACTTCGTGAAGACGTCGACCGGGATGGAGCCCGTGAACGCCACGCTCCCCGTGGGCCTCACCATGGTGCGGGCGATCCGGGCGTACCGGAACCGGACCGGCATCCGCGTCGGCTTCAAGCCCGCGGGAGGGATCCGCACGGCGAAGGAGGCACTCCTCTGGCTGATCCTCATGAAGGAGGAGCTCGGAGACGCATGGCTCCGCCCGGCGCTCTTCCGGTTCGGTGCCAGCTCCCTGCTCGCCGACATCGAGCGCCAGCTCGAGCACCACGTGACGGGCCGCTACAGCGCCTTCCACCGCCACCCCCTCACCTGAGCCGCCGATGAATCCTGAAATCGCGGAGATCTTCGAGACGATGGAGTACGGACCCGCGCCGGAGAGCCGCGATCGGGCGCTGGAGTGGCTGGACGGGAGGGGCCGCGCCTTCGACCACTTCATCGGCGGACGGTGGACGGAGGGCTCCGGCGGAGGGCGCTTCGACGTGCTCGAGCCCGCGACCGGCGGCACCCTCGCCACCGCGGCGCAGGGGTCGGCCGAGGACGTCGACCGGGCCGTCGGCGCCGCGCGGGAGGCGCAGCCTGCCTGGTGGGGGCTGTCGGCCCACGCCCGCGCCCGTCACCTGTACGCCCTCGGACGGGCGCTGCAGCGCAACGCCCGCCTGTTCGCGGTCCTGGAGAGCCTCGACAACGGGAAGCCGATCCGGGAGTCCCGCGACCTCGACATCCCGCTGGTGGCGCGGCACTTCTACCATCACGCGGGCTGGGCCCAGCTCATGGCCTCCGAGCTTCCGGACCACGTCCCGCTGGGGGTGGTGGGTCAGGTGATCCCCTGGAACTTCCCGCTCCTGATGATGGCGTGGAAGGTGGCGCCCGCCCTCGCCACCGGAAACACGGTGGTCCTGAAGCCGGCCGAGTTCACTCCACTGACGGCGCTCCTCTTCGCCGAGCTCGCGACGGAAGCCGGCCTTCCGCCCGGCGTTCTCAACGTCGTGACCGGTGACGGTGAGACGGGTGCCGCCGTGGTGGCGCATCCCGACGTCGACAAGATCGCGTTCACCGGCTCGACCGAGGTGGGTCGGATCATCCGGCGCGAGACTGCCGGCACGGGAAAGCGGCTCTCCCTCGAGCTGGGCGGCAAGAGTCCCTTCCTCGTCTACGACGACGCGGACCTGGACAGCGTGGTGGAGGGCGTCGTCGACGCGATCTGGTTCAACCAGGGGCAGGTCTGCTGCGCGGGCTCCCGGATCCTGGTCCAGGAG
>CAYPDV010000049.1:0-2846 GCA_964409525.1 uncultured Gemmatimonadaceae bacterium
GAGGACGGGATGCGCTATATGGCATTCGACAAGCGGGGCACGGCTTGGCTGGCGTTTCGGCATCGCGGCCTGGTGCGCGTCGAAACAGCCGGCGATACGGCCCGCGTAAATCCTGCCGTGCCAGATCGTCCAATGATCGACGTAACGCTCTCTGGCGATAGCCTCGTCTTTGCCGGCGGGCAGGACGGGCTGTACGTGCTCGACCAGCAAGACGGCGCGCTGCTTCGCCACCTTACCGCCGCCGACGGTCTGCTTGCCACCACCACACGTAGCGCCACCGTCTACGGTGATACACTCTACGCGTCACATCCGCGCGGACTGACCGCGATGTCCCTCCGGGCGCTATTTCGCTCCCATCCACCGCCTGAGGTCTTGCTGACCCACGTGGAGCGGGGGTTCGAGGAGGTCGCGCCGCAGTCTTCCCAGCGCTTCGAGGCAGGCGACCGTACCGTGAGCTTCGGGTTCGCAGCAACGGCTTTCAAGAACCCGCAACGCGTGCGCTACGCGTATCGCCTAAGGCCCCACAACACCACCTGGTCCGACAGCAACGAAGGCTTCACGCGGTATGTCGATCTGCCGCCCGGCGACTATCGCTTTGAAGTGCGCGCCCGCCTGGCGGACGGCCCGTTCGGGGAGACTACAACATATGCCTTTACCATCCCTCGGTATTATTACGAGACGGGTTGGTTCTTGCTACTTTGCCTACTAATGCTGGGACTGGCCGGCGCCGGAGCTTATCGCTGGCGCGTTCGCGCTTTGCGCCGTCGCCAGCGCGATCTGGAGCAGACTGTTGCAAGTCGCACAGAGCAGCTTCGCAAGGAAAAGCGCACGACCGAGGAGCAGGCCGAACGGCTGGCCGAACTGGATACCGCCAAGAACCGCTTCTTTGCCAACCTCTCGCACGAGTTTCGCACGCCCCTGACGCTCATCCTCAAGCCGCTGGCCGATGCGCTCGACGGGGTCTTCGGGAGTGTGCCGGAGCCGCTGCACGAGCAGCTCCGTGTCATGCAGCGCAACGCGCGCCGCCTTCAGCGGCTTATCGGTCAGCTCCTGGATCTGACGAAGCTGGAAGCCGGCCGCATGGACCTTCAGCGCCTGCCCGGTGATCTAGTGGATTTCACGCAACGGCTCGTGCAGCGCTTTGCGCCGCTGGCCGAGCGCAAGCAAATTACGCTCCGTACTCGTTCCGAAACGAATGCCCTGCCGGCCAGCTTCGATCCCGAAAAGCTGGAGCAGGTCGTCAGCAATTTGCTTTCCAATGCGCTCAAGTTCACGCCTGAAGGAGGGAAGGTCTGGATGACGGTAAACCGAGCGGACGATTCCATCGCTGAAATCGTGGTCAAAGACACAGGGCCCGGGCTTTCGGAGAAAGACCTGCGCCGCATCTTCGACCGCTTCGAGCAAGTGGATGGGACCACGACCCGCGAGCATGAAGGTACCGGGCTCGGGCTCCCGCTAGCGCGTGAGCTGGTGGAGCTGCACGGCGGCTCGATTCACGTCGAAAGCGAGCCGGGCTTCGGTGCCGCCTTCACAGTGCGTCTCCCGATCGAACAGGCGCGCGGCGAAGAAGTGCGGCCGGATGATGACAAAGCCAGTGAAGACATCATATCGGGTCCAGCGGGAGATTCGCTTCCTGCCGAGGCGGCTGCCTTCTCTTCGGACTCCGATACTGGCGATAGGACGAATGGGGAATTGAGCGGCACGGGGCAGCCAACCCTGCTCGTCGTGGAGGACAACGCGGACGTGCGCGCTTATCTGCGTCGCCATCTGGAAGGCGACTATACCATCGTGGAAGCTAAGAACGGGAAAGAAGGCCTGGAGGCTGCTCGCGCGCGCACGCCGGATCTTGTGCTCGCCGATGTCATGATGCCGGAAATGGATGGCTATGCGCTCTGCGAGGCAATCAAGGCAGACGAGAGCCTCGGTGCTACACCGATCATCCTTCTCACCGCAAGGGCCGACACCCCCGACGCTATTCAGGGGCTCCAATGCGGAGCCGACGACTACGTGAGCAAGCCGTTCGACGTGGGCGAACTCCAGGCGCGCATCGATCGCCTCCTCACCTCGCGTCGGCGGCTGCGCCAGCGATTCAGCCGCGAGGTCCATGTAGAGCCGACAGGCACAATTACGTCTGAGGACGACGCTCACTTTCCGGAGCAGGTGGTCGCCGTAGTGGAGGAGCACCTTGGCGATTCGACGTTCAGCGTCGACGATCTCGCCGCCCAGATGGCCCTCAGCCGCCGCCAGCTCACGCGCCGCCTTAAGGACGCGGCCGGCGAAACGCCCGCCGCACTGACACGGCGCCTCCGCCTCGAGCGGGCAGCCCAGCTTCTAGAAGAGGACGAGCAGGCCACCGTCGGAGAGGTCGCCTACGCCGTCGGCTACAATTCACGCTCTCACTTCTCGAAGGCGTTCCGCAAGCAGTTCGGGTGCGCCCCTTCCGACTATGGTGCGTAAGGCAGCGTTTGCTTCGAGGTAGCATCGAAAGCAACGGAGAGGAGCGCGGGCAGTGCTCCCAATCTCGCCTCGCCGCCCGGCACCCTCCGCACCAGCACCGTCCTCACACCCTGGGGTCTCGGTTCTCATGCAGCGGTGCGATCCTGCGACATCCCTGTGTGATTCTGCGACATACCGCGTTTCCGCCCAGTATCGTCCCATCTCCATCCGCGACGGCCGATAGGCTGTTAAGCGAACAACGCAGGTTACTCTGCTCGCAACGCTTTTCGCATGACCGGTGCTGAATCGCACGAGATGCTTCGGACGGGATCGTTCTCTTTCTGCAATCCGCCGCTCTGGTTTGCTCGGGCACGTCTCTACGCGGACCGGCTGGAGCTGACTGGATGGCG
>CAYPDV010000049.1:2946-4554 GCA_964409525.1 uncultured Gemmatimonadaceae bacterium
CTCACCGGCCCGGAGGATCAGCCGTCAGAGGCGCTTTCGCAGGAAACAGTTCAAAAAGGAGCAGCTGACAAGGCTGAGCTTGCCCACGAACTCAACGCCGTCCGAGAAGCGACGAAGAAGTACCGCAATATCGAAGCAGCCCGAGAGGACGGCTACGTTGCCATCTCTCCGTATGTCCCGGCTATGGGATTCCATTTTGCTAAGATATTGCCCCCATTTGGGACGGACCTCGAAGCCCCCGGAGTGCTCGTCTACTTTACCAATGGGAGCTACAATCCCGAGCCCGGAGAAATTCACGATCCCCAACGCGATGACGACCTCATTCTCGGCGCCGTCGAGTGGTTAGTGCCTGGCGATCAAGAAGATAATCCGCCGAACATCTTCAATGACGAGGACAGTCCCCGCAACCTGAATACATCCGAAGAAGAGGGCTGGCACTTTGAAGAAGAGGAGGGCTTTACCGGCCTACACGCGTGGATTTACCGGGGCAATTCAGCCGGCGTGTTCCACCCGACGAACCCAAACGTTGACTGAGCTCAGTAGGACGGTCAATCGACCGGTCCTATGTTCTCCTAGCAACAACCGAGGTCCTGCCGGGCGCCGGGGCGTGGTGCCCGGCAAGGGTGCCTCGGCGTCCGAGGAGCGGTGCATGGATTGTATGGAAAACATAGAAACTACAGCGCAGAGCCGGGTGCTTGATTTCGGCCGTTTCCCCGGACGCTGGGAGATCACACGCTCAACGGAGGAAACGCAAGGCGAGCTGCTGGAGATGCGTTTTCACATTGAAACCGCGACGGGAGACGCCCCGCCGCTTCACATCCACCCCCATGCCGAGGAGAGCTATGAAGTGCTCTCGGGTGTGTTGGAGGTAAATGTCGAAGGCGAGTGGAAACAGGTGTCCGCTGGCGAGACACACCGCATCCCTGCAGGTACTGCGCACACGTTCAGGAATCGAGTACCTGTAGAGTTGATCAATGTGCACAGGCCCGCACTTGAGTTTGAGCGTTTCTTCCGGAGATTCCACCAGTTGGTGACCGAGCGAGGAGTGAAATTACCGCCTGAGCGTTTCAAATCATTCATGCTGATGGGGATGCTGTTCTCGGCCCACGAGCAAGAAGTCGTCTCGGTAAAGCCGCCTCGCTTGGTCATGAGGCTGTTAGCACTCCTCGGGAGATCACTGAGGTACCGGTTGCCAGGCTAAACGATGGATCTGGCACGCGGCGGCTTAGGATGCACCGGCCGCATGATCCACCCGACATACCTAGATATCGACGCGCAACATACCGCTTACTCTTACCTCAACTACAGAAGGCTATTATGATCCGCCTATTCGTACGTCACTCCGTGGAAGACTACTCGACCTGGAAGACGGTTTATGACTCCGTTGACGAGGAGCGAAGGAGCATGGGAGTTACCGATGATGCCGTGTTTCAGTCGGCAGATGATCCGAACGACGTGACGGTGTGGCACGACTTCGACGACTTGGAGACGGCTCGGACCTTCACGGAATCGGAAATGCTGCGCAATGCGATGGAAGAGGCTGGCGTGGCTGGAGACCCGACGATCTGGTTCACGACCCCTGCCTGACTGAGACGAACACTTATGCCA